>JANOBC010000367.1:0-21896 GCA_031411455.1 Limisphaerales bacterium
CCAGATGTCCGAGCGGGCGACGCGGCTGTAGAGGATGTCGCCGAGGATCGTCACATTCAGCCCGGCGATGCGGCCTTTTTTCTCTCGGATGGTGAAGGTGTCGAGCAGCGCCTGCGTGGGATGTTCATGCGCGCCGTCGCCGGCGTTGATGACGTGGGCGTCCAGCACGCGCGAGAGAAAATGCGGCGCGCCGCTCGCGCTGTGACGGATGATAATGAAATCGGCATTGAGCGCCTGGAGATTCAGCGCGGTGTCTTTGAGCGTCTCACCTTTCTTGAACGACGACGCGTCGGCGGAAAAATTCACGATGTCGGCGGAAAGCCGTTGCGCCGCGAGTTCAAAGCTGATGCGCGTGCGCGTGGACGGCTCGACGAACAGGTTCACGACGGTTTTGCCGCGCAGTGCCGGAACTTTTTTGATGGCGCGTTCGCCGACGGCCTTGAAGCCGCGCGCGGTGTCGAGCACGGTGAGAATTTCTTCCGCCGTGAGCGATTCGATGTCGAGTAGATGTTTTTTGGTCCAACTCATTTTATTTTTTGACAGGATTAACAAGATTATCAGGATTGAAATCCTGTCCATCCTGTTAATCCTGTCTAAACTTTTTTCCTCAACAATACTTCGTCCTTTGCCGCACCGGATTCGGTGAGCAGTAGGGAAATTTTTTCGTCCAGCGCGGTTGGCACATTTTTGCCGACGAAATCCGCCTTGATGGGCAGGTCGCGATGGCCGCGATCCACGAGCACGGCGAGCTGGATTTTTTTGGGGCGGCCAAAATCATTTAGCGCGTCTAGCGCGGCGCGAGTCGTGCGGCCGCTGAACAGCACGTCGTCCACCAGCACGATGGTTTTGCCGGTCACGTCGAATGGAATGTCCGTGGGAAAAATCGTGGGCGCGACGCGCTGGTCCAAATCGTCGCGGTGCATGGAGACGTCGAGGCTGCCGACGGGGACGGCGTGGTTCCAGATGCTGGCAAGAATTTTGCCGAGCCGCTGCGCGAGCGGCACGCCGCCGGTGGGGATGCCGACGAGCGCCACGTCGCTGCTTACTTCATTGCGCTCGGCAATCTCATGCGCGATGCGCGTGAGCGCGCGCTGGATGGCGGTGGCGTCGAGGATGAGGGTGGATTCAGGCATGGGAAAAAATCTTCCTCATGCTCATCGTCATCCTCGTCTTCAAAAACCAAAGTGAGGATGAGTATGCGGAAGGCGACGAGGATGATTGGAAAAACAAAATCGCGAACGGCTCCCGTTGGCTGGGGCTGGTTCGCGTTTTAATTTTCGATTTCATTTTTCCTTTGCCACCTCGCAGGGCGGCGTTAAAGGAGTTGGGTGGCGGCGGTCAGTTTCGGGAGGATTGCCGAGATTTGCGCCAGTGAGAACGGTGATTGATGATCCAGTCGGTCAAGGCCTGCTCGAAGCCGATGTCGCGCCCGGCTTTTTCGGATTCAATCCACTTGTGTCGGAGAATCTCCTCGCGCTCGGCCTGGAACTCGCGGTAAAGCGACGAGTTTTTCAGCAAATCATTTGCTGAAGCTGACTGGTTGGCCACGTTCGTCATAGAAAAACTTTGTGCGGTTAAGTTAAATCCGGGCGACGGCTCTGGCAACGGAAATCTGGCGGCGGAATGTCGCCTAAAAGGGTGGCCAAGCTTGCTTGCCAACGGCGGGAAAAGATTATTCCCGCGCCGTTTGCACTGGCACGGCGGAGAGCGGGCAACTTTTGTTCGTCTCGTTAAAATAATTTGCCGACCACTCGTTCTGGAACAGGATGACCGGATTCTTGCCGAGGTCGTAGGCCATCTTTGCGCCCGTCGGGAGTGACAGCGCGTCGAGGTCGTCTTCTTTGATGTCCGTCGGCAGCCAGCGGACGACGCTCCACGGCGCGGGTTCAAGGCGCGAATCCGCGCCGTATTCGCTTTCTAGGCGGAATTGCACGACTTCAAATTGCAACGGCCCGACGGCGGCGAGCAGCGGTGTCTTGATGGAGGAATTGCGCAGATACAAAGCCTGAATGACGCCTTCCTGCAAAAGCTGGTCGAGGCCTTGGCGGAACTGTTTGTATTTTCCCGTGTTTGGATTGTGCAGATAGCTGAAGGCTTCGGGCGTGAAGCGCGGAATTTCTTTGTAAGCAATCTTCGGATCCGTCGTCAGCGTGTCGCCGATGCCGAAACCGTCGTGGCCGACGAGGCCGATGACATCGCCGGGATAGGCTTCGTCCACCGTCTCGCGTTCGTTGCCGAAGAGTTTGTGCGAGCTGGAGAGGCGGACTTTTTTTTCGGAACGCGAATGATGCACCGTCATGTCGCGCTCAAATTTGCCGGAGCAGACGCGGATGAACGCGATGCGGTCGCGGTGGCGCGGATCCATGTTTGCCTGAATCTTGAAGATGAAGCCGCTGAACGCCGGATTCTCCGGTGAAATTTCAATGCCGCCCATCACGCGCGATTTCGGGGCGGGGGAATGTTTTAGAAATCCATCCAGCAAAAGCTGCACGCCGAAATTATTCACGCCGCTGCCGAAAAACACCGGCGTCGTTTTGCCTGCGAGCACGGCAGCTTCGTCAAACGCTTCGCCCGCGCCTTCCAACATTTCCAACTCCTCGACGGTTTTATTCCAGTCGGCCTCGCTCAAATTTCCGCGCACTTCTGGATCATGCAGATTTCCAACGGCGACCGGCGCACGATATTTTCCGCCCACCACACGCTCAAACGTGTGCATTGTTTTCGTCTGCCGGTCATACACGCCCTGAAAATCCGCGCCGTTGCCAATCGGCCAGTTCACGGGAAACGCGCCGATGCCGAGAACTTTTTCCAATTCATCCAGCAAGGCGAGCGGCTCCTTCATCGGGCGGTCGCACTTGTTCATGAACGTGAAGATCGGCACGCCACGTTGGCGGCAGACTTCAAACAGTTTGCGCGTCTGCGGCTCGATGCCCTTCGCGGAATCAATCACCATCACGACGGAATCCACGGCGGTTAGCACGCGGTAAGTGTCTTCGGAAAAATCTTTGTGGCCGGGCGTGTCGAGGAGATTGATGCGGAAGCCGTCGTAGTCGAATTGCAGCACCGTCGAGCTGATGGAGATGCCGCGCTTTTTTTCCAATTCCATCCAGTCGCTCGTCGTCGCGCGCTGATTTTTTCGCGCCGTCACGGAGCCGGCGAGCTGCACGGCGCCGCCGTAAAGCAGCAGCTTCTCCGTCAACGTCGTTTTGCCGGCGTCGGGGTGCGAGATGATGGCGAACGTGCGCCGTTTTGAGATTTCGGTTGTGATGCTCACAATTGAGCGGATGAAACTAACAGGATTCAACGACGAACGCCCGTCATAAATCATCCGGCTTGAAGAGCGCCAGACGCGGCAAAATGAAAATCAATAAATCAGCTTCTCAATTTCCCGCCGTCCGCTGTCGGTCAACTGCCAGTGGCTGCCGCGTTGCGCAAGCAGCTTGCGGCAGCGCTCCGCGTTGGCGACCGCCGCGTTCACCGAGAGCAGTTGGATGCGGGTCGCGCTTTTCATTTCCGAAGCGGCACGCGGCAGCAGTGCGAACGGCACGGCGTTGTAATTCAACACGACTTCATAGCCAGCAATGCCTTCCTTGTCCGCCACGGGATTTTTCAGCACGAGCGGCGCGTAGCGTTTGACGAACGAAAAATCTTTCGCCCGCACCAGCACACGGCAGAGTTCCGTCTGGCCGCGCACGAATTCCAGCAGACTGAATTTTTTTGCGGGATGGTGTTCGGCCAGCAGAATTTCGCGCGGGTCGAGGCCGAGCAGGTTGTGGCCGTTCCACAGGCCGTGGTCGTTGCGTTCGCCGGGAGCGTCTTTTTTTTGCCACGCGGCGAAGTCGTCGTTGATAAACAAGTTCAGCTCAAAGTGAACGTGCGCGCGGTCTTTCGCAATCGTCTCCGCCGAGGAAGTTCGTCCCATCGTGGCGATGACTTGGCCCGCTTTTACTACCCCGCCGGTTTTCAAATCCGGTGCCATCGCGCTCAAGTGCGCGTAGAGCGAATAAATTTCCAATCCTTCGATGATGTGGCGGATGACGACATACTTGCCGTAGTTCGACAGGCCGGCCTTGGGGCTGATGTAGGCCACGGTGCCATCGGCGGTTGCGAGCACCGCGTCGGTCGGTTCACCGCGCTTGTCGGTGTGGAGGCGGATGATGTCTAGCCCCTCGTGCATCCGCGTCTCGGTGTTACGCACACACCCGAAGCTGCCGCTGGTCCACGGTTTGTCCGGCGCGGTGGGCGCGAAAAATTTCGATTCGCCGCCCACCTCAAACAGCGCGTGGTTCGCCGTGGGAAATTGAAACGGCGATTGCGCGAAGCCACTGGCGCCGGAAAATAAAATCACCGCGAGCAGCGGGCGGCGGAGCGGGGGGGGGATCATTTTTTCTGCGGCGTGTGTAGAATGCGGGCGAGGTTGTTCAGGCCGTCCACAAACTGTTGCGTTTCCTCGCGCGAGGCGTCCGGCGAGAACGTGAGTTCACCGCCCGCGATCCGGCGGCTGATGATGGGCGCGGCGAGAAAACGTCCCTGATTATTCGTTTCGCCCCACTGGCCGAAGATGACGAGGTGCTTGCCGGGATTGCCCGCCGTGGACTGTTCGAGCGCCCAGCCGCCGCTCTCATCGAAGCGCAAGTGGACGGAGTAGCTGCCGTAGGTATCAATCAGTTCAGCCGCGAGCAGATTGGCCTCGGTCAGCACCGGATCTTCGTCAATTGTCACCGCCACCGGCGCGGAGCGCAGGAGGGAAACTGTGCGCGTTTTGCCGGGCACGCTCACGGGAGATTCGAGGTGGATGCGGACGGCGCTGGTCTTCTCGGCCTTCTTTTTGCCTAACTCATTCTTGAAAAACATGCAGCCGCACAACGGCAGGATCAAAACCAAAGCCAAATAAAGATTGAATCGGTGCGCATAAAAATTCATATTCAAATCAAAATCGCAACCAGCGAAAAAATGTAAAGACACTTATGGGACAACAACTCAATAAATCCGAACACAAGAAACGCCGCAAGGCCTACATCAAACGCAAAAAGGCGATCGTCCAGACCAAGAAGGCCGCCGCCAAGAAAAAGTAACTGCGCCAAAAACATTAGGCCGTCCCATTCGGGACGGCCTTTTTTTTGGCCGAAAAGTTGGGGAAAATTGTTTTAAGCCGCCCGTCTCTCTCCGCCGGTAAATCAAATCCCGATTGGATGCCACGCGGTCTTGAATTCCACCGTGTCGAGAATCCAATAAGGGTCTTCCACCTTCGCCGAAAACCAGTCCTTCGCGGCGTGATTGGCGTAGCGCTTGAGATTAGTCGCCACACCCGCTTGCAGCTTCGCGCTGATTTCGGCATCGCCTGCGCCGTCCACGATGGCATTCACATCCATGTGCGTCGCGACGTGCGGGACGAGTTCGGCGCGCTTGCCGGTCAAAATATTGACCACGCCGCCGGGCAGATCGCTCGTCGCCAGAATTTCGGCGAACGTCGCGGCGGGCAGCGGAAATTTTTCGGACGCGACGACAATCGCCGCGTTGCCGCTCAAGATCACCGGCGCCATTAGCGACACGAGCGCGAGCAACGACGGTTCATCCGGCGCGAGCACCACGACTACGCCCTGCGGTTCCGGCGTGGTGAAATTGAAATGCGGCGAGGCGACGGGATTCACGCTGCCAAAAATCTGCTGATACTTGTCCGTCCAGCCCGCGTAATGCACGAGCCGGTCAATCGCCAGTTTCACCTCGCGTTTCGCCGCCGCCGGGCTGCTGCCAGTGGAACGGGTAATCTCATTGACCAGTTCGCCCGCGCGATTTTGCAACATCTCGGCGGTGCGATATAAAATTTGTCCGCGCAAATAAGCCGTGGCCTTCGCCCAGCCATCCGTCGCCCCGCGCGCGGCGACGACGGCATCGCGGAAATCCTTGCGCGAGGCGTGGGCGAAATTATCGAGGTGTTCGCCTTTCGCGGAGTTAGCGGACAGGTAGCGGCCGCTCTCGCTGCGCGGAAATTTTCCGCCGATGTAGAGCTTGTAGGTTTTTTTTACTTCGAGGCGCGTGCTCATAATTCTTGGTGCGGAAACACTAGCAGGCAGGGCGCGGCATGGCAACCGCTGGACGCAACCCCTCGTCACCGCGCCGCGGCCAATCAAAATGCCGGCATGTTCCACAAAAAAGCTCGCGCCCCGGCGGCAGATTTCCGACATTGCCGCGCGTGCAACCTGCCGAAAAAATTTCTGTGCCGGAAAAGGAATTTGAACTGCCGCTGGCTGGCTTCACCGGCAAGCCGGAGGAAATCGAGCGGCAGTGGTTTGAGAAAGTTTATCGCGGACGCGGCGATTCCCTGAAGCAGCTCACTTGGCGCGCGGTGCTGATGGGTTCGCTGCTGGGCGGGATTCTCTCGCTCACCAATCTTTACATTGGCCTCAAATCCGGCTGGGGCATGGGCGTCGCGATCACCGCCTGTATTTTGTCTTACGCCATCTGGACGACCTTCGTAAAAATCGGTTTTGCTAAAACGCCGATGACGATTCTGGAAAACAACTGTATGCAATCCACCGCGAGTTCGGCGGGAATGTCCACCGGCGGCACGCTCATCTCGGCGTTTGCGGCGTTCATCATGCTCAACGGCCACGCGCTTTCGCTGCCGCTGACGTTCGCGTGGGTTTTCTTCCTCGCGATTCTCGGCGTGACGATGGCGATCCCGATGAAGAAGCAGATGATCAACATCGAGCAACTCCGTTTTCCCAGCGGCGTGGCGGCGGCGGAAACCTTGCGCGCCCTGCACTCGCACGGGCAAAAGGGCATGCGCGCGGCGAAGGCGCTCGGCCTGGCGGGAATAATTTCAGCGCTGGATAATTTCTGGCACGACGGATTTGCCGCAATCCCGAAACTCGCAAAATTTTCCAGCGACGCCTTGGTCACAAAATTCAACGCCCTCGTCCTCGGCCCGACGTGGGTGGGGCGCACGGTGATGGTCAGTTGGGAGCCGATCTTCATCGCGTCCGGCGCGATCATGGGGATGCGCGTCTGCCTCAGCATTCTCATCGGCAGCGTGGTTTGCTGGATGATGTATGTGCCGGCCTTGCAGCACGCGGGACTCATCGTGAAGGACGGCTTTCGCGGCTGCGTGCAATGGACGCTCTGGCCGGGCGTGGCGTGCATGGTGTTCGCGAGCTTGCTGGATTTGATTTTGAAATGGCGGATTTCCCTGCGCGCCTTCACCGACTTGGGAAAAATGTTTTCGCCCAAATCCAAGGACAAATCCGTCAGCGAAATGGACGCCATTGAAACGCCGATGTCGTGGTTCGCCGCCGGGCAATTGATCTCGCTCATTGCCCTCGCGCTGCTGGCGCACGCCTCGTTTGGAATGCCGTATTGGCAGAGCGCGCTCGCCGTGGTGATGTCCTTCGCGCTCGCGCTCGTCGCCTGCCGCGTCACGGGCGAGACGGACACCACGCCCATCGGCCCGATGGGCAAGGTCACGCAACTCACCTTCGGCGCGCTCAACCCCGGTAACATGGATGTGAACCTGATGAGCGCCAACATCACCGCTGGTTCCGCCGGTTCCGCCGCCGATCTGCTGACGGATTTGAAAAGCGGCTACCTGCTCGGCGCGAATCCGCGCAAACAGTTTATCGCGCAGTTCGCGGGCATTTTCATCGGCACGGTGGTCAGCGTCACCGCGTTCACGCTCATCGTCAACAAACCGGAAGTCCTCGGTTCAGATCAATTTCCCGCGCCTGCCGCCCAGACGTGGGCCGCCGTCGCGCAGGCTTTGAGCCAAGGCTTCGAGGCGCTCGCCTCGGTGAAAATCTGGAGCATCGTCATCGGCGGCGCGGTGGGAATGGGGCTGACAATTCTGCCGGTGATTTTTCCGAAGCAGCAAAAATACTTGCCGTCTGCCTCGGGCTTCGGCCTCGCGTGGATTTTTCAATGGTATTACGGCGTGCTGTTTTTCATCGGCGCGGTCATCGCCTGGTGGTTCCAGAGAAAATCACCGGCCAAGGCGGAGGAATTCACGTTCCCCGTGGCGTCCGGCGTAATGGCTGGCGGCGCGCTGATGGGCGTGGCGATCATCTTCTGGCAGAACGGGCCGGAGATTTTGAAAAAACTTTTCGGCCATTGAAATCTAACGGCAGTTTGGTCGGGCGCGCGTCGCCACCCGCTTTCAAACCGACCCACTACCCAGCAAAGAATGAAATTGCTTTCACCCGCGAAACCCACAATGCTTTTTCCCAGCACATGAAAAATTCTTCCCTGTTCACGCTCCTCGTCATTGCGCTCGTCGCACCCGGTTGCAGTTGGTTCAAGCATCAACTGCCTTCGGGACCCAAGGCCGCTGCCGCGTCACAATCGTCCACCACCAAAGCCACTGTGACGGAGGCCGCGCCCAAAGCCATCGTTACACCTGATTTGGCGCTTGCGGCGAAAGTGGTTCGCGTCAACGACGTCGCCCGCATCGCCATCCTGAATTTTCCGGATGGCAAAATGCCCCGGCTTCAACAGACGTTTTATGTCTATCGCTCCGGCATCAAGGTCGCGGAAGTGAAAATCGTCGGGCCGCAGGACGACGAAAACAACATCGTGGCCGACGTGATTTCCGGCGATCCGCAGGCGGGGCTTTCCGTCCGTGCAGATTGATTCAACCTGCCGTCACGAAGGTTAATTTGCGTCCCACGCTTTCAGCCACAGCCGGCCCTTCGTTTCAAGAACCGAGTCAAGCTGCCCACGGCAACCTTGGGCAATGACGGTTCTCATAGACGGTCAGGCCTGACACATTTTTGCCATGAACATCATCGAACGCTTTAATCTCAAAGGAAAAATTGCCCTCGTCACCGGCGCGAAACGCGGCATCGGCAAGGGCATGGCCGTGGCCTTGGCCGAGGCGGGTGCCGACATCATCGGCGTCAGCGCCACGCTCGAACCCGGCAGCAGTGTGGAGCAAGAAGTCAAAGCGCTCGGACGCAATTTCAAAGGCTACGCGTGCGATTTCGCCGACCGCAAATCACTCTACGCTTTCATCGCGCAGGTAAAAAAAGATTTCCCGCGCATTGACATCCTCGTGAACAACGCCGGCACAATTCTCCGCAAACCTGCTGCCGAACATCCCGACGAGTATTGGGACAAGGTGATCGAAGTGAATTTGAATTCACAATTCGTGCTCACCCGCGAAATCGGCAAGGACATGGTAGCGCGCGGATCAGGCAAAATCATTTTCACTGCGTCGCTGCTGACATTTCAGGGCGGCATCACCGTGCCCGGCTACGCGGCGAGCAAGGGCGGCATCGGTTCACTCGTGAAAGCGTTCGCGAACGAATGGGCCGGCCAAGGTGTGAACGTGAACGCCATCGCGCCCGGCTACATTGACACGGACAATACCGAAGCGCTCCGCGCCGACCCGGTTCGCAGCCAGCAGATTCTCGCGCGCATCCCGGCGGGGCGCTGGGGCAAGACCGAAGATTTCGGCGGCCCGGCCGTGTTCCTCGCCTCCGACGCGGCGGCGTATGTTCACGGCGTGACGCTCCTTGTAGATGGCGGCTGGATGGGACGTTAGTCGAAACCATGCCGATAAAAAACTCGGACAAACGCTGCCGACTTTGCCCGGATCTTCTCCGGCTTGCAGTGAGAAGTTTTGCAAGTCGGATTTTTTCTGACAAAAACCCGCCCCGGTTTCAAACGGCGAAATCAAAATCCGAGCAGCTCATGAAATAGTGGCAATGCGGGCAGCGCAGTTTGCACTTCTCGTTGATCAACTCGTGGCCGCATTGCAGGCAATAGCGCCAGTGCTCGCCGGAAATGTTTTCAGTAGAAGCGGGACAGACATCCTGACGAAGATTGTCAGGGGAATTTGAATCAGGCGGCGACTTCACAATACGACGCTTGTG
This sequence comes from Limisphaerales bacterium, assembly GCA_031411455.1. Classification (GTDB taxonomy): domain Bacteria; phylum Verrucomicrobiota; class Verrucomicrobiia; order Limisphaerales; family UBA11358; genus UBA11358. The sequence continues at coordinate 9,867 of JANOBC010000367.1, forward strand.
ATTGCGGTTCGGGAACTTCTTCGCCGGCCAGACGCAGGCCTTCGATGTGAAACTCAATGGCGTCGTGCATCTCCTGCTCGACTTCCTTGCGTGTGCCGCCAGTGGCGACGCAGCCCGGCAAATCCGGCGAGTAAGCCGAGAAGCCGGTGGCGGTCTTTTCAATGATGACTAGGTAGCGGCTCATTTCAATCCTGACTGCTTCAGAATACTGTTTTTTGTGCCGGGCGCAAGGTCGTCGCCGGGTTTTCCGGCAACCGTCACCAGCCCGCGCTTTTGCGGATGTTTGTATTGGCGATGGCTGCCGCGCGTGCGGTCAAGATACCAGCCGTCGTCTTCAATAAGTTTTATGGCTTCGCGAACTTTCATAATGCTTACCACTTAAGGGCAAACAACCGTTCGGCACAATACGGAGTTATTAATTCTGTCCACAGGTTTTTCACTGACTTGTTGATAATCAATAATAAATCTTTTCTAAGGACGTTCTCGATAAAATTTTCAGCTACAAAATTAGTTATCAACTTTTTGAGTGTGAATAATTTTTTCACTGCGCCCTTCCAAACTTTTTCTCCAACTCGCGGTAATTCATTTCAATCAGTGTCGGGCGGCCGTGTGGACAGGTGTAGGGCATCGCGCAGCGACGCAAATCTTCGACGAGATTTTCCAGTTCCGGCCCGCCGAGCGGATCGTTGGCTTTCACGGCGTGGCGGCAGACGGTCTTGGCGACGGTGTGTTCGCCGAGCCGCGCGAGATTCACCTCGCGTCCGGCGGCGCGCAGTTCGTCCACCAAATCGAATACGAAGCGGCGCGCGTCCGGCACTTTCACGAAGGGCGGGAGCGCATCGAGCAGAAAGGTGCGTTCGCCAAATTCATTCAAGCCGACGCCAAGTTTGGTCAGCGAGGGAAGTTGTTCGCGCAAAAATTGGGCGTCGCGCGGCGGGAGTTCAATCGTCTCCGGCAGCAATAATTTTTGCGAAGGCGCGAGGGCGTTCGATTCGATGCGCGTCATCATCTGCTCAAATAAAATCCGTTCGTGCGCGGCGTGCTGGTCGAGCAGCACGAGTCCGCGATCCGATTCCAAGATGACGTAAAGCCGACCGATGACGCCGACCATGCGCATCGGCACATCGAGGAGCGGCACCGCGGATGATGATTGGGGGATTGCCGATTGCCGATTGCCGATTGCCGATTGGGGAACGGGCGCTGATGTTGACGAGTGAGGAGTGATGCGTGCTTCGGGGGCGGGCGCGCTCAGTGCGGCTTCTGCCGGGCGCGGCGTGAAGCCCATTTTCAAGGGCGATTGTTGCGCGGAAATTGTTTGCGGTGCGGCGGCGGGTTTTAATTGTTCTGGGAACTGCGGCAACGTTGGCGTGGCGGCGGCGGCGGCCAGTTTAATTTCGTGGGGCGTGCTGGGCTTGGGGACGGATGAATTTTCCGGCGGCTTGGGCGGTTCACCATGAAACGCGACCAGAGTTTCGCGCACGGCTTGCGCGACGTATTTGCGGATTTCAAATTCGCGGTGAAATTTCACCTCGCGCTTGGCGGGATGGATGTTCACGTCCACGGCCGCCGGATCAATTTCGAGGAAGAGGCAGCAGACGGGGTAGCGGCCTTTCATCAGCGAATTGTGATAGCCCTCGATGAGCGCGTAGTTGAGGCCGCGATTTTCCACGGGGCGACGATTGACGAAGGTGAACTGGCTCTCGCGCGTGGCGCGGGAAACGCCGGGCGAACCAATGAGTCCCCAAACGCGGAGTGCGGAGTGCGGAGTGCGGAGTGCGGGCTTTTCGGGTGAGGCGGTTTCAAAAATGTCCGTCTCGTCGGGCGGCAATTCTTTGCCGTCGTCTTCGAGCGCGACGGAGAAATTGACGGGCAAAAGTTTTTCCTCGCCGAGCAGGGCGCGAAGGCGTTCACGCAGGGCGTCGGTTCGGCTGGAAATCGACGCGCCGGATTTTTGCGCGGGCAGTTGCCAGACGTTGCGGGCGTCTTTGACAAACGTGAAGGCAACTTCGGGATGCGCGAGCGCGGCGAGCGTGAGGTAATGCTGGATGTGCGCGGCTTCGGTCTCTTCGCTGCGGAGAAATTTCCGGCGTGCAGGCAGGTTGTAAAAAAGCTGCCGCACTTCGATGCTCGTGCCGGTGGCGCTGCCAGCGGCTTTGACTTCGGCGATGGTTCCGCCGTTGACGAGGATTTGCGTGCCTTCGGGCGAAGCTTCTTCGCGTTCGCGCGTGGTCAGGTTGAACCGGCTCACGCTGGCGATGCTGGGCAGGGCTTCGCCGCGAAAACCCATCGTGGCGATGTGGGATAAATCTTCGGCACGGATAATTTTGCTGGTGGCGTGGCGTTCGAGGCAGAGCAGCGCGTCGTCGCGGCTCATGCCGAAGCCGTCGTCGGTGATGCGGATGAGGCTGCGTCCGCCGGCGCCGATTTCGATGGAGATTTTTTTGGCGTCCGCATCGAGGGAGTTTTCGACGAGTTCCTTGACGACGCTCGCGGGGCGTTCGACCACTTCGCCGGCGGCGATCTGGTTGGCGACCTGTTCGGAGAGAAGATGGATTCGGTTCACGTTTTTGATTTTCAGAAAATTTAACCACGGATGGGCACAGATGAACACAGATAAAAAATCTGAATCCGTGTTTATCTGCGTTTATCCGTGGTTGAAAAATTATTTTACCAACGGCAGCGTGAAAGAAAAAATCGCGCCGCGTCCGGCCTCGCCGCGCGCGGAAATTTCCCCGCCGTGGTCCTCGACGATTTTTTTGCAGATGGAGAGGCCGAGGCCCGTGCCTTTGGTTTTGCCGTAGGTGGCGAAGGGCTGGAAGAGTTTGTCCGCCATTTCCGGCGCGATGCCGGGGCCGGTGTCCTCGATTTCGGTGATGACTTCGTTTTCGTTCAACGAGAAGCGCAGGAAAATTTTCCCGCCGTTGAGCATGATGTCCGTGGCGTTGCCCGCGAGATTGAAGAAGACGCGGCTCAAGCGGCGCTGGTCGAACAGCACGTTGACTGTCGGCGGGGCGCTTGGCATTTCGACTTGCACGGATTTCATCTCCGCTTCGGAGCGGAGGTCGCCGATGAGTTCGAGGACGAAGGTGCGGAAATCGCCGCGTTTCAGATTGGTCTCGGTGCGTGCGCCCTGGGTAAAAATTAAAATGTCGCTGACCATGTCGCTGACGCGCTCGACTTGTTTGCGGATGCGGACTTGCGACTTGGCGCGGATTTCGGCGCTGATGCCCGGCATGTCGAACATCTCGGCGGAGAGGCTGATGATGCTCAAGGGATTTTTCAAATCGTGGACGACGCCCTGAGCAAAACGTCCGATGACGGCGAGCGATTCCGCCTGCACGAGTTCGCGGAGATGAAGCTGGTTGAATTCACGGAGGCGGTGGCTGATCTGCTGAAGCAAAGCAAACGCGAGTCCGGGTGAATGTTCGAGGAAGGAAAGCATCTCGCCGCGCGGCAGAAAAAAAACCTCCGCGTCCACCGCCGCCGAGGCGTTGGCCGAACGCGGGCGGTGTTCGATGACGGCCATCTCGCCGAAAATTTCGCCGGGGCCGAGGCGGGAGAGGACGTGGCGTTGGCCTTTGCCGACGGAAATTTCGACGAGACCGGTTTTGACAAAATAGACACCGTCGCCCGGCGAGCCTTCGAGAAAAACATCCCGCCCGGCGGGAAATGCTTTGGTCTGGGTGATGAGCCGAAGCGCCTGCAATTCGTTGGGGTTCAAATTGCGGAACAGCGGAATGGTTTCCAGCGTCATTATCTTCACTTTAAGGAAAAACCGGCGTCCGTAAAGTGGAGAAACCAGTTTTTTGACGCCAAACCGCCCCCGAAATCACAAGATTATTGACAAAGTGAAACCGGCCTGTAACATGGCCTCATTCGGGTAGCAGAACGTTTCTTCAGCGGGGTTCCCCACCCCCACCTCCTTGGCGTCTGCTGCCCGGATTTTTATACTGCCGCTGGTTTCTCCACAATAATTCCCCCCACTTGATCATTTCCAAAGTTGAAATGACGGCTTAAGACTTGGTGTTGCTTTGTCTGGTTACTCCGCCGATTTTTCGAGGGACTTCAAATCTTCTGCGAGAAACTGCGCCACATCCTTGAAGCGCGCCACGTTTTCCGGGTTCATCGCCATTAGCGTCTCGTGCGCTTCGAGGCTGGTGCGCGTGATTTGTTCGTGCGTGGGGTTGATGGATTCCGGCACACAGGCGCGAACGTCGGCGGGCAGTTCTAGCGCGCCGGTCTTCATGTTGAAGAGATGCGCTGCGCCAAGATTTTCCAAAAGCTCCGCTACGCGTGCCGTGGCATTAAAAAGTTCTATGCCGGTTCCGGCGACGCAGCCTTTGGGATTCAATTTCATCCCGAACCCGCAGAGCACGCCGAGAAATGTGCTATCCATCAGCAGGCACTCCGAGAGGTCAATGACAAAATGCTTGTAACCCTTGGCGTAAAGCTCGGCCAGCACCGTTTTGAAATCCGGACTGCCCGCGAAGTTCGCGCGGCCGGTAACCCGCAGGTATGCCGTTTTTTTACCGACCAGCACTGAAATATTTGCGTTTGCCATTTTGATTCTTAAGAAATTTTTAAGCCGCCATCGGCTGCGGAGTCACGATTTGCACCAGCGCCTGCTGCAAGACGAGCGCCTCATCCAGTCCGCTGCTCACAAGCTTTTGATTGCAACGCAGCAAGACCTCCAGCGCATTCACCAGCTCCGACGAGCCATATTTTTTGACCTGCGGCAGTGCTTTGTAAAGCACATATGGATTGATGGCGAGCGGGTTAAACTTTTTCTCTGCAGGTAATTTATCGGCGGGCACGCGCTCCAGTTGAGCCTTGAAAGAATTGTAATCGCGCGGTTCCTTGATCCAGCCTTCGCGCATCATCTCCTTCAAAAAAAGCAGCGCGCGGATTTTGCTCGTCAGCCCGTAGAGCAGGCCGATTTCGGACTTATCCTTGTCAATCTTCGCGCGGATTTCCCACAGCTCCTCATCGAGGCACTTCAACAGCGCGGGCAGGTTGCGATCGCCCAGCGCATCACCCAGCGCGAACGCCCGCGCCGATTTATTCAGCGGGCAAATCCGCGTTACGTCAGCGAGTTCAATCTTTGTGCGGTCGCCGACGGAGACGCAAAGTTTTTCCACTTCGTTTTCGAGTTGCCGTGCGCTGCTGCCGGCGCGCTGCATTAATTCCATCAACGCCTCGCGAGAAATTTCCTTTTGCCGAACCTTGAGCGCAATGCGCGCGGCAACCTGTGCCCGATCCGCCCAGTCTTTGTCATCCAACGACCACGCAGCAAAAGTTTCCACCGTGCCGAGCTTGTCGAGCGTCTTGTAAAAAGTTTTTCGCTTGTCCACCTTGCCCGCGCTGATGAGGAGGCGAACAGTTTTCCACTCAAAAGTTTTCAACTCCTCCGCGAGTTCGCCTAGTGTTTCGGTCACGGCTGCTGCGGACGCGGTGCGGTCTTCACCAAGAAAATTACAGTCGCGCAGCCAGACGGCCTTGCCGCCACCGAAGAAGGGCAGGGTGTGAAGTGCCTCGCGCAGTTTGCCAAGCGCGGTGAGCGCATCGCCGCTGTTGCCCACGGTGGCCTCGATGATTTCGTGATCCATCCCGCCGAGTTCGGCGGACCATTCAGTGAAGAGTTGCCGGGCGCGCTGCTTTACGGCCAGATCATCATCGCCGCAAATCAGTGCGAGGGGATTGGGATTTGCGGACGCCATGTCAGTCAGACTCTTCGCCGGATTCGTTCATCTTTTCCAGCACCGAACTCATGTCCTCGACCGACTCAAAAAGTTTTGCTGAAACGAACACCGGTTTTTTCTGCGCGGCGGCGAGCGCGAGACAGTCGCTGGGGCGCGCGTCTAATTCCACGATTTTCTTTTCCGTGTGCAGTTCGTTTTGCTGGAGGAGAATCAGCCGCGCGAAGTAGGTGGAATTTTTCAGGTCAGTGATGACGACGCGTTCCACCGTGATGCCGAAGCCGAGAAAGACGCGGTTGATGAGGTCGTGCGTGAGCGGACGTTCTTTCGGCGTATCGCGTAGAAACATCCCGATGACGGCGCCCATCTGAGGCTCGACTTGGATGACAAAAACTTTCTTGTCCGTGCCGACGAATAGGGCGCAACTATTGTTGGCCGGCAAGATACCGCGGATTTGAACGGGAACGACTTCGTTTTTCACGCCGCAAGTTAATGCCGTAACCGCCAAATGACAAGCCCACGCAAGATTCGACAATGCCTTATTGGTGGGGCGAGCGCCCCCCGCGAGTTGCTTACGTCAAAGGTTCACGCGGCTCGCGAGGACGCTCGTCCCACCAGCCGATTGTGATTGCCGCTTCCCATCGCGCGGCGAGCCGGTTAGTTTGTGTCCCAGAAAATTTATTTCATGGCCGACGCCCAACATCCCGTCACGAATTTTTTTGGCAAGTTCACTGTTCTCCACGGCGCGGCGCGTGAGCTGTGGCTCACGTTTGCCATTAAGCTGCTGAACTTCGCTGCTTACTGCGTCACCAATCTCACCCTCAAGCGCTGGCTTTCCACCGAGTTTGGCTACACCGATCAGCAGGCGCTCGGCCTCGTCGCAGCCTGGTCCATCTCCATGACGATTGTCACGTTGCTGGTCGGCGCGCTGACGGACGCCATCGGGATGCGGAAAACTTTTTTTCTCGGCGTCTGGATTTGCGTCGTCGCCCGCGCGGTGATGGTGTTTGCGCCGACGCCGTGGTTTGCGATTGCGTTTGGATTATTCCCCCTAGCCGTGGGCGAGGCGCTGGGAACGCCGGTGCTGGTTGCCGCCGTGCGGAAATTTTCCACGACGAAGCAGCGCTCGATTGCGTTCTCGGCGTCCTACATGATGGTGAACTTCGGCTCGCTCGCGGCGGCATTTATTTTCGACTGGGTGCGGCAAGGTCTGGGCGAAAGCGGCCATCTGGCGCTACCGTTGCTGGACACATCGCTCACGACTTACCGCACGCTGTTCCTCGTGAGCTTTGGCCTCGAACTCCTGATGCTCCCGCTCATCTGGCTCATGCGCCCCGGCGTGGAAGTCGCCGACGACGGCGTGAAAGTTATTCCACCCGCGCCCAAGGCTGCTGGCGAAAATTTATTCAATTCCTTCTTCCGCGCCGTGCGCGACAGCGCGAAGGAAACCATCCGCATCTTCCGTGAACTGTTCAAGCAATCCGGTTTTTACCGGCTGCTCGCGTTCCTGCTGCTGATTGCTTTTTTGAAATTAGTTTTGATGCAGATGTATTACGTCTTTCCCGAATTCGGCATCCGCGAACTCGGCGAGGGCGCGCCCGTCGGCAAACTCTGGGGCATCAATGCCATTATTGTCTTGAGCACCTTGCCTTTCATTGGTGCGCTCACACAACGACTGCCCGCCTACGGCATGGTGACATTCGGCGGCATCATCGTGGCGGCGTCCGTCTTCATCATGGCGCTGCCGCCCGCGTGGTTCCAACCGCTCGCCGACGGCGCGTTCGGGCAGTGGCTCGGTCACAGCTATCTCGGACTGAAGGGGGCGGTCCATCCATACTATGTGATGATCGCGCTCTATGTCGTGATGCTGTCCATCGGGGAGGCGTTTTATTCGCCGCGCGTTTATGAATACGCCGCCGCCATCGCGCCCAAAGGCCAGGAAGCTTCTTATGGGGCGCTCTCCTACATTCCGTTTCTGCTGGCGAAACTTTTGATCGGAACTTTTTCCGGCACGCTGCTCGCGACGTATTGCCCGGCGGTCGGTGAACGTCATTCGGAAACGATGTGGCTGTTCGTCGCGCTCTTCGCCACGGTGGCGCCGGTCGGATTGATTGTGCTGCGGAAATTTATCCGCGTGCCGGAAGCGGGGCGGGAAAAAACTTAACCGCTAATCTGCGCTCATCTTCGCTAATCCAGAAAAGGCAAAAGGGGGCAGCGGTTATTTCAAAAGTCTGGTGGGGCGAACGTCCTCGCGAGTCGCGAACGCAAGGTGGCAGCGGTTCGCGAGGACGCTCGCCCCACCAAATTAACTGCTACTCAAATGAATTTTTATCAGCGCAGATCAGCGCAGGTTAGCGGTTAAAAAGTTCAATTTTCCCAATGCCCATGGTTGTCCGCCGGAATTTTCGCACCGACCGGATAGACGAGATAAACGGCGTTATGCGATTTCGTCCATGAGTGGATGACATCGGCGCGTTTGTAAATGCGGCGCACTGATTCGCCTTTTTCCAAACGTGTTGCGGGATCATTGATGACCACGTCGCCATTTTTCGTGAAGCCGATGCAGACGATGAGATGGCCGTCCTTGTCGAGCGGGCGTCCCGGCAACAGCCAATCCCACCGCGCGGAAAGAATCACGGGAATGCCAGCGGTAATCCAGTCTTCCACTTCAGAAATGTCATCGAGCCGCGTGACGTAGCTTCTCATGCCGGGAAAGCTTCCAGCGAAGGCGGTGTTGAACGGCCAGTTGCCCGTGCCAGCGAAGTCCGCATCATAAACATTCGCCGCGACTTTTGGCACGGTGAGATTCATTTCGGGACGATTCAATACTTCCGCCCAGCGCGACAGCGCCATCGAAAGCGAAGTCGGACTGCACCAGCCTTTTTCATTCGGATAGCCGTGCTGCGAATGTTCCGGTGTCGAAATGATTTTGCCCCACGCCGCGCGGTTTGGTTCACGCACGGCCCCGGGAATTTTCGTGTTCGCAAATGAGAGGCCGAGAAATTTTAGCACTGGCAGCGGGCCATTCGTGCCGCCGAGCGTGATGCGGATTTGCGCGGCGTCGGCGGGCTGGTTCACGATCAGCGTGTCGGTGTCCACGTTGCCGGCATCGTCTTTTTGGCCGTGAACGCTCGTGCGCGCAAACGCTTGGTTGTCCGGCGACCAGTTGCCGACCGTGTAAAATTTCGTTGGCTGTCCGCTGGAGATCGCCGCCGCTTCAACCTTGAGAAAACTTCCCGCCACCGCCTCCGCGTTCCACGAGACGATGAGTTCGTTCCAAGGAATGTGCGCCGGAATTTTCGGCGAGAGCAAAACAGTTTCGCCATTTTCATTCTGGGAGCGGCTGAATTTAGAAAAGTTTTCCACACTGACAAACCGGCTGAACTGGCTTTGGTGTGAAACCGAAAAGCTTTTACAGCCGGACAAGGCGGCGACTGACAGCAGGAGGAGGAGGGTTGAGATGTTTTTCATTTGGTAGCCCAATGCCCAAACCGGTCGGCGGGCAGCTTGATGTTTTCAGGATAGACGAGATAGACCGTGTTGTGCGAAGTGGCCCAAGCGCGGCGGACGTTTGTGCGTTTGTAAATGTGACGCACGCTTTCCACTTTCAGATCCGTCCACGGGTCGTTGATGATGAGGTCGCCTTTTTTCGTGAAGCCGTGGCAGATCGTGAGGTGCCCGCTGAAATCATCCGCGCGCCCGTCTTGCAGCAAATCATAGCGCGCAGAAATGATGACAGGAATTCCCGCCGCGATGAAATCTTCGATCTCCGAAATATCGCTGAAGCGGGTGACGTAGGCGCGCATTCCCGGCAGGCTGCCCGCGAACGCGGTATTGAACGACCAGTTGCCCGTAAGAAATTTGAAGCCGTGATCCGCTACGCCCGTCGCGACTTCCGGAGCGTCGAGGCTCCAGTCAACGCGGTTGGAAACGGTTCCCCAATGCGCGAGCGCCATCGAAAGCGAAGTCGGGCTGCACCAGCCGCTGCCGCCGGGATAGGACTGCTGCGAGCGCTCGACGACGGGAATTTCTTTTCCCCACATCGCCAGATTCACCGTGCCGCGCTCCGGCTTGGCCCGCGTGTTGCAAAAGGAGAGGCCGAGAAATTTCAGCGATGGCAGCGTGCTGTTCGTGCCGCCCACCGTCAGCCGGATTTGAATGGCGTTCGCAAGCTGGTTTAACGCCAGCGTGTCGGCGCGAATGTCTCCGTCCGCATCTTTTTGGTTCGTCACACTGTAGCGGGAAAAAGTTTTGTCATCGGGCGACCACTGACCCCACGAAAAAAATTTTGTCGTGTGACCCGGCTGGATGGCGCGGGCTTCGAGCCGGATAAAATTTCCAGCCACCGGCGGCACGTTCCAAGAAAGAATGAGCTGGTTCCAATCAATTGGCGCTTGGATTTCCGGCGAGAGCAAAGTGATTTCACCGCCGGGATTTTGCGTGGCGGTGAAATCAGTGAAGTTCGTCACCACCATGAAGCGGCTGTAATGCGAATGGCTCAAGCCGGGCGCGGTTTTGCAGCCCGTTAGAACGACTAAAAATAAAATCGGCAAGATTGCCAGCACCTTGTTCACGAAAACATTCTGCGCCGCCGGTGGAAAAAGTCGAGCCGCAGTTAAGCTGGTTTTGATTTGGATTTTTTCTGCTGCAACAACAGAACTGCCCCCGTCCACAACAGCCAGATGAGACTGGCCGTCGTCACCCCAAAGTCGCGCAGCACCGGCCCGATGCCCGGCGCGCGCGCCAGTAGGTCCGCGAGCATGAAAACGATGACGGGAAAAATCATTTTCCATCTGGCCGACCGCTTCAAATTTTGTTTATGCGCGAGATCAATAATCGCCGCCACCAGCGGGAGCAGCAGCAGGTAATAAAAATTATGCACCACCGGATTGATGAGCAGCGCGAGACCGACGAGCAATCCGGCGACGATGCACAGTTGGTGCGGCGTGTCCGTGCGCCGCCAACCGATGACGAATAGCACGCCTGCGATCATCGCCGCGCCGCAGGCGTAGACCACATTGCGTTCCCATGTCGCCGCTTCCGCCGGACGTTCGCCGCGCGGCGTGCTGCGGTGTGTCCAATTGTGGATGGCCGCGAGCAGCGATTGGTTGTCCGTGCTGCCCATGCCGGTGAGCTCGCTCTGGCGCGAGGTGTCCGTGCCGTGGCCAAGTGCTGGCTTTGCTAGAACTTCGAACCAGCATTGATAAAGTTCCTGCGTCCGTTGCGGCCCTAGCGTGGCGACGGGCAACGCGATGAGCAGAATGAAAAGCCCGGCGATAACGCCAAACCCCGCGCGCCATTGTCGCCGCAAAAAAGGATACGCCAGCAGCAAGGGCGGAAATAATTTTATCGTCGCGGGCAGCGCGAGGCAGAGTCCGGCGCGAAAACTTTTTTGCGCGGTGAGGAAATAAATTCCCGCCGCAATCGCGGTGAGCATCAGGATGTCCGCCTGACCTCGCGACAAATCGGTTCCCAGCGAACCAGCGAGAACTGCCAGCGGTAACAAACGCCGCAACCACCAAGTTTTGCGCTGTGCTGAATCTTCTGGCGGCGGTGAGCGTAAAATTTTTCCTTCCAGCGCACAGCCGATGGCGTGGGCGGAAAATAAAATCCCCAGCACGCTCAACAGATACCACGCCGCCACTGAAAAAAAGAAATGGGCGTTGTCCGCGTGCAGGCCGTAATAATTTTTACCTTCGATGCCGTAGCCGTAAGGGGTGTTGGCGGCGGTGCGCAACTTTTCCGGCGGCAGCGCGTCGGCGGGCAGTGGAACCGGCTCGGCGAACGGCAGGAACGCAATGGCCAGCGCGGGCGGATACTGGTAGTGCCAGCCGTGCCAGTCAGGGATGGAGTAGGGATTTTGCCCGCTCCACACCGCGCCGGACGCGATGCAGAAGACGCTCAAGTCCGTCATCGGTTCGTGACGCAACGCGGTGCGGCGCTCCATCAATCCGCCGAACGCGAGCAGCACTACGGCGGCGATGGCGAGCCATATTTTTTCCGAACGTCGAAGATTCCAACGCAGGGTTGTTGTCGGATTGCTCAAAACAATTTCACGGATTGTAGTTTAACCACGGGCCGAGCCAGCGTTCCATTTCGGAAACAGACTTGCCTTTGCGCTTCGACAAATCTTCAACCTGATCTTTGCCGAGTTTGCCGACGGCGAAATATTTTGATTCCGGGTGCGCAAAATAAAGTCCGCTCACCGAACTGCCCGGCCACATGGCGAAACTTTCAGTGAGCTTGATGCTGGTGTGTTGCTCCACGTCGAGCAGGTCCCAGAGAATGCCCTTCTCGGTATGATCGGGACTCGCGGGATAACCTGCAGCCGGAC
>JANOBC010000368.1:0-8897 GCA_031411455.1 Limisphaerales bacterium
CGGCTGCTGTCCGTCTCGAAACCTAGGAATTTCGTACAAAAGACAGCGCTTGAGATGCGCCCCACATGGGGCGCATTGAAAGCGTTCTTTTGTGGGCCCTCCTAGGTGCCTGATGTGGGACGCAAGTAAATGCGTCCCTCTTTTTATTTCAGGCACCAAGAGTTCCCACAGAGACAGTCACCAACAGAGCTGATTCGCACGCGAGCGAATACAGCTTTGTTGCATGGTAACCACTCCCACACCAGAGATTCTTCCGACTGCGCACGAGGATTCCTCTGTCATTTCTAAACAACGGGTCACTGACCACGGTGAAGTGCTGACCGGCACTCGCGAGGTCAATGCCATGCTTGATCTCGTCAAGCAGGAGACGGAGCGCATTGAATCCAGATTTCTCGAACCGGCGTGCGGCAACGGAAATTTCCTGGCGGAAATCTTGGAGCGCAAGTTGCGCGTCGTTGAATCGCGTTACGGAAAAAGCCAGTTGGATTACGAGCGCAATGCCGTTCTCGCCGTCACCTCCATCTACGGGATAGATATTTTGGCAGATAATGTCGCGGCGTGCCGGGCGCGGTTGTTCGGCATATTTGACCGGAGCTACACGGCGCAGTTTAGGGCTACGGCCAAGGAAGAATGTCGCGCTGCCGTCCAATACATCCTTGGGCGCAACATCGTCCACGGCGACGCGCTTTCGTTGAAGACGGCGGATGGCCAAGCGCCGATTGTTTTTTCTGAATGGTCGCCGGTCAACGGTAGCCTGATCAAGCGCCGGGATTTCACTTTCTCCGGTTTGATACCTGGCTTTCTCCCCAGTCCCGAGCTGTTTCCAGAACCGGATTTGTTTTCCGACCTTGGCGAGGACGTTTTCATTCCCAAGCCGCAAAAAGACTTCCCGTTGGTTCACTTCCTCAAGGTTCACGAGCGCGATGAATAAGAATTACAATCCTGACGTTCTGACGTGTCTGTCCAACTTGAGCAGCGACGAAGTTTTCACGCCGCCGCAAATGGCGAATGAAATACTGGATCATCTGCCGCCAGAAATTTGGCAGGACAAGAATGCCCGCTTCCTTGACCCGTTTTGTAAGTCCGGCGTGTTCTTGCGAGAAATTACCAAGCGGTTGCTGGTGGGATTGGAAAAGCAGATTCCCAATCAGCAGAAACGCATCAACCACATTTTGCAGAATCAGGTCTTTGGCGTCGCCATCACGGAATTGACCGCGCTGATGTCCCGCCGTTCGGTTTATTGCAGCAAGACTGCCAACGGCAAATATTCCATCTGCGATTCATTCACCGACGAGCAAGGAAACATCCGTTTTAACACAGTTAAACATTCTTGGGAAAACGGGCGATGCGTGTTCTGTGGAGCCAGTCAGGAAGGATATGACCGTGACAAAACACTGGAAACACACGCCTACCAATTCATTCACACCGAAAAGCCAGAGGAGATATTCAACATGAAATTCGATGTCATTGTCGGCAATCCGCCGTATCAAATGGGTTCTGACGGCGGCACGCGCGATATTCCCATTTACAACAAGTTCGTGGATCAGGCCAAGAAGCTGAACCCGCGCTTTCTTTCCATGATTATTCCCGCACGTTGGATGGCTGGTGGACTCGGCTTGTCCGAGTTCCGCCGCACGATGCTGGGAGATAAAAGAATTCGTAAGTTGGTGGACTACGAGCGAATGGATGCGGTCTTTCCGGGCGTGGATTTCGAGGGTGGTGTCTGCTACTTCCTGTGGGATCGCGACCACGAGGGAGATTGCGATGTCACGACCATCAGCGGGGACAACGCAAATGATCCAGTCGCACGCGACTTGAACGAGTTCGATGTATTTGTTCGCGACAGCCACGCAGTAAAAATTCTCCGCAAGGTTTTGAGCGCGGGTGAGCCGTCAATCACTGAAATCTTGTCCGTGGATAAGGAATTCGGCTGGACATCCAACTTTGACGGCTTCCATGCGAAGCAAAAGCCAAACGATGTCGCGCTACACTATGGCCGGAGTGGCAAGAGACTAATTGGCTGGATCAACCGCGATGCCGTTGGCAAAAGTCCTCACCTCATAGACAAGTGGAAGGTGATGATTTCTAAAGCCTATGGCGAGCGCGGCACTCGTCCGGCAATGGTGTTAGGCCCTAGCTTCATAACTGAATCACCATCGGTTTGCACACAGACATATCTGTTTTTCTATGTCGGCTCGAAAAAGGAGGCCAGCAGCCTCAAGAGTTACTTGCACACTAAATTTTTCCGGTTTCTTGTCTCGCTGCGCAAGATCACCCAAGACGCCACACGCTCGACTTACACTTGGGTTCCTCAACAGACTTGGGATCGCACATGGACTGATGAGGCACTCTACGAAAAATACAATCTGACTAAAGCCGACATCTCGTTCATCGAATCAATGATCCGCCCGATGGAGGTGAAGGATGAGCAATGAATTTTTCCCGCCGCGTCTCGCCCTCACCCTAACCCTCTCCCGCTGGGAGAGGGAACAGTTGCGCTGCGTTTCTTTTTCTCAAACAATTTCCGCGCGAATCCCGTCGCGAGTTTTTCCAGAAGCCGGCGAACGCTTCTCCCTCTCCCCGGGGGAGAGGGCCGGGGTGAGGGCGAGCGTTCCACTATCTGCTCTGGTTTCCTTCAACCGGCGGCATCACTGGCCGCGTGTAATCCGGCAACGGATGCGGTGCGCGCAACTGCAATTCGTGAAAGATGGTGTCGCGTATCGCCTGTTGGTTTCGCCGCAAGTGGGAGTTCCAAAAGCGAAGCTCCTTGATCCCCAGCGAAGCGAGAAATTTTGTCCGCACCGCGTCATGGGCTTGTTGGGTCGGAAACCCGTGCTGACCGCCGTCCAACTCAATGGACAAGCTGGCCTCCAGGCAAAAGAAATCGAGGAAGTAAATTCCGCACGGATGCCCGCGCCGGAATTTGTAAGCGCTAAACCGCCGGTCGCGCAGCCAGCTCCACATAAGTTTTTCGGCCCAGGTTGGTTTTTTGCGCAACGCGCGAGCGCGATCAATATCGGGCATGGCGGGAGGTTATGGCACGCGAAGGATTTTGAGAAGATTGGTTTTGACGACCGCCCTCACCCCGGCCCTCTCCCCCGGGAGAGGGAGAAGCTATCGGCGTCACAGGAGAGATTGGAAGCGCCCATTTCAACCGCTGCGACTTGCTCGTTCGACGGAAAGAGCGAACGAAAAACCGGCGCGTTAGTTGCGCGGGTGAACGATTTCCAACTGACCGATTAAAACCATGAGCAAGGAATTTTTCCCACCGCGCCCCGATGCGCGTCCCACCATCTACGCCTATCGGGACACCCATCCGCAATATGAGGGTTTGCTGAAAGTCGGCTACACCACCAAGTCGGCACAAGAGCGCGTCGCCGCGCAGTATCCCATCATCAAACCGGGCAAACCGCCGTATCACATTCTCGTCGAGGAATCCGCGATGCGGAACGACGGCACGGTGTTCGCCGATTATGACGTTCACCGTTACTTGCGCGCGGTTGGCGTAAAAAATCCAGATGGCGAATGGTTCAAGTGTTCCACGGAGCAGGTCAAAGCCGCCATCATCGCCGTCAAAACCGGCGGTGTGAACGAAGAAAACCGCACACTGGATTTCAAGATGCGCCCGGAGCAGGCGGAAGCGGTGGAAAAAACAGCGGAGTATTTCAAGGAAGCCAAAAAAGAGGATGCCAAAAAGACGCCGCATTTCCTGTGGAATGCCAAGATGCGTTTCGGCAAAACCTTCGCCGCCTATCAGCTCGCGAAAAAGATGGGCTGGAAAAGAATCCTGGTGCTGACGTTCAAACCAGCTGTGCAAAACGCGTGGCAGGAGGATTTGCAAGGCCATGTAAATTTCAAAGGCTGGCAATTCATCTCACCGGGCGGCCTCTCGTATGATGACGCCGACAAGAAAAAGCCGCTCGTCTGCTTCGGATCATTTCAAGATTATCTCGGACGGAACACCAGCACCGGCGGCATCAAGACCAAGAACGAATGGGTTCACACGACGCATTGGGATTGCGTCATCTTGGACGAATACCATTACGGCGCGTGGCGCGAGAACGCCAAAGACCTTTTTGAGGCGGAAGACGAAAAGGAAATCGAGTTCGCCGAGGGAAAAGACATTGAAAAGTTTGACGAAGCGATAATGCCAATCACGACGAATGCGTATCTGTATTTATCTGGCACGCCCTTTCGCGCCATCTCTTCCGGTGAATTCATCGAAGACCAGATTTTCAACTGGACGTATTCCGACGAGCAGCGGGCGAAGCGGGATTGGAAAACTGAAAATAATCCCTACGCCGCGCTGCCGCGCATGGTGCTGCTGACTTACCAGTTGCCGGATTCCATCCGCGAGATTGCGATGCAGGGCGAGTTCAATGAATTTGACCTGAATGTTTTCTTTACCGCCAACGGCCTTGGAGACGCCGCTGAATTTATCTATCAGGACGAAGTGCAAAAGTGGTTGGACTTAATCCGTGGTTCGTTCATGGAAACCACCGTGGATAATCTCAAGCTCGGCGCACAAAAGCCGCCGATGCCTTTTTCTCACGCACCATTGCTCAATGTCCTGTCGCACACGTTCTGGTTTTTGCCCAGCGTCGCCGCGTGTCAGGCGATGCGGAACTTGCTCGCGAAACGGCAGAACAAATTTTATCACGAATACAAAATCATCGTGGCGGCGGGCAGCAATGCGGGCATCGGCGTTGACGCCTTGCCGCCGGTATTGGAAGCGATGGAAGAACCGCTCAAATCAAAGAGCATCACGCTTTCATGCGGCAAGCTGACGACGGGCGTTACCGTCAGGCCGTGGACGGGAATTTTCATGCTGCGGAATTCGTCCAGCCCGGAAACGTATTTTCAAGCCGCCTTCCGCGTGCAGTCACCGTGGACGATCAAGAATCCCGACAGCGACGCGCCCAACCGCGAGGAGATTGTGAAAAAGGAATGTTACGTCTTTGACTTCGCGCCGGATCGGGCATTGCGCCAAATCGCCGATTACAGTTGCCGCTTGAACGTGAACGAATCCAATCCCGAAAAGAAAGTGGAAGAATTCATCAGCTTTCTGCCGGTGCTGGCTTACGACGGCAGTTCCATGAAGCAGATTGACGCGGCAGGGATTTTAGACATGGCGATGAGCGGCACAACGTCTACCTTGCTCGCAAAGCGTTGGGAAAGCGCGCTGCTGGTCAACGTAGATAACGAAACGCTTGCCCGACTAATGAGCAATGAGGCGGCGATGAAGGCATTGATGAGCATCGAAGGTTTCCGCGCGTTGAATCAAGACATCGAAACCATCATCAACAAATCTGAAGCGGTGAAGAAAGCCAAACGCGAGGCGAACGATGGCAAGCTGACGGAAAAGCAGAAACGCGAACTCACCGAGGCGGAGAAGGAATACAAGAGTAAGCGCAGACTGAGTCAGGAAAAGCTCATCAAGTTTGCGACGCGCGTGCCGGTGTTCATGTATCTGACGGATTATCGGGAGCGCTGTCTGAAAGATGTCATCACCCAGCTTGAGCCGGGCTTGTTCAAGAAAGTGACGGCGTTGACGATCAAAGATTTTGAATTGCTGGTGAGCCTGAATGTTTTCAACAGTGCCTTGATGAATGACGCCGTCTATAAATTCAAACGCTACGAAGATGCCAGTCTGAATTATACCGGCATCAGCAAGCACGAAGACAAGGATGTGGGCTTGTATGATACGGTGATTAGTTCAAAAGAGTTTATTCCGACATTTGTGAATGAGTCATTGAATTGATTCGACACCTCACCCCGGCCCTCTCCCCATTCATCCGATGAACGCGGAGAGGGGGAAACGTGCGCTGCGTCTTTGCCTCTTGGCGGCTTGTCGCTGAAACCGCTTTCGTGTCATTCGTGTGTTTCGTGGTTAAAATTTCCGGCCACGCAAACCCCTCACCCTCGCCCTCTCCCCTTGGATGGGAGAGGGAATGGAACGCGTCTTGTCTGAAGACAACCCGCCCGCGAAAATTTATTTTCTGGAAAGCCAATCCCAATTAAGCCAAGCTGTTGGTTCAAAATTTATGGACGTAAAACTTCCCAAACTGGGCGAGGGCGCTGATTCCGGCGTCGTGGTCGGCATCTTCGTGAAAGAGGGCGACACGATTGCCAAGGATCAGACGATTCTGGAACTCGAAAACGAAAAGGCCGTGGCGGCGATTCCGTCCACCGGCGCGGGTGTCGTTGAAAAAATCCACGTCAAATCCGGCGATCGCATCAGCGCGGGCCAAAAGATTTTGACCCTCGCGGGCGGTGCTGCGGCTCCGGCTGCTCCAGCTCCCGCCGCTGCGCCTGCGGCCAAACCTGCTGCCAAGAAAGCTGCTCCCAAGGCTGCGCCAGTTGTGCAAGAAGCGGAAGAAGAAGTCATCGAATCCGCTGACGAAATCGTGAATGAAAATCCCGTCGCTTCGCCGTCCGTGCGTCGCGCGGCTCGCGAGTTCGGCATTGATCTGCAAAAAGTTTCCGGTGACGAATCCGGTCGTGTCACGGGCGAAGACATCAAGAATTACATCAACCGTCTCATCCGTGCAGCGGCTCGTCCTGCGGCTGCGGCCTCGGCGGCAGCCGCACCGGCCAAGCCCGCGCCGGTCTCGATTGATTTCTCGCAGTTCGGCCCGATTCTCAAGAAGCCGATGACGCCGCTGCGGAAAGTCATTTCGCGCCGCATGAGCGAGAGCTGGAGCAGCGTCGTTCGCGTGACGCAGTTCGATGACATTGATTTCACCAAGCTTGGTGAACTGCGGAAGAAATTCGCCGCCGATTATGAAAAGAAAGGCGTCAAGCTCACGCTCACGCCGTTCGTGCTCAAGGCCGTGGCCGCGACGTTGAAACAGCATCCGATTTTCAATTCCAGCCTCGATGAAGCGGCGAACGAAATCGTCCTCAAAGAATACATCCATCTCGGTATCGCGGTGGATACGGATCAAGGTTTGATGGTTCCTGTCATCCGCGACGTGGATAAAAAATCTTTGTTCGACTTGGCGAAAGAATTGGAATCGCTCGCTGCAAAAGCGCGTGACCGGAAAATTTCCGCCGACGAAATGAAAGGCGGCACGTTCACAATTTCCAATCAGGGTGCGATTGGTGGCGGTCATTTCACGCCGATTGTCAATTTGCCGGAAGTCGCCATCCTCGGCCTCGGTCGCGGTGCGATGAAGCCGGTTGTTCGCGACGGTCAGATCGTGGCGCGTCTGCTCACGCCGATGGCGTTGAGCTACGACCATCGCGTGGTGGACGGCGGCAGCGCGGCGCGGTTCACGGTGGACTTGGTGAAGGCGTTTGAAAACTTCGACGAAGCCGTCGTTAAAATTTGATTTGTATGGATTCGATTAAAACAGAAATTGTTGTCGTCGGTGCCGGTCCTGGTGGATACGCAGCGGCGTTTTACGCGGCGGACTTGGGCATGAAAGTCGTCCTCATTGAGCGCGAAAAAAAGCTCGGCGGCGTCTGCCTCAACCGTGGCTGCATTCCGTCGAAGGCGCTGCTTTATGCGACGCACCAGATCGTTAACTCGCGTGAGTCGGCGCATCGCGGCATCACGTTCACCGAACCGAAGATCGAGGTGGACAAGCTGCGGACGTGGAAAGATTCCATCATCGAAAAACTCGCCGGCGGCGTTGCCACGCTCGCGAAGATGCGTGGTGTGACCGTCATCACCGGGCGCGGTTATTTTGAAGGCTCGAACAAATTGCGCGTCGAGACGGCGGACGGACAGCAGTTCGTGGAATTTGAAAAAGCCATCCTCGCCGTCGGCTCCGTGCCCGCGATGCCGAAGGCGTTTGACCTTGGCAATCCGCGCGTGATGACCTCCACCGAGGCGCTTGAAGTGAATGACATTCCCGAAAGCCTGCTCGTCGTCGGCGGCGGTTACATCGGCATGGAACTCGGCACTGTGTATGCCGGCCTTGGTAGCAAGGTGACCGTCATTGAAGCTCTCGATTCCTTGCTCGCCGGAGCGGACGCCGACCTCGCGCGTCCCGTCGTGGCAAATGCCAAGAAGATGTTCAAGGAAATCCGGCTCAAGGCGCGCGTCAACAAGATGGCGACCGTGGGCAAACAGATCAAAGTGGAATCCGAATTCAACGGCGAGAAGTTCTCCGAACTCTATGACCGTGTACTCGTCTCCGTCGGGCGCGTGCCGAACAGCGCCGACCTCGGTCTGGAAAACACCAAGGACGTGCTGGATGAAAAAGGTTTCGTGAAGGTCAACGACCACCAGCAGACCGACGACCCGAGCATCTACGCCATCGGCGACATCGCGGGCGGCATCCTGCTCGCACACAAGGCGCACAAGGAAGCGCGCAACGCCGTGGAAAACATTCATGGTGATGACGTGCCGTTCAAGAGCGTCATTCCTGCCGTCGTTTTCACCGACCCCGAACTCGCGTGGTGCGGCATCACCGAAGCCGAGGCGAAGGAGAAAAATATTCCGTATCAAGTCGCGAAATTTCCATGGACCGCGTCCGGTCGTGCCCTGTCGTTCGACCGCACGGATGGTGTCACCAAGATCATCGCCGACCCGGAGACCAACCGCGTGCTGGGCGTGGGTATCTGCGGCGCGGGCGCGGGCGAACTTATCGCCGAAGCCACGCTGGCCATTGAGATGGGCGCGACGGTCGAGGACATCGCCGCCACGATCCATCCGCACCCGACGCTTTCCGAGACGTTGATGGAATGTGCCGACGCCTTTTACGGCCACGCCACGCACACGTTTACGAAGAAGAAGGCGGAATAAAAATTTTGGCAATCAGCCAAATCAAAAACCCTCGACCGGAAACGGGCGAGGGTTTTTTAATTGGTGCGAGGCTTGCAGCCTATCTCCGTGACCTGACCCCAAAGGCTGGACAGATCATTGGTAGAGTTCTGCCATTGGTTTG
>JANOBC010000369.1:0-15921 GCA_031411455.1 Limisphaerales bacterium
CTTCCGCAAGTTCCTGGCGGAAGTTCGCGAGTTGCTCTTTGGTCAGCCGACCTTCGAGGAATGCCCGTGCATAATTGCCCGGCGTGGCGTGACCTTGGAAAAAAATAAAGTCGGCGGGGCGATTGCCGTCGGCACCGCGAAAGAAATGATTCTGCGCAACTTCGTAAAGCGTCGCGGAGGAGGCGAACGACGCGATGTGGCCACCGACGTTCGTGTTTGAATTTGCTTTGACGACCATCGCCATCGCATTCCAACGGATCATGCTCTTGATGCGGCGCTCAATGTCGCGGTCGCCCGGATACTCTGGCTGTTGCTCGACGGGAATGGTGTTCACGTAGGCCGTCGTTTGCCCCGACGTGGGACGCGGCGTGGTGCGGAGCTGGCTGGCGAATTTCTCCAGCAACTTCGCCGTGTGTTCCGCGCCATGGCTTTCGAGCGCGAGTTCCAGCACGGATTGCAAGGAGTCATCGAGCTTTTCGCTGCTGCCGTTGGTGGCGGTGGAAGTGTTTCCGCCGCGTGAACCGTAAATTTCTTTTTTGGATGCTTTCACTGGGATAAAGTGTCACTGCAAACGCAAAATGACAGACGCCACATTAACCTGAATTTGCCGCCGCAACAATACTGAAATCAAAACGCTTGAAGCTGCTCCAACTCCAACTCCCCTCACCCGCCGAACAACTCGCGACGGACGAAGCCGTGCTGGACGTGTGCGAAGCGGGCGGCGGCGAGGAGACGCTGTTTTTTTGGGAGCCGAAAGAAACCTTCGTCGTCGTCGGCTACGCGAACAAGGTGACGACGGAAGTGAACGTCACCGCGTGCGAACGCAAAGGCGTCCCGATTTTCCGCCGCTGCTCTGGCGGGGGCACGGTGGTGCAGATGCGCGGCGGATTGAACTACTCGCTCATCCTGCGGATTGAAGAAAATTCCCCGACCAGAAACATTTCCTCCGCGAACCAGTTCATCATGGAACGCAACCGCGCGGCGATTGAGAAAGAATTCAGAAGCCAGAATTCAGAAGCCAGAATTTCCGTTCGCGGCCACACTGACCTTTGCGTTGGCGATTTGAAATTTGCTGGCAACTCGCAACGGCGACGGAAAAACTTCCTGCTCTTCCACGGCACGCTGCTCCTTGATTGCGATCTCGCGCTCGTCGGCGAACTGCTGCTCATGCCGTCGCTCCAGCCGGACTACCGCGCCTGCCGTCCGCACGGCGAGTTCGTGACCAACCTGCCTCTGCCCGCTGAAAAAATTAAGGCCGCGCTGGCCGAAGCGTGGAATGCGAAAGAAGAATTCGACCGCCCGCCGCTCGCTAAAATAAAAAAACTCGCGGCTGAAAAATATTCCACGAGCGCTTGGAATTTTAAGTTTTAATTTCGCCGGTCACCACGCCGGGCTGCTCGGCCAGAAATTTCGTTGTTTGAACTCTTCTATTCTGGCTTTAGAATGAGATCACGAAAGAGGCAGCCTTGGCCCAAACATTTGGAAAAAATAATTTATGACTGAAAACACTATCAAACCGATTTCAAAAAAAACTGGCGGCTGGTTGCGCAAGCTGGTCTGGCTCACCGGCATTCTCGTCGTCCTGCTGGTCGTGGTTTATTTTGTGGCGACCAGTTCGGGCTTTCTGACCGGCGTCATTCTGCCCAAGGTCAGCCAGAGCCTCGGCGCGGACGTTACCGTATCCAGTGCCAAAATCAGCCCGTTCAGCCATGTCGGGTTGAATGATTTGAAAGTCCAGTCGGCCGGGAGCGACCCCATATTGACCGTCAAAGAACTGCACGCGAATTACAGCCTGATGTCCATCATCGGCGGCAACCTTGCCGTGTCGGAAGTCGTCATCGAATCGCCGGTGATTAGTGTGGTTCAAAATGCCGACGGCACTTGTAATCTCGATTGCTTCACCAAAGCCAAGCCAGAAGCAACCAAACCCACCGCCCAGCCCGCGCCCGCAAAATCTTCCAAGCCGCCGCAGATTGACATCAAGAAAGTCGCCCTCAACAACGCCACCGTCCGGCTCGTAAAAAAATATGCCGACGGCAGCCAGGACGTGACGGAAGTGTCGGGCTTGAACTTCACCGTCAGCGACCTGAAGAACGGGCAGTCCGGCAAGATTGAACTCGCCGCCGTTATCGCCCTTCAGAAAGCTGCCCAAACGAACGCCGCCGCCGCCACCCTGCAAGCCCAGCTCGCCGGCAAATTCGATCTCGCTTTGACGCCGGATTTGAAGCCTGGTTCCGTGAAGGGCAGCACCAGTTTCACCGTCAGCCAGGCCACCGGCCCGTTGGCGGAACTCAATGCGTTTGTCGCGACGTTCAATTGCGAATTGACCCCGACCGATTTGAAAGACTTGGCTCTGCGCCTCGCCAAGGCCGGCACGCAACTGGCGGAAATCCGGGTTAGCGGCCCGTTCGACTCGGCGAAGAGCGAAGGCAAATTAAAGCTCATCATTTCCGGGATAGACCGGCAGGCCTTGAATCTTGCCGGGGCGGTGAGCGGCATGGATTTCGGCACGACCACTTTTAATTCGAGCAATGAAATTGAATTGAGCAAAGGCGGCAAGATGATTTCCATCGCTGGTGGCTTTGATCTCGCGAAGTTTCAGGTGATTCAAAAGACGCAGACGTCGCCGACCTTGGATTTGCACAGCGATTATGCGGTGACGGTGGATCAGACCGCGCAATCGGCCGTGCTGCAAACCTTGAGCCTGACTGGCAGTCAGGATTCGCGACTGTTTCTCTTGGTTGGATTATCCAGTCCCATGACGATCCCGCTGGGTGGCACTAGCGGCGCGGTTGGTGATGCGACACTTAACCTCACCGTGACCAACTTAAATCTGGCGGATTGGAAATCGTTCGCGGGTGATTCAGCTCCCGGCGGCCTGCTTAACGTCGCGGTAAAACTCGTTTCACAAAAAGCCGGCCAACAGCTCGGATTTTCGATGGATACCCGGCTGGACAATCTCACGACTGGCACCGGTTCCGCCGCCGTTAATCAAGGAAACGTGCGCGTGCAGGCCAGCGGCAATGTCGCCGACATGAAGCTCGTCAAGCTGGACAACTACCAACTGGAGGTCACCCGCGAAGGCAAATCGCTGGTGAACATTTCCGGCAGCGCCATGTTTGATCGCGCGACGCAGGATGCGGATTTGCAGTTGTCCGTGCAGACGGCGCTGGCCCAGTTGATGGCCATCCCGGATGCCAAGCCAGCCGATGGTGCCGTTAGCTTCAAAGGCCACGTCAGCAGCAAACAAAAGAAAATCGGTCTCACCGGTGAACTCGTCATGACGCCGACCGATCGCGCGAAAAATACATTGCAGTTGACCGGCGATGTGGATGTGTCGAAACCCGCCGCCATCACCGGCAATTTCAAAGTTGCCGCCGAATCGCTGGACGTGACGAAATATTATGATTTGCTCTCCAGTCTCAAACCGGCGACCAACGCCGCGACGACGGCATCCGCCACGACCCCGCCGGCCTCCAAGCCGGATCAAGAGCCGTCCGCAATGACGTTGCCGTTCAAGAATTTCACCTTCGACCTGAACATCGGTCGTTTGTTCCTGCGCGAAGTGGACATTGCCAACTGGCAAACCACCGCCCTGCTCGATGGCAGCCACGTCGTGCTCAAGCCCTGCCAGCTCACGCTCAACGGCGCGCCCATCAAGGCCACGAGCGATTTGAACCTGGGCGTGCCCGGCTACACTTACGACGTGGGATTCAGCGCCGACGCCATTCCGTTGACGCCGCTCGTGAACAGTTTTGCCCCCGACCGCAAGGGACAGATTGGCGGCGCATCGAGCGCCCATGCGCAGTTGAAAGGCGCAGGCATCACCGGCGCCAGTCTGCAAAAAAACTTGGCTGGCCAGTTTGATTTCAACGCCACGAACTTGAACCTCGCCGTGGGGAATGTCCGCTCGCCCATCCTCAAATCCATCCTCAACATCGTCGTCGCGCTACCAGATTTGATGAAGAATCCAGTGGCAGCGATCGGCGGCTTGTTGGGCGGCTCGCAAAATAGCGGCTGGGCGAATCAGTTGACCGCCACGCCGATTGATGTGATTGCCCTCGACGCCAAAGCTGGCGACGGCCATTTGCGGTTGACGCAGACAGAAGTCCGCAGTGCCGTCTTTCAAGTGCTGGCCACCGGCGATATCACGATTGAACCGATCCTGACAAACTCCGCGATCAAAATTCCCGTCCAAATCCGGCTCGGCCGTTCCTTGGCGAATCAAGCCGGATTAGTCAGTTCCGACACGCCCACGAATGTCGCCTATGTTGCCCTGCCGGATTTTCTCACCGAGACTGGCACCGTCGGCAATCCCAAGACGCAGTTGGACAAACGCGGCCTGTTGTTGCTCGCGGCCAAAGCCGGCGGCGGAATCGGCAACGGAATCGGCGGCGCGGCCGGCCAGCAAACCAAGGCCGTGGCCAATGCTTTGGAAGGACTGCTTGGCAACAAATCCACGGCGGGCACCAATTCAGCCGCGCCAACCAACGCGACGCCCGTATCCAATCTGATCAACCTGTTCAAAAAGTAGAAATAAGCAGCCCACGCCCGCAGAATAAAAAACCCGCCCGCGATAAATATTCAGCGAGCGAGTGGAATCTAAATTTTGAAAACTTTGTTACTTCCGTCTAAAAAATCAAAGCCGCGCCGCAAGTGCCGCTTGGCTCTTGGCAAAGACTTCCTCATGCAATGAATTGCCGTGCGCATCAATCGTCACGACGGCGGGAAAATCTTCCACCGCAAGTTCCCAAATCGCTTCCGGCGAGCCGAACTCTTCTTTGAAATACACGTTGCGAACCTGCTTCACGCAATCCGCCAAAACCTGTGCTGCGCCGCCGATGCCGTGCAGATACACGCAGCCATATTCTTTGCACGCCGCTTGCGTCTTCGGCCCCATGCCACCTTTGCCGATGACGCCGCGCAAACCGAAATCGCGAATGACCTGCCATTGATACGGCTCTTCGCGAATGGAAGTCGTCGGGCCGGCGGCGGTGCATTTCCACGAACCATCGTCCTGCTTCATCATCACCGGGCCACAGTGATAGATGATGCCGTCCTTGAAACTCACGCCGTCCGGCAACGCGCCGCCCTCGTGCAAATATTTATGCACCGCGTCGCGCCCGGTGAAGACGGTTCCAGAAATTAAAACCTCATCGCCGACTTTAAGCCCGCGAATTTTTTCTTCAGTGAAGGGAAATTCAAGTTTGGTCATAAGTTTACAGCACGAAACGGCAGCTGCGTGATACAGACGGAGTTTTTACCGGCAGTTATGAAAAGTCAATCCGCTCCTGAACGCCGCTCAAGCCCCGGCAAATCAGCAGTTGAAATGCGCCCGCCAAAAAATTATTGTCCCGCCATGCGCTTGATTCTCCTGACATTCCTTTTCCTCGCCACCTTCGTCTCGACCCATGCCGCCGAGGTCGTCAAGGTTCTGCCCTTCTTCCTCGACACCGATGGCCGCATCGCCAAATCGCCCAGCCTCTTCGACCGCGATGCCTACCAAGCCTACCTCCGCGCCCACACCAACGATGTCTCCGGCCTGCGCTACGACGTGCTGTGCCACACCGACGAAAAATCCAAACTCCGCCTCGAACTGCGCGGTGTTGGCGAAGGCAGCAAACCCAAAATGAAAATTCTCGAAGCCGAGGTCGCCGCCGGTTCCTTCAACAACTGGACGGAAATCAAACTCACCGGCGACGACTACAAAAACTTCGGCACCGTCGTCGCCTGGCGCGTGACGCTCTGGTCGGGTGACAAACAGGTAAGCGAACAAAAATCCTTCCTCTGGTGAACGCTTCGCCGATCCCCATCAAGATTTTTTGCGGCTGCGGGCAGAAATACGCCTTTGAGGTCTGGCCGGCCAACGGCGCCATGCCCGCCGCCATCGCCTGCCCCGTCTGCAAACGCGATGGCACGCACGAAGCCAACCGCATCATCGCCAAAATTCTCAATGGCAAGACCCAGCCGCTGCCGCCTCCAAGCGTCAACACGCTTCTGAACTCCGTTCAATCCAGCCTCGCGCCACATCTCGTGGATGCGCTCAAGGACGCCGTCGTGCAGGAACTCGCCGCCCAGCGCCGCGAACTGCTCGCCGCGCAGCAGACCGCCTCCGCCGAACTCACCGAGTTGATCAAGCGCCTTGAATCCGTGCAGACGCCATTGTTTGAACGCCTCCGCACCTACGAAACGCGCATCACCGATTTGGAAAAAGACCTAGCCGACCAGTCCAAGGAAAACCGCGAACTGCTGAAGTTAAAAATTGATCTGCTCAAGGAACAGGTGGAAACCGAACGCGCGGCGAGCCGACTGAATTTTAATTGAACCCAAACTTCACAGCGGAATCACCGGTGGACAAAACTCCGTCCGAACTGGTTGTTCGACGGAAATATTTTAAGAAAATGGAGCGAGCGAAGGGATTTGAACCCTCGACGTTCACGTTGGCAACGTGATGCTCTACCAACTGAGCTACGCTCGCGTCCAGAAAGCGTGGGGATAATAAACGAGCCGCTCCGCCTGGCAAGCCTGAATTTCAGGCCACCGATTCACCCAAGGTGGCCCGCACCACTTTCAATAGGTAGTCATGCTCAATCGGCTTCTGAAAAAAAGCCACCGCGCCAGATTGCGTGGCCCGATCCTTCGTCTTCACATCCTCACTGCCGGTGATGATGATGATGGGAATCTTTCGCGCCATGTCCAGCCGGTGAAACCATTCCATGATGCGGAATCCGTCCCAAGGCACCGTGCCCACATCCGGCGGAAAGCTGATGTCCAGCAGGATGAGGTCCGGCATTTCCTTGCGCACGGCGGCCATCGCCTCCGCCCCGTCCATGGCCGACACCACGCGATACCCCGCGCCTTGCAACTTCAGGGAAATCGTCTTGATGACAATCTCATTGTCATCTACGACCAAAATGGTCTTGGCGGGCGCGGCGCTCATAAAATTAATTTCACTTCAGGCGGTTCACAATTGCAGGCCTTGGTGGCCGACACTAGCAAAGCCGCCGCTACGCGCAAAGCAATTTCTCGGCAGTGGTATCGTTTGACCAGAGCGCGGAGCAACGCACCGCGCTCCGTCGGACGCAAACTCTACCTCCACCAATTTCTCTGGTTTGCCCCGCGCCGTCTTCATCGCTAGACTGCGCCGCGTGAGCAATGAATTTTATGCGCCCGGCGACCAGCGCGCGGCGAAGGTCAACGACCTCTTCGCCCGCATCGCCCGCCGCTACGATTTTTTGAACGACCTCCAAAGCTTCGGCCTGCACCGGATCTGGAAACGTCGCGTGGTGGCACTCGCGCACTCCTCGCCAGACACCCGCGCGCTCGATTTGTGCTGCGGCACCGGCGACATTTCCTTCGCCCTCGCCCAGCGCGGGGCGACGACGACCGGCCTGGATTTCAGCGCGCAGATGCTCGCCGTCGCCGCGCAGCGGCACGACAACTCAAAATTAAAAATTCAAAACTTAAAATTTATTCAAGGCGACGCGCAGCAACTTCCCTTTCCCGAAAATTCCTTCGACATCATCACCGTCGGCTACGGCCTCCGCAATCTCACGAGCTGGGAACGCGGCGTGGACGAGATGTTCCGCGTGGCGAAGCCCGGCGCGCGGCTCATCGTGCTGGATTTTGGCAAGCCGCCGAACGCCCTGTGGCGCACGATTTATTTCACGCACCTGCGGCTGTCCGTGCCGCTCATCGGGTTGCTCTTTTGCGGTAATGCGCAAGCCTACGCCTACATTTTAGAATCGCTGAAACATTACCCCGCGCAGCTCGCCGTGGCGGACAAAATGAATGCGTTGAAACTAAAAAATGTCCGCGTCATCAACCTTCTTGGAGGCGCGATGGCCATCAACTACGGCGAAAAAGCCTGAACCAAATTTAGTTTGTCATGCCCACGACCGACGCCTCCGCTCACGAATTCGATCAACTCGCGCAATTGGAAAAACTCCTGCCGCACTGGCGCAAGGTTCCGCTCTACCGCGCCCCGCTCGCCGACTGCCGACTGCCCGGCCTCGAATGTTTCCGCCAGATGCCGCTGCTCGGCAAGCCGGCCATGCGCGAAAACTTTCCGCACAACTTTCTCGGCGATCACGTCACCGTTGACTCGCTGCTCGCGCAAAATCTCATCGAACTGGAATACACCTCCGGCACTACGTCCGACCGGCTGCCCGTGATTTTTGCGCGCGGCTGGTGGGACGCGCAGGAGCAACGCGCGTTGCGGCTCAATCCGGTGGCCGCGAAAATCTTCGACGAATTTCCCATCGCCCACCGCGCCACGCTCACCACGCCCGCTTGCAACGGCCTCACCTGCCCCACCGTCTGGATGTCGCGCGAACAACGCATCATCGGGCGCTCGCTCTTCGTGAATCTCCAGCGCATCCCGTTCGTGCTGCCCGACACCGAAATGGAGCGCATGGCGCAGGAGATTGTCGAGTGGGCGCCGCAATTTCTCGACACCGACCCCGTTCACATTGTCTGGCTGGCGCTTTACTGCGAACGGCGCGGCCTCAAATTTCCCTCGCTGAAATTCATCCTCTGCACCTACGAATTTTTTAGCGCCGTTCACAAAAAAATTCTCACCCGCGTCTTCGGCGTGCCGGTGCTGAACCTTTACGGCTCCACCGAGACCGGCCATCTGCTCATGGAAAATGGGCGGGGCGAAATGCAGCCTAGCCTCGAAACCGCCTACCTCGAAATCGTGAACCCCGACGCGCGCGGCATCGGCGATTTGATTGTCACGACGTTAAGCAACGATTACATGCCGCTCCTGCGCTACCGGATCGGCGACCTCGCGGAAAAAATTTTCACGCCGGACGGCTCGCGGTTCATCGTGCATGGCCGCGCGAAGGACGCGCTGCTCGCCGCCGACGGTTCGCGCGTCACGACGTGGCAGGTGGATCAATGCCTCGCCGATGCGGATGGCCTCGCGCACTACGAACTGAAACAGACGGATGGCGAAGTCACCACGCTGCGCTTCATCGCGGACAAAGTTCCGCCGACCACGGAAACCTTGCACCGCATCACGTCACGACTCGAAGCGCTGTTGCAGACGAAAGAAAAAATCCCAGTAGAGATGCTGCCCACACTCGTCCCCGCCGCTTCAGGAAAATTCCGCCTGACTTGTCGCATGGCCGCCGATAAAGTGGCGGCATGAAATCCATCGCCACGCTCACACTGACACTCTTTTCCTTGGCCGCCATCGCGCAGACGGAGGAAGGCTTCACCCAAATCTTCGACGGCAAAACTTTCACCGGCTGGAAAACCGCCGACGAACACACGAATACTTGGAGCATCGAGGACGGCGCGCTCATGGCGCACGGCGACCGCTGCCATCTGTTTTATGTGGGCGATGAAAAGCCATTTGTGAATTTTGAACTGAAGGTGGACGTGAAGACCGAGCCTCATTCCAACGGCGGAATTTATTTCCACACGCACTACCAGTCGAACGGCTGGCCGACGAATGGTTTTGAGTGCCAAGTCAACGTCTCGCATGCCGACTACAAAAAAACCGGCAGCCTCTACGACGTGGCCAACCTCGGCAACACGCCCGCGAAGGACAATGAATGGTGGACGCAAACCATCACCGTGCAGGGCAGCAAAGTCAGGGTAAAAATCAACGACGTGCTTGTGCTGGAATACAATGAGCCGCCGGGCGCGCAGCCGGGAAAATCTTTCACGCGCAAACTGGCGGATGGAACTTTCGCCCTCCAAGCGCACGACCCCAAAAGCGTCGTCCGCTATAAAAATCTCCGCGTGAAACGGCTGGAATAAATCCAAGCCGCTTCAAACGAAAAGATAAACGTAGAGTGAGAAGCTCACCGCCGCCGCGCCCGCCGCCGCCGCCACGGACCACAGAAAACTTTTCTGCCGCGCCGCGATGGCAAACGTAGAAATGATGACGCCCATCTGCGCCGCCAGCATCCCGAAGAAAAACTTTCCGCTGCGCCGATGATGTTTCTCGGCGGCGAGGTTTCCCTTCCGCACCTGCAATTCATAAATGCCCGCGATGGATTGGTTCAAGCGCGCCTCGGTTTCGTAGCGCGTCGCCGCGTAGCGCAGCCGCGCGGCGCTGAAGGCGCGGAAAATATCGCGGTCACCCAGCATCAGGCGTTCGTCAAACTTGTCGGACGCTTTATTGATAGCTTTGGTGGCCTCGTCAAATTTATTGGCGGCATCCTTGGCCGCCATCAACGCGAGCATCAGCGGGTCGTTGTCCTTGGTGATTTTTATTTTATCGAGCAACGCAGTGACCTCGGTTTCCGGTTTGGAACTTTCCACGGCGGCGAGGGCGGCTTGGATGTTATCGTCGAACTTCGCGGGCGTGGCGACGGGAATTTCATTCTTCGTCAGCGCGGCGATGGTCGCGGCGTCCGCGTCTTCTAAAACAGCGGCTTCGAGCGGGCGGATTTCCGCCGTGGTCGCCAGCAGATCCAGCGTGTTGCGCGCGACGGCACTGCGGAGTTTTTTCGCCTGATAATAGCTCCATTGATCGCCGGCCTTGGACTGGAGCTGCGCGGCGGCCGAACGGTCGTATTGCGCCTTAGTCATTTCGCTGGAGGCGAGGCCGGCAAGCATCGTGGCGATGACGGTCATCACGATAGGGGTGGCGCCCAGGATTTTGCCCCACTTGGATTGCGGGAGTTCCTTTTTCAAATCTTCCGGGATAACAATTTTTCCAGCCATGATGCCGACAGCTTACACGGAAAAAAAATCTGCGCCAGTGCGGGTTGCGCCACAAAACCGGTTGCCCGCCGCGCCAAAACATTTCACTATCGGCGCGTGAAAGAAATCTGGCAGCAGGAAACGGTCAGCGCACAGACGCAACTCATCGCGCGCAGCTTAAAGCATTGGACGGGGCGGGCGTTGCTCGGCACGCCGACGGCGGAACTCGCAGAGAAAATTTTCCACGCACCGTTCGTCCTCGTCTCACACGGCACCCAGGCTGATCCCGTTTTGAACTACGGTAATGCCGCCGCGCTGGCACTCTGGGAAATGTCGTGGGACGAACTCACCCGCACGCCCTCGCGCCTCACGGCGGAAGCGCCTAATCGCGAGGAGCGCGCGCGTCTGCTCGCAGCGGTGACGGCGAAGGGTTTTATTGACGACTATTCCGGCGTCCGCATTGCCAAAACGGGACGTCGTTTCCGCATCGCGCAGGCGACAGTTTGGAACCTGTTGGATGAGCGCGAAAATTATTCCGGGCAAGCCGCCATGTTCTCGCGTTGGGAATTGCTTTGAGCGGCGGAGAATTTTCCCGCTACTCGCTTACGGATTTACCGTTTCTTTGTAGACGAATTTACCACCTTTGATTTCGATGATGACGGCGGGTTTTTGCGCGTTGCGGTTTTCATCGAGCGTCGTCTTGCCCGTCACGCCGTCGAGGTCTTTGAGCGTAGCCAGCGCGTCGCGAATTTTTGCACCGTCAGTGGAATTGGCGCGCTTGATGGCGTCCACGAGCGCGAGCACCGAATCGTAGCCGAGTGCGGCCATCGCGTCGGGAATCGCGCCGAATTTTTTCTGATAGTCGGCGACGAACTGCTTGATCTTCGGCGCGTCCTGATCCGGCGAGAAGTGCGTGGAGTAGAAGCAGCCTTCAAGTGCTTCCGCCGCGCCGGGGCCTTGGAGGAGTTCCGGCGCTTCCCAGCCATCGCCGCCGAAGAGCGGAACTTTCATACCGAGTTCGCGCGCCTGCAAAGCGATGAGCGTGACCTGCCCGTAATAGCCGGGAACGAAAATCGCGTCGGGATTCTGGCTCTTCACCGCCGTGAGCTGCGCCTTGAAATCCTTGTCATCCTTGGTGAATTTCTGCTCGGCAATGATCTCGCCGCCATTCGCCACAAAACCTTTCTTGAAATAATCCGCCAGCCCGACACTGTAAGTCGAACCCACGTCTGTAAGCACCGCGATGCGTTTTGCCTTCAACGTTTTCGTCGCAAAGTTCGCCATGACCGTTCCTTGAAAGGGATCAATGAAGCACACGCGAAAAATGTAATCGCCGATCTGCGTGACCTTGGGGTTGGTGGAAGACGGGGAGATTTGCGGGATTTTATTTTGCTGGCAGATGGGCGCGGCTTCGAGCGAACGGATGGAGGCGACTTCGCCAAGAATCGCCACGACCTTGTCGCGCGAGATTAATTTTTTCACGGCGGTCGCAGTTTCGCCGTCCTTCGACTGGTTGTCTTCGTAGAGCAGCTCTAGCTTTTTGCCGAGGACACCGCCGGCGGCGTTGACCTGTTCGACGCCGAGCATCGTGCCGTTGTGGGACGACCGACCAAACGCGGCTTCGCTGCCGTTGAGCGAGGCGAACTCGCCGACCTTGATGGTATCGCCGCCGCCCGCCGGAGTGGCGGACGGTTTGCAGCCAGTGAGAAAAATGGAAACTGCCAAGACGGCGGCGGAGAAGATTTGAGTGTGGGTGCGATTCATAAAAATTTCAAAGTTGGTTTCGGCGTGAAACTGGCGTCAGGCTAACGGTTCGCCCGCGAGTTTCAAGCCTTGGAAATAGCGGGGGCTGGCCGATTTGAAAAACCGGTGGGGCGAGCGTCCTCGCGAGCCGCGAATGTCAGGTGGCAGCGGCTCGCGAGAACCCTCGCCCCACCAAGCCAACCTACTGCCGGATGGCGGTGATGTTTGGGTCAGTAAAAAGGTTGCTGATTTTTTCACGCACTTTATCTAGCCTGCCGTCATGCGCGAAGCGTCAGTCAACTTTCTAAAAACCCTCGTCAACACGCCCAGCCCCGTCGGCCATGAAACCCGCGGCCAGCGCGTGTGGCTGGATTACGCCAAGAAATTTTCCGACGAAACTTTTTCCGATGCCTACGGCAATTGCGTCGCCGTCCTCAACAAAGGCGGTGGCCCGCGCATTATGCTCGCGGCCCACGCGGACGAGATTGCAATGGCGGTGAACTACATTGATGACCACGGCTTCATCTACGTCCGCCGCATGGGCGGCGTGGACGCAGCCATCACCAAGGCACAGCGCATCGTCATCCACACCCGCAACGGCGCGGTGAAGGGCGTCGTCGGCAACGTCGCGCCGCATCTAACCAAGCAGGACGGCGAGCCGAAACTGCCGAAAATCCACGACATCTTCATAGACATCGGCGTGCGCAGCCGCAAGGAAGCGGAGCAACTCATCCGCGTCGGCGACCCAATCACATTGACGGATGAATTTGATGTTTTACGCGGCGACCTCGTCGTGGCGCGGGCGTTTGATAATCGCATCGGAACTTTCGCCGTGGCGGAAACATTGCGGCTGCTGAAGGAATCCAAAGTGAAATTAAATTGCGAAGTCTGCGCCGTCTCAAATGTGCAGGAAGAAGTCGGCCTGCTCGGCGCGCGACAGATTGCTTATTCACTCCATCCCGACATCGCGCTCGTGGTGGACGTCACCCACGCCACCGATTATCCGACGGTCAGCAAAACGCAGCACGGCGACACGCGCATCGGCAGCGGCCCGGCTATCACGCACGGCGGTTGCAATCATCCCGAAGTCGTAAAACGGCTTGAGGAAGTCGCCCAAAAGAAAAAAATCCCGCTCCAGCACGAAGCGATGTCCAACAGCAGCGGCACGGACACGGACGTGATTTTCTGGACGCGCGGCGGCATTGCCAGCGCGCTCATCAGTTTGCCGAACCGCTACATGCACTCTCCCGTCGAGGTCGTCAGCCTGCGCGATCTGGAAATGATTCCGCAGCTCATGGCGGCGTTCGTCCAATCGGTGAAGAAGAATGAAAAATTCAAAGTGAAGATTTAGCCTTCGCTTCAAAATGAAAATGGCAGACAAAAATTCAAACGCATTCCACTGCACTTGGGCTGGTGGAAAGAGTCGCGCGGCGACCCTGTTTGCCTGCGAAGCAGGCACTTTGCGGCAGCGATATTTATGGCGTATGAAAATTTGAAAATCCGTTACGCCTTCGACTCCGTCGCCTGACGCTGCGCGCGGCGACGGGTTTTCGCAGTGCGAAAACCGCCACTAACACTGAATTAAAATGCCCGCCGCCCTGACCATCCTCGAACGCCCGCAACGCTGGGACGCCGCGTTCGACGCGAACATGACGGACGAGGACGTGAACCGGCTGCTCTTCACCGCGCCCTTCAGCGGGATGGACGCGGAAAAATTTCCCAAGCGCACGCCGCTCCGCGAAATCCTCCGCAACGACACCCGCATCCTCAAATTTCGCAAAGGCGAAATCATCATGCGCCAGGGCGACTACGGCACGTCCGCGTTTTTAATTTTGCAAGGCACGGCGCGCGTGGTGCTGAAGCCCGACCTTGATCCGTCGCTGCTCGGACGGCAGGCGACGAATAAAAAGGGAGTTTTCAAAACGCTCGCGCAGCTTTGGAACCGCTCGCGTCCGCCGGAAGTTTTGCCGCGCACGATTTTGGGGCAAAGCTCCGGCGTCACTGCGCGGCAAAACGAAAGCGAGACGCGCGTTTTTCTCCAGGACGTGCCGCGCATTCTGGACAAGCACCGCACGGCGGAAATGTTTGCGGGCGAATTTTTCGGCGAGATCGCCGCGTTGAGCCGCATGGCGCGCACCTCCACGATTTTTGCCGACAGCGATGATGCCGAGCTTCTGGAAATCCGCTGGCAGGGTTTGCGCGACCTGATGAAATACGACGACGCGCTCCGCACCCACATCAACAAGATTTACCGCGAACGCGCTCTCGCCTCCTATCTCCGCGCCACGCCGTTGTTCAAAAATTTGACCAAGGAGCAGCTCGCCACGGTCGCCGAGACCGTGGAATTTTCGACCTACGGCGACTACGATTGGTCCGGCGAATACAAACGTCTCGCGCAAGCCGGCAGCGTGCGACCGGAGAAAGAGCCCGTCATTGTTGGCGAAGGTGATTATCCCAACGGAATTGTTTTGCTGCGCGCCGGTTTCGCGCGCGTCAGTCAAAAGTTTGGCGGCGGTGAACGCACGTTGAACTACATCGGCGCGGGACAAATTTTTGGCCTCAACGAAATCGCCCACAACTGGCGCACCAAAGATTCGACGGTGAACATGCAGTTCTCGCTTCGCGCCATCGGCTACACGCATTTGCTCATCGTGCCGACGCGCGTGATGGAAGAAATTGTTTTGCCATCGCTGTCGAAAAACGAACTGCCGCCGCCTGTGGAAAAAGTTGCAGACGATTTGGATTCCACTCCGCCCGAAGCCGTCGTGCGCGAAAAAGTTGGTGCGGAGATTTTGGAATTTCTCACCGAGAACCGTTTCTTCAACGGCACGGCCACGATGGTGATTGACCTCGACCGCTGCACGCGCTGCGACGATTGCGTGCGCGCCTGCGCCTCCACGCACGACAACAATCCGCGCTTCCTGCGCCACGGGCCGAGCGCCGGGCGGCTGATGATCGCCAATGCCTGTATGCACTGCGCCGACCCCGTTTGCATGATCGGCTGCCCGACCGGCGCGATTCACCGCGAGTCATTCGCCGGGCAGGTCGTCATCAATCCCGCGACGTGCATCGGCTGCAAATCCTGTTTCACCAACTGCCCCTACGACGCCATCCGCATGGTCGAGGTGCGCGACGAACGCGGCGAACTGCTCGTGGATCAGGAGATGAAACCCATCGCCAAGGCGACGAAGTGCGACCTCTGCGTGGAAAACCACGGCGGTCCGGCGTGTGAACGAGCCTGCCCGCACGGCGCGCTCACGCGGATGAATTTGAATAACCTCGATGCGATGGCGAAGTGGCTTAAGTTATGAATGAGGAAAAAATAAATTTTCGCAAGGCAGGTCGTGGTGATTTTGGTTGCGGCCTTGAAAAAATGACGAGCGCTTTCCCCACACCCCCGCCCGCACCCGGGGGGGGGGGGGGGAAAGGTGGCCGCGCGGTGGGAAAAACATAGCTGACAGGGGGGCGCTTGGCCCCCCCATTTTAGAATATGTGCAAAGGCGGTTACCACACCCC
>JANOBC010000370.1:0-3184 GCA_031411455.1 Limisphaerales bacterium
TGGAAGATGAACCTGCGCGGCGTGGCGGAAAATTATTCGCGCCTCGGCGAAGTTTTGAGTCCGCCGAACCACTTTGAGAAGCCGGCGTTGTTCATCCGTGGCGGCAAGTCAGATTACATCGGTGCGGCGGATGAATTAGAAATCCAACGACTGTTCCCGGTGTCGCAAATCCAAACCATCGCGGTGGCGAGCCATTGGGTTCACGCGGACGCGCCGGAGGAATTTGTGCGGTTGGTCTTGGATTTTCTTTGAACCACGAAATCCGCGAGCCATACGAAATGATTTCGGAATTTTTCGTGTGTTTCGTGTATTTCGTGGTTAAAAATTCCTGCTGATGGAAACGCCGCCCGCCCCGCCAGAAATCCACGACAAGTGGATTCAGAAATTCCTCGCGCACCTAGCGACAGATCGCGGGGCCTCGGTTTACACGCAGAGAAATTACAAGCAGGCGTTGACGGAGTTTGCACGCTGGCAAATTCAAAGTCTAAAGTCCGAAGACCAAAGTCCAAAGCTTCTGCCAGCGGTTCCGTGGGAAAAACTTCAGCGCGATGATTTCCGCGCTTTCGTGAGGTTTCTGGGCAGAAATAATTTGAGCCGCGCGGCGACGGCGCTGCGGTTTTCGGCGCTGCGGACGTTTTACAAATTTCTCATGCGGCACGGTCAGGTGGAAAGTCTGCCGATTAAAAACCTTTCGCTGCCGAAGGCGGAAAAACGGCTGCCAAAATTTCTAACGAAACAGCAGATGGAAGCGTTGCTGGTCGCGCCGTTCGCGGTTTTGAAAATCCAAAAAGAAAAAAAAGTTGGCCGCCCGGTTTCCCACGTTGCCGCGTTGCGCGACGTCGCTGTTCTTGAAACGATTTATTCCTGCGGCCTGCGCATCAGCGAGCTGTGCGGATTGCGCGCGGAGGACATTGATTGGTCGCAGCAAATCGTCCGTGTGCGCGGCAAGGGTAAAAAAGAACGGCTCGTGCCCATCGGTAAGCCAGCGCTGATGGCGATGCAGGATTATTGGAACACGTTCAAGTCGCCGCCGGGCGGGGCATCGCCGGTTTTTTTCAGCGAGACGAAGAAACGCGCGCCGCTCTCGCCATTGCAACTTTCCCGGCGGTTGAAAAATTATCTAGCCATCGCCGGACTCGACCCGGCATTGACGCCGCATAAATTACGGCACAGCTACGCGACGCATCTGCTGGATGCGGGCGCGGATTTGCGGAGTGTGCAGGAACTACTCGGCCACGCGCATCTCATCACGACGCAGGTCTATACGCACGTCACGACCGAGCGGTTGAAGAAGGCTTACGATGCGGCGCATCCGCGGGCGTGAGACTTTGCCGAGGATGAGCCAATCAAAAGAAAATTAAAAAAGTTATTGACGGTAAAAAGCTGGTTGCCTAGCTTGTGCTAGTCAGAGCCGCATAAGTCAACATTGCCAGCCGCTTAAAATTTCGCAAGAAACATGAGCGGGTGGTTTTTTTGTCGTCTGCGATTCGGGTTTGAACAAAACAATTTTTGGATGCCCATGTAGCTCAGTTGGTAGAGCACGTCCTTGGTAAGGACGAGGTCATCAGTTCAATCCTGATCATGGGCTCCATTAACAAAAACGCAGCAAAGAAACACACACACATCACATGGCCAAAGAACAATTTAATAGAACGAAACCGCACGTCAACGTCGGCACCATCGGCCACGTCGACCACGGCAAGTCCACCCTGACCGCCGCCATTGTCGCGGTGCAAAATCGCAAAGGCATGGCACCCTTGATTGAATACAAGGACATCACCAAGGG
This sequence comes from Limisphaerales bacterium, assembly GCA_031411455.1. Taxonomy (GTDB): domain Bacteria; phylum Verrucomicrobiota; class Verrucomicrobiia; order Limisphaerales; family UBA11358; genus UBA11358. The sequence goes on from JANOBC010000370.1 coordinate 1,787, forward strand.
CGGCACGGTGCGCGACGAGACGAAGACCGTGACCATCGCGGTGTCGCACGTCGAATACGAATCTCCCAAGCGCCACTACGCGCACGTTGACTGCCCCGGCCATGCTGACTATGTGAAGAACATGATCACGGGCGCCGCGCAGATGGACGGTGCGATTCTCGTGGTCAGCGCCGCTGACGGCCCGATGCCCCAGACGCGCGAACACATTCTGCTTGCCCGCCAGGTTGGTGTGCCGAGCATGATTGTTTGTTTGAACAAGGTTGACTTGGCTGATCCGGATTTGCTTGAACTCATCGAAATGGAAATCCGTGAATTGCTCACGAAGTATGGTTTCCCCGGTGACACGACGCCTATTATCCGCGCTTCCGCCACGGCGGCACTCGCAGGCAAGCCTGAAGGCGAAGCGGCAATTGCGGCTTTGCTTGAAGCGCTCGACACATTCATTCCTGACCCCGCACGCGAAGTGGACAAACCGTTCCTCATGTGCGTGGAAGACGTATTCACCATTGAAGGTCGCGGCACGGTCGTGACTGGCCGTGTTGAACGCGGTGTGCTTAAGAAAATGGAAGAAGTCGAAATCGTCGGTCTGCGCGACACGAAGAAGACGGTTGCAACCGACATTGAAATGTTCCGCAAGTTGTTGGATTCGGCGAGTGCCGGCGACAACGTCGGCGTGCTGCTCCGTGGCACAACGAAAGACGACGTGGAACGCGGCATGGTTCTGGCCAAGCCCGGCTCCATCAAACCGCACACGAAGTTCAAGGCGGAAGTCTATGTTCTTTCCAAAGACGAGGGTGGCCGTCACACGCCGTTCTTCACCAACTACCGTCCGCAGTTCTATTTCCGCACCTCTGACGTCACCGGCACGCTCACGCTGCCGACGGGCATTGAAATGGTGATGCCGGGCGACAACGTCTCGGTGGATGTTGAGCTTCAGAAGACCGTAGCCATGGAAAAGGGTCTCAAATTCGCGATTCGCGAAGGTGGCCGCACCATCGGTTCCGGCATTGTCACGGAAGTTGTCGCTTAATTGCGTTTTTAGTTTCGGGAGCGCGGAGTTAGAACCTCCGTGCTCCCTTTTTGTCCGCTGATGCGGCAGTAGTTTTGGCGGCAGGTTTTGACGGTTACGGCAGTAGCTCAATTGGTAGAGTAGTGGTCTCCAAAACCATTGGTTGCAGGTTCAAGTCCTGCCTGCCGTGCCAGCCTTCGCCCGATAGTTAAGTAGTGCGGGCTGCGGCTCGGCGGGCCAGTCTGCTCAATGGAGAGGTGGCAGAGTGGTCTATTGCGGCGGTCTTGAAAACCGCTGTGGGTTAACACCCACCGGGGGTTCGAATCCCTCCCTCTCCGCCAGAAAATATTGCGAAATGAAAAGTTTGATTTGGGTTGCCGTGATTGCGG
>JANOBC010000371.1:0-1873 GCA_031411455.1 Limisphaerales bacterium
CAGATGCGACAAAATGGGTGCAGGGCTGGCAATAGTGGTGGAGAGCGCACAGCCCCGCGAGTTCCGCCGTCCAACCCAAGCTGCCGGTAGCCGAAGATGAATCCCCACCGCCCGTGACGGCGATGTCAATGATCACGCTGCTCCCCAGCAGTCCGCTGCCGATGGTGTAGCCGTTGGTCAACGTGGCAGCCGCCGCCGTCTGGATCAGCGCCAGCAAGACTAGGAAAGTTTTCATAAGATTCATCAACGGCGTTTTTAAAATTAAACCGAGCGATACGCTTCACCCACCGGCGTCAACGATCCGTCATCATTAAACAAAGCGCTCGAACCAAGTGGAGCGCTGTCCGGCTTGGCCGGAAACCAGGCATAGCGTTCCACAAACTCGCACCGATCCAATTGGGGCAGCAACTGTTCCATGAACTTCACGATCTGCTCCGGGCGATACTTGTTTTCGGCGCGCGTTTTTGCCTCCCAGTCGCCCACGGCAAATTCTGTGATCCAGAGCGGACGATTGAACATTTTATGAACTGACTCCAACCGTTGCATCAAGGCGTCCGCACTCAAACCGCCGTAGGAATGAACCGTCACAAAGTCCACGCGCAGCCCGCGCTCGTTCACGCCTTGCATAAAGTTTTTCATCCAGTCGCGATCCGGATGCACGCAGCCCGGACTGCCCAAACGAAGACCGGTTTCCATGAGCTTGGGCCACAAGGCGAGCGCCTCTTCGACGGTCACGTTGGACTGGTCGTGCTGGTCCGGCTCATTCAATCCAAGCATTTGCCGACAACCGGCTTTTCGCAGTTGCTTACCCAGTTGCGTGTAAGTGCCCCCACCCTTGCCCCAGACCATGGGCACAAACTCGACCTTGGCGGGAATGTTTTCCGGCGGCGTGCTGCCCCAGGAATAAAACCAATCCGCGCCGGAGCGTTCGAGTTTCTCGCGCCACGGAGTGCCGGTCTTGGTGAGGATACCAAGGCCGCGCTTGGCGTTGCGCTGGGCCGAAGTTTTTGATGGCCCGGTGGCGCAGCCGGGAAGCATTGTTCCCGCCGCCGCCGTCAGACCGAGTTGGATAAAATGTCTGCGATTCATTTTTTAAAGTGCTCAACGATTTTGCTGAGCTGTTTCATGGTTGATTAAATGTGACCCGGAAAAATTCGTTCGTCGCGCCGGGTGTCATTGGCGTGGTGAAGCGGAACAAGCCGCCGCCCAGGCTCTCGATCAAACCTTGCGCGTCGGCTTGATACGGGCCGTTAGCGCTGGTCGCGCGTTCGAGTTTCGGGCCGAACACCGAATCGCCCGTGAACCGCGCGGTGAAATTAAATTGTCCGGCCACCGGTTTCAGGTTGAACGTCTGCACCATCGCCGTGGGCTGCGCGGGTTGGAACGGTTGCGTGACTTCGCCTTCCATCGCCGCCGCACCGCAACCGAAAGTGTTCAGCGTGCCGTAACTACCGCCGAGCACGAGCGAGACGTTCGTGCCGCCGAGCGCGAAGGTGAGTTGCTTGGAAGTCGCATTGAAGTTGAGCGTGCCGGCGGTGAAATTGTCCGGCAACGCCGCGAGCGGCACGGAAGCGCTCCCGCTCGTTTTGCCTTCGATCAAGCGGAGTTGCCCCGCGCCAAAATCAATTCCCGCGCGAATTAAGTTTCCCCGAGTGGTGCTATCGCCGAGCGCGAACCAAAGTTGCTCACCGCTGACGTGATTCGTTTCCGCCGGGCGTAAATAAAAGCCGAGCGAAAAATTTGTCGTCGTAGAAAAAGGACGGCGCAACGTGGCGGTGAGGTAGGCCGGCGTCGCACCGGCGTTGCGGAGGCGGTAGCCGCTGCGGATGGCGCTGCGTTCGAGCGCTGCATCCACGCTGATGTCGCCGCCGTC
>JANOBC010000372.1:0-4980 GCA_031411455.1 Limisphaerales bacterium
GGATAATTGATTTTGCTTTTCTCGCCGGTTTTGGAATCGCGTTTGAATTCAGCCGGAGCAAACTCACGCTCTAATTGGTAGTCTGCCGGACGCTTTAGCTCCCATTTTTTTGTTTCTGGATTTTGCCAGACTTCACGCGGACGCAGAGGTTTTAATTTAGCTGCCAACCAGACTGTTTCCAACCATCGCTCACGCTCACGATGTGCCTCGCGAGTTTTTAATGCTCGGTAACGATTGGCGGGTGTGCCCGAATCCTTTGCCGGGCCACGCCGTGCAAGTTCTGCTGGTATTAACAATGATTCCCCGTGAGGAAATTCGGTGCCGCGCCGCACGGCCTCGCCGATGGAACCTTTGCCTAGGTCAAACGCCCAGACGATTTCGTTTTTGGCCGGTTGGCCGCCGTGCAACGTGTGTGTTTTCATAGCCACAATTCCCTTTCCTATTTGCAGTTTCCGATGCTACGCCTCCGCTTGGTTTTGGCAACTGTTCAGTTGCTTCCGTATTTTCACTCGCCCGCCGCGCCCATTGCTGCTCACCGTTCTGCCGTGGGTCAGAAGGAGCCAAGCGATGATTTTTTCTGCAACGGCGCGGGCCTTTTTTTGAACGAGTCTCAAAAAATGTGGTTCCAAAACCCTCATTCAGCCTCCCAAACCGCCCAAAACGCTTGAAAACCGAGTTTTTTGCGGAAAATCGGCAAATTTAACCAAGAATCTCAAATTCTTAGTCGGGTTTTGTAAATTCCAAGTGTCGTTTCGTGAATTCCTCTTCTGGTAGCGGCGAAACTCAGCGGGTTTTGGGAAAACCCGTTCTGGTTTTGGCAATTCAAGTTCTACTTTCGTCGGGGAGCACACTCATTTCCATAAATCCAAGTCACCTGACGGCGCTTGATAAATAGGAATCATGGGGACTACGCAGGATCGGGGAAACTGCATCAGGAATCCGCAAGTCCTAGTCAGGATTCGGCGCGGGCTGACTGGGAATCAGCGAATCATCAACTGGATTTATCGCGGCGTGATCTGGTTTTGGAAAAAGAAGAATTGCCCATGACGGTTGTGAATATCTTTTTTGAAAAAACCGTTGAAGTTTTTTGGGAACAAAATTAAAAACGAAACGAACCAACATTAACTCAGGCACGTTATGGCTGATTATGATGCACCGGGATTCAGGTATGACAGCGGGGTATTTTATGACGCTGTAACTTTGCCGCAACCACCACGAAAACGTATGGCAAAAGTGAAACTCAACCTCAATGGTCTCTCCATCGCGGATCTCCTCCAACGGGCGGCGGACATCAAAACGGCGATGACGGGCAACGCCAACTTCGCCACGCCCATCCCCACGCTCACCAGCATCGGCACGCTGATCACGGCGTTGACGAATACGAACAACACCTACGAGTCCGGCCTCATCACGCAAAAGACGAACCTCACCAACCGCGACAACGCGGCGGCGGCACTGGTCGCGGCGCTGTCGCAACTCGGCGGCTATGTCGAGGCCGCGAGTGCCGGTGATGAAGCGAAAATCCAAAGCGCGGGCATGGGCGTGCGCGGCACCCGGGCACCGGTTTCCATTCCCAGCCAAGTCATGAACCTTTCGCTCAGCGCCGGTGACAACGACGGCGAACTGGATGCCCAATGGGATCCGGTAGCGAACGTGAAGACGTATGATGTGCAAACCAGTCCCGAACCCATCACCTCAACCAGTTGGGTGGCGAAACCTTCCGTGACGAAATCCAAGGCGCTGCTGTCGGGTTTGCCGAGCGGGACGCGCGTGAATGTGCGCGTGCGCGCCGTCGGCGCCGGCGGCACGGGGGCGTGGAGCGATCCGTCCATCAAAACTGTTCCGTGAACCTGCAGTGACGAGTGATGAGTGGCGGGTGATCAGGCAGTCTGGTTCCCGGCTCATCACTGGTCACTCCTAACTCATCACTACCTATGCCATACGATTCCAACAAACCGGCGAACAACGCGCCGATTGTCGCCGCCGAACTGCGCAATCAGTTCGCCGGCTTGAATGACTTGATCCAAGAGCGCGTGCTTTATGCGGACTTATATGACGGCATCAATGCCAACAGCGCCGGGCCGTGCGCGGGGTTTGATTACCTGAATCTCACGGTGTCCGACCCGCCCACGCAAGCCGAGGTGCAAGCCATCGCGAATGGCTTCGACAATTTGCTGGCGTTGTTGAAACGCATCTGAGGTGTCCGTGGTTAAACACGTCTGGGCAGCGAAGCTTCAGTCCACCCGAATCACCATCGCCGTGGTGTTGTCGCGACCAGAGCTGGCGATGGACGCTTCGACGAGCAGGTTCGCGGATGTTGTTTTTGTTTCCGCCGAATCCATCCGCAACAATTCCACGAGCGAATGATCAAAAATTCCTTCCGTCAGTCCATCCGTGCAAAGTAGAAAAATATCGCCGCGCGCACACTTCACCGCGCCGGTGTGCGGCGTGACGAACTGGTTCGCGCCACCGAGCGCGCGTTGGAGGACGTTGCGGCGCGGATGGGTTCGCGCTTGGTATTCGTTGATCTCGCCCATGCGGAGCAACCAGCCGACGTAGGTGTCGTCGGGCGTGAGTTGTTTTATTTCCGTCGCGCCATGCGGCAGATGATAGATGCGGCTGTCGCCGATGTGGCCGAAGAACATCCAGCCGTCCGCCTTCGCTTCGCTCCGGCGCGACTCTGGCTGCCGCGTGGAAGCCGAAGGCGAAGACGGGCCGGGCGTGAACCACGCGAGGCTCATCGTCGTCTGCATCCCCTCAATCTCATCGTAGCTGCCGCCGAGATAGACGAGGGCGCGGTGAATCTGGGAAAAGAGTTCCGTGAGGACGTTCGGAAATTCTTTTTGCATCGCGGCGGATTGCGCGAACGCGCGCGGCAGCAGTTTCGTAATTTTTTCGACGGCGATGTTGCTGGCGAATTCACCCGCCTTGGCGCCACCCATGCCGTCGCACACGGCGAAGGCGAAGGAGTTTTTATCCGCCGCTGCCTCGCCGATTTTGCCGAGGCGCTGGACTTCTTGGGCATCAAACATCAGGCCAAGGAACGCGTCCTCGTTGTTCTTCCGCACCTTGCCAATGTCGGTGCAACCCGACCAGTGCAACGCTGGCGCGGTGTGTTTGGGCGATGATTTCATGGCGATGTCGGCAGAATGGTGGCGAACTCAAAATCAATCAAACAAAAGCGTCCGTCTTTGATGCGATAGGTGACGTTGCGGATGTCTGGGTCGTCATGCCGCACGCCAAATGTTTCCAGCTCGGCGAAAATTTCCGCGCAGCGTTTGTCATCGAGCCGCTCGACGCGCTGGCCGCAGTTCGTCGTGATGATGCGGAGTTGCGTCTCGTCCGCTTCGAGTAGACGCGGGACGAAGTCGCAACCGCGCGCCTCCAGATGGCGCAGCACACGCACCTCGTTGGCGAAGCGCGCGGGAGCGTCCGCACTGTGGTAATTCTTGAACACGCGTCCGTCAAACGCGAGGTGAACGGTGGCGCGCAAAGTGTCTTTGACCTTCAGCACGGTTTCACTTTTGCACAGCGCGGCCAAAAAACGACAGAAAAATCTTACCAAGTAAAAGCCGACGGCAATACCGTCAACATTTTTTGCGTAATTTAATCCAGTGCCAACGGGAAAAAGCAGATTGTGCATAATTTGCCGCGCAAAATTCTTGCCCCGTGGCATCAGCCCTGCTAAAAAACCGCACCACAGATTCGGCCACGCTGGCTGGGATTTCTGTTTCACTGACGATAACCACAAATATAACGACCATGGCCAAATATAAATTAGAATACATCTGGCTCGACGGCTACGAACCCGTCGCCAACCTCCGCGGCAAAACTCAAATCAAGGAGTTCGCCAAATTCCCGAAGCTTGAAGAACTCCCGATGTGGGGTTTTGACGGCAGCTCGACGCGTCAGGCCGAAGGCCGCACGTCGGATTGCATGCTCAAGCCCGTCGCCGTTTATCCCGACACCACCCGCAAAAACGGTGTGCTCGTCATGTGCGAAGTCATGATGCCGGACGGCAAGACGCCGCATCCGACCAATGCCCGCGCGACCATTCTCGACGACTCCGGCGCGTGGTTCGGTTTCGAGCAGGAATATTTCCTCTACAAAGACGGTAAACCCCTCGGCTTCCCGTGCAAAGGTTATCCGTATCCACAGGGACTTTACTACACCGGTGTCGGCTATGACTCCGTCGGTTGCATCGCCCGCGAAATTGTTGAGAAGCACCTCGACCTCTGCCTCGACGCCGGCATCAACCACGAAGGCATCAACGCCGAAGTGGCGAAGGGCCAGTGGGAATTCCAGATCTTCGGCAAAGGTTCAAAGAGCGCCGCCGATCAGATGTGGATGGCGCGCTACCTCCTCATGCGCGTTTGCGAAAGCTACGGCGTGGATGTGAACTTCCACTGCAAACCGCTCGGCAAAGATGTGGACTGGAACGGTTCCGGCATGCACGCCAACTTCTCGACCAAGCATATGCGCGAAGTCGGCGGCAAAGATTATTTCGAGTCCCTCATGGCGGCGTTCGATAAATACAAGAACGAACATATCGCCGTGTATGGCCCGGACAATCATCTCCGCCTCACCGGCCTGCATGAAACGCAGTCCATTGACAAGTTCAACTACGGCATTGCGAACCGGGGCGCGTCCATCCGCGTGCCGCACAGCTTCGTGAACAACGGCTACAAAGGTTATCTCGAAGACCGCCGTCCGAATTCGCAGGGCGACCCCTACAAGATTGCGAGCCGCATCTTGCAGACGATTGCCACTGTCCCGACCAAGAAGGGCAAGAAATAACCGGTTGTAGTAAATTGCCAAGCGGCGCGAACGAAAGTTCGCGCCGTTTTTTATTCGCCCAAACTCCGCGCTTGCCGCCGCGAAAAAGTTTGCTAGATTCTCGCTCCGTTTTGACTTCGGCCTTGCCTTTGTCGAAGCCGGTTGCCTCGGTAGCTCAGTTGGTAGAGCAGTTGACTCTTAATC
>JANOBC010000373.1:0-10082 GCA_031411455.1 Limisphaerales bacterium
CGACTCGAAGGCATCATCCCCGCGCTGGAAAGCGCTCACGCCGTGGCCGAGTGCATGGTGCGCGCGCCGAAGCTGGGCCAGGACGCGCTCATCATCGTGAACCTCTCAGGTCGCGGCGACAAAGACGTGGCGCAAGTGGCGGCGAAGGTGAATTTGCAAATGCCCAAGTGATTTGATAAATTGCTCCCATGCTGGTTGAGACACCACATCGCTTCAATGTTACGGAGTATTACCGCATGGCGGAAACTGGCGTGCTTCGTCCCGACGCGCGCGTGGAACTGCTCGCTGGAAGGATCATTGATATGTCACCCACAGGCTCAACTCATGCCGGGACGGTCAAACGCTTTATCCGCATCTTTACCAAACTTGCCCGTGACCGCTCGGCGATTTCAGCGCAAGACCCGTTGCGGTTGGACGATCATTCCGAACCCGAACCGGACTTCATGCTGCTCAAGCCGTCCGCGGACGACTACATTGGCCGCCATCCCAAACCTGATGAAGTGTTTTTGCTGGTGGAAGTCGCCGATGCGTCGCTGGAATACGACCGCGAAGAAAAACTTCCGGCCTATGGTCACGCGGGCGTGGCCGAAGTTTGGATTGTGAATTTGCGCGACCCGGCGCTCGAGATTTATCGCGAGCCGCACTTCACCGGCTACGGTTCCAAGACCGTGCTGCGCGCCGGAGAAAAAATTGCTCCGCTGGCGTTTCCCGACGCCGTGGTGGACGTGGCGGAATTGCTCAAGCGATGACCCTCTCCGGTCGCGGCGACAAAGACGTGGCGCAAGTGGCGGACAAGGTCGGTTTGCAAATGCCGAAATGATTCCGTATTGTTCAATCAATTATGAAACGCTCGTTTAATGCAGTCATCAAGCAGGACGACGGCTGGTGGATTGGCTGGGTGGAGGAAATTCCCGGCGTCAATTCCCAGGGTAAAACCCGCGTCGAACTTTTGAAGAACCTTCGCTCGGCGTTGAAGGAAGCGCTGGAGTTCAACCGCGAGGACGCGCTCGCCGCCGCCAAAACGGATTACGAGGAACAAGCCATCCTAGTGTGAAACGGCGGGAGCTAATCCGGCATCTGGCGACGCAGGGTTGTGTGCTCATCCGCGAAGGCGGCAATCATTCGTGGTGGGGCAACCCGACCAGAAATCTTCGCTCCGCCGTGCCGCGCCACACGGAGATCAACAAATTTCTCGCCCGTAAAATCTGCCGGGACTTGGGAATTGCCGAACCGTGAAAAATAATTTCATCATCGTGAATCTCTCCGGTCGTGGCGACAAAGACGTGGCGCAAGTGGCGGCGAAGGTGAAGCTGGAAATGCCGAAGTGAATTAACCACGATTGATTGTCGTGAAAATTGATTTCAAATCTGAACGTAGCCAGCGTCAGATTGGCTATCTGGCGCTGATTGGTGGCTTGATTGCCATTGCTGGGGGGATTTTTGGTGTGTGGATGCAGGGGCGCGCGATGTATAGCGGCGATTCACTTGTTAACATTGCAGACGTCTTGTGTCCTCAAGATATTTACGCAAGCGTTTGCTTGGCATCCTTGGCCATTTCAATTGGTAGTTTCTCGCTTTCTTGGGTGATTCTCGCAAGCAAACTCACAGAAAAATTTTCAGCAACCAAAAGAAATATTTTGTTCGTGGTGTTCGTGATTGTCTTCTTGCTGGCCATCATGATTGCTTCAAAAATTGCGACCAACCAAGATTGGTCAGCGGCTAAAGTGGCTGAAACCGAGTATTTCAAGAGCTTGCAAACAAATACCCCGCCTTCTTCGCCTGCAAAGCCACAAAAGTCCCATTGAACTTGGACACCGGCGAAGATTTGGCGGAAGAAGTCCGCAAATATCACATCCCCGATTTCTCGAACTGGAAGAACCACGCCGCCTTTGAACGCGCCTTCGCCCGGCTGGAAAAAGATTTGCGCACGAGCATCGGCAAATAAAGCGGAGCGCGGCGGTGTCGCAGACCAGCCGCAGCACGCAATTTAATCCGGACGCTTACGAACTTTCCACACGCTGCGGCTGACCCTGCGGGCACAGCCGCGCTCCATCACAACAAATCGCGGAATTGTTCCGGCGTCAGCCCGGCGGTTTTGGCGATGCCGCCCAGCCGCAGCGCGTGAATGGTTAGCAGGTCTTCGGATTAGCAAATGACCATCTTAGCTAGTTTGTGAAACATCCTCCCTCACCCTAGCCCTCTCCCCAAGGAGAGGGAACACGATTTGTGAATCTTCGGTTGCTCAACTATCATACCACCAATCCAGGCGCGGAAATTTTCACCAAAGCGGCGAATGTTTCTCCTTCTCCTCGGGAGAAGGCGGGGATGAGGGCGAGTTAAAACCAACTTTTTCATTACTCGCGAAGCTAGAAATTCCAGCTGGTCTGGGGCAACAAAGATTTCGCCCCTGACGGGGTTTGAGAAGTCCGCAAAAATTATTTTCCGCCGAGTTTGATGGCCATGCCTTCGCGGGCGGCCTCCACTTTCATTTTGCTTTTGGCTTTGGTGACCAATTTGCGGGCGTAGGTGACGAAGGAATCAATTTTTTTGTCGTCGTGGTCGGGGTCGTGGTGGAAGAGGATGAGTTTTTTGACGCCGGCTTTGAGCGCGAGGGCTACGGAGTCGTCCACGCAGCCGTGGCCCCAGCCGGTGTGGCGGACGTATTCGTCGCGGTCGTATTGGGAATCGAGGATGAGAACGTCGGCGTCGCGGATGAAATCAATCATGTCGCGGTCGTCGCCGCCTTTGCGCGGTTCGGTGTCGGGAAAGAAAACGATGACGCCGTCCGGCGCGGACAGCCGGTAGCCGACAGTGAAACCGGGATGGTTTGCGCGGTGGGCGCTGACGAGCGTGGAGCCGACGGCGAAATTGAAATCGCGCAGTTCCTCGATGTCAATGTTGCTGGGCAGTTTGGAGAACGGCACGGGGAAATAGGTGCTTTCCATCTGACCGGTGAGGGCGGAGACGAGGCCTTTGTGCGCGCCTTCGCCGCCGAGGATGCGGAGGCGGCAGCGGGATTCATAAATGGGCGCAAAGAAGGGCAGGCCTTGGATGTGATCCCAGTGGGTGTGGGAAATGAGGAGGGTGAGATTGAGCGGCTTGGTCTTGAATTCTTCGAGGAGCGAGATGCCGAGTTTGCGGAGGCCGGTGCCGGAATCGAGGATGATGATGTCTTTGCCGGTGCGGACTTCGACGCAGGAAGTATTGCCGCCGTAGTGAACGGTGCTGCGTCCCGGAGTGGGGATGGAGCCGCGAACACCCCAAAACTTTATGGTCGTCGAGCTTTTGATGGGGCAACTCTAGCGCAGGTTTGGGGGTAAATGAAATTGAAAAATGCGGGTGAGGGAAAAAGTTCAGAGACGCTTCTTGGCAAACGCCCGACCGGAGGCGGTTTTAAGATAGCGCTCAAACTGACTGGCGCGGCTTCGGTCGGTAAAAGCAACCGCAGTCTTGATCTGCCACGGACGTATACTTTGAAGTATGTGAAACGGCACCTGAATTATGATGTTTCAATCGCGCTCGCAAATCACCAGTCATGCCAACGTAGAAATGTTCTTTCGTTAACTTATCTTGCAGAATGTAAACGTAGAAGAATTCCATTTTCGGAAGGTTTAAGAAGGTGGAAATTTCCGGCTTGTCTTCACCGGCTTGCCGAGCCGTAGCTCTTGGCGCAGTGGGATGTTTGCCCGCCTTCGTTTCACTTTGGCGCGGCAGCCTTTACTTTCACTGCGTTCAAGCGAAGGCTGGTGGATTGGCGGGGACTCGAACCCCGGACCAATGCCTTAAAAGGGCACTGCTCTACCAACTGAGCTACCAATCCAACCGGGGGCTGGAAAATAAATTAAAAGCATCCGAAAGCAAGGTTTTTCCCGATCATGAATCCGGCTGGCACAAACGCCGCGCCCGGTTTAATCTGCGGCCTCATGCGGCTGCACGACCGATATTTTTTCCGCGAATTGCTGACGCCGCTGGCTTATTGCCTCGGCGGTTTCATGGCTGTCTGGGTTTCCTTTTTCTTTTTCACCAGGCTGGATGAGATGCGCGAGGCGAAGCTGCACGCGCTGGACGTGGTGGAATATTGTCTCGCGAGCCTGCCGGAATTTTTTCTCCTCGTGCTGCCGGTATTGCTGTTGCTTGCGCTGCTCTACGCGCTGACGCATCACGCGCGGCATAATGAGATCACGGCGTTGCGGGCGGCGGGCGTGGGGTTGTGGCGGTTGTGCGCACCGTATTTTGTCGTGGGGCTGCTGGCTTCGGGAATTTATTTCACATTGAATGAACTGGCGGTTCCACGTTGTCAGGAGTGGACGAAGGAGATTTTGACGCGTTATGTCCATAACCAGGGAGATGCCAAGATTAAGACGCGCTTCGCGCCGGTGGATTTTTTCCATGCGCGGGAGCGGCGACATTGGCACATGGTGGAATACGACACGAAAACGCGCGTGGCTGGCAATCCAGATGTGAAGTGGTGGCAGGCAGATGGCTCGGCGCGCCGAATCATCGCGGAGCGCGGCACATTCACCAACGGTGTCTGGGTGTTTGCCAACGCTCAGGTGCTGCAATTGAAAAGTGTGCAGGATAATTGGCGGGCGCAGTTTTCCACAAACGAATTAGTGATGCGGGAATTTGATGAGATGCCGGAACAGATTGCGTTGGAGATAAAATTCAATCCGGCGACCGGGCTGCTGTCGTCGCGCGCGGCGGATGTTCCGCTGCGGGAGTTGTGGGCCTACATGAAATTGAATCCCGACTTGTCGGGCAAGGGCGTGGCGCAAATACGAACCAAGTTTCACCGGCGCATCGCGGAGCCGTGGACCTGTTTGATTGTGGTGCTGATGGCGATTCCGTTCGGGGCACAGTCGGGGCGGCGGAATTTATTTTTTGGCGTGGCGGGAAGCATTTTCATCTGCTTTGGATTTTTTGTGCTGCAGGCGGTGTGCTTCGCGCTGGGAATGAGCGGGCTGCTGCCGGGCTGGCTGGCGGCTTGGCTGCCAAACCTGTTTTTTGCGGCGGCGGGAATCGTTCTGACGTTGCGAGTCCGTTGAGTTTTTAATTTTTAATCGAGCCGCGTGTGCCGGGAAGATTTTGCAGTAAATTTTAAGTAAGGACTATTTTCGTGAGCGAGGAAATCCAAAAGCCAAAACTGACACCAGAGCGGTTGAGCCTGCTGTATCAGGTCAGCAACGTCATCCATTCTACGCTGGATTCGCAGGAGGCACTGCAACTCATCGTGAGCGAGGCGGTGCGGGTGATGCGCGCGTCGTCCGGTTCGCTGGTGCTGATCAATCCGACGACAAATTTTCTAGAAATTCACGCGGCACAGAATCTTTCCTCGGCGGGGCGGAAAATAAAATTGCGCGTGGGTGAAGGCATCACCGGCTGGGTGGCGCGTCATGGCCGGCCTGCGCGCATCGGCGATGTGACGCAAGACAAACGCTACGTCAGTGTGCGCGCGGGCGTTTGTTCGGAGCTGGCGGTTCCGCTGGAGGTGCAGGGCGAAGTGCGCGGCGTGCTGAATGTGGATTCGGAGTGCGCGGAAGCTTTTTCGGAGGCGGATCAGGAACTGTTGCAGGAACTCGCAGTGCAGGCGGCGAAGGTGATTCACAACACCTGGCTCTATGAACAATTGCGATTGAAGGCGGGATTATTTGAGTCGCTAGCGAGCGTGAGCCGCACGATTAATTCCACGCTGAATCTGGACGAGGCTTTGCGCGTCATCACGAAAGAGGCGTGCGAACTGATGCGGGGGCGGATGTGTTCGCTGATGCTGCTGGATGAATCAGGCGAGTGGCTGGACTTGCGCGCGAGCTTCGGCGCGGGCAATGCCTACATCAAAAAGCCGCGCTTGAGCGCGGCGGAAAGTTTGCTGGGCGTGGTGGTGCGCCGTCAAAAGCCGCAGCAGGTCGCCAACGTGCAGGCGGACGCGCGCTACCAAAACGTGGAGCTGGCGCGGCTGCAAAACCTGGTTTCGTTGTTAAGTGTGCCGCTGATTTTTTCCGGGCAAGCCATTGGCACGTTGAATATTTACACGGCACGGACGTATCATTTTTCCAACGAGGAGATAAAAATTTTGTCGGCGCTCGCGGAGTTGTCGGCGATTGCCATTGAGAAGGCGCGGCTTTACGAGCGCGTGGTGGATGTAGAAGAGCAGTTGCGGCAGAACGAAAAACTTTCCGCACTCGGTTTGCTCGCGGCAGAGGTCGCCCACGAAATCCGAAATCCATTAACGGTGATGAAGCTGCTGTATCATTCGCTGAATTTGAAATTTGAGGCGAACGATCCGCGCAACAAAGACGCGCAGGTGATCAAATCAAAAATTGAACATCTGAACAAAATCGTGGAGCAGATTCTGGATTTTGCGCGGACGACAGAACCCAAGTTTGCCCCGGTGAATTTGAATGTTTTGCTGGATGAGCTGGGACTGCTCGTCCGCCACAAGCTGGCCCATCAAAAAGTGACGTTGATGCAAGATTTGCAAGCTGATTTACCATTGGTGTCCGGTGACGCGCCGCAACTGGAGCAGGCGTTTTTGAATTTGATTTTGAATGCTGCCGAAGCCATGCCAGACGGCGGAACCTTGAGCATAAAAACATTTACTACGACTAGCGGTCAAGTGGCGGTCACTTTCAAAGATAATGGCGTCGGCATGGGCAAAGAACAGCAAACCAAAGCTTTCAAAACCGTGCTGGCCACCACCAAGGCTAAAGGCAGCGGTCTTGGTCTAGCCATCGTTGGCCGGATTGTGGAAACCCACCATGGACGTATAGAAGTTCATTCGCGCCTTGGTCGCGGCACAACGATGAGCATCACACTTCCAGAAAAAAATTTGAAAGAATTTGAAATTTCTTAATGCGGTAAAGGGCGGGGGCGGTCTAAGTTAAGCTGTTAGCCGTCGTTCGAACGTGGAACTGACGAGTCCGCACTCCAAAGCCTCGCGAAAAATTCGTGTAACTTCTAATAAAACCGGTCTATGCCGCCAAGCGGCAAACATCCAAGCAGAAAAATGCGCCAAAAAAACAGCAAATCAATTATGCAAGTAATTTTCGGTTAATCATTTAACAATCTACGATCAAGTTTTTAACCCTGATTGTTTTGTCCCCATCGCTTCAGACTAATTAAAAGGATGCTAATATCTGCGGGAGAAACGCCGGAAATTCTTCCAGCTTGACCAATCGTCGTCGGCAGAAACTTGGAAAGCTTCTGTCGCGCTTCCGTTCTTAAACTCGGAACTGCAGAATAATCAAAGCCAATTGGGATGTTTTTATCTTCCAGATTTTTTTGTTTTTTAACTTCCAATTCTTGCCGAGTTACGTAGCCAGCATATTTTGTTTCCACTTCGACCTGCAAAAGAACCTCGTCATCCAATGATGGGTTTTTATCTGGTAAATTGTGATAGGAGATTTCTGGTCTTGAAAGTATTTTTGATAATTTTTCGCCATTATAAAACGTGCAATTCAACCGATGTATTTCTTCCCGCACAGCATTTGATTTCTGATGGAATCTATCAATTTTTGAACCGCTAATCAACCCCAAATCAATACCGTAATTGGTGAGCCGCAGATCCGCATTGTCTTGTCTTAAAATTAACCGGTGCTCGGCCCTTGAAGTGAACATTCGATAAGGTTCAGTGGTTCCCTTTGTAATCAAGTCATCAATTAAAACACCAATGTAAGCCTCACTCCGTTTCAAAATAAGTGGATCCTTATTTTTTACTCGTTTTGCGGCATTAATCCCGGCCATTAAACCCTGGGCAGCCGCTTCTTCATAGCCAGACGTTCCATTAATCTGGCCTGCGAGGAATAAATTGCGGCAAGTTTTTGTTTCTAACGACGCGTATAATTGATTTGGGAACGAAAAATCATACTCTACTGCATAGGCAGGGCGAAGTATTTCGGCATATTCACAGCCAATAATTGAACGAACAATTTCATATTGAACATCAAAAGGCAAACTAGTTGAAAGGCCGTTAACATAAATTTCATCTGTCTCAAATCCCTCGGGTTCCAAAAAAATTTGATGGCGATTTTTTTCAGAAAATCTAACAATTTTATCTTCAATTGAGGGACAGTAACGCGGTCCAATGCCCTCTATGACGCCAGAATACATGGGAGACTTATGAATATTGAGTCGAATGATCTCCGCCGTTTTTTCGGTGGTGTAAGTGGAGTAGCAATCGATTTGTTTGCCTATTCGACTTAAAATAGAATCCATTGGCAAACATCTATTAGATTTGCCTGCGGCTTGACAGCTGTTTTGTTCCATGTGGAACAGGTAGTCTTTCCAAAAAGAAAACAGCGGGGGCGGGTTGTCGCCTGGTTGGGTTTCTGTTTTTGAAAAATTGATAGACTTTCTCAACAACCTGGGCGGTGTTCCTGTTTTTAGCCGACCCAACTTTAGCCCGGCATCTTTCAAAGAAGATGAAAGATTTGTGGCGGCAGCGTCGCCGGCCCGCCCCCCGGATTGTTTATTAGATCCAATATGGAGTAGTCCCTTTAAAAACGTTCCGGTAGTGATTACAACGGTTTTTGAGAGATATTGAACATAGTTTGTTGTTTCAACCCCAAAAACCCGGCCATCTTTCAATACTAATTTCGAGGTTTGAGCTTGTTGGATGTCTAGATTTGGCTCTGTTTCACAAACCCACTTCATTCTAAATTGGTATGCTTTTTTGTCGCATTGCGCTCGGGGCGCCCAAACAGCAGGCCCTCTGCCTTTATTTAGCATTTTGAATTGTATGCCCGCAAAGTCAGTGGCTCTTCCCATCTCTCCACCAAGGGCATCTATTTCTCGAACCAAATGCCCTTTTCCAAGTCCACCAATCGCTGGGTTGCAGGACATTTGCCCAATCGAATCAACGTTTATGCTAAGAAGTAGGGTGGAACATCCCATCCTAGCGGATGCCAACGCAGCCTCTACGCCCGCGTGCCCACCCCCGACAATGATGACATCATACTGCTTTGGATAAATAAACACGCTTATTTCGAGGAAAATGTTGATAAAAGGACGGAGCCACATCCTTTATGCTGTTCAATGTTGTGTTGACCGTTGGCTGATAGATGTAAGCAAATCTTAAAAATTAACTCAATATCCTCCTGCTCATTTAAAGCTTCTGAGATTTCTGAAACACTCATAGCCGTTTTTTGGTGTTGGCTTAACAGGGAGAGGATTTTTTTCTGAAGTTCGATTACCTTCCCAGCGGCCTTTTTCCCCGCCTCCACTCCGGGTTGGTGATAGGCGTTAATGCCAACTAAATTGGCATAAAATCCAACAGCCCTCTCAAAAAGCGCAATTAACACACCAACCGCAAATGGCGAGACATCCCGAATGGTTATAGTAATTGATTCCCGATCATTTTCAGTCAGTGCTTGACGAGTGCCTAATAAAAAACCGTGCAAGAAATCCCCGGAAGTAATTGATTTTTCAACAAAAACCCCCTCTTTCTGCTCGTCATGCAAAACCTCAATAAAAGTAGCAAAAAAATCATTTATACCATCTCGCAACTGTTGAATGTAAGAGTGTTGATCGGTTGCCCCTTTATTTCCCAATACTGTAATTCCTTGGTTCACCTTTTCATGAGACAAATTAAGTTCTTTGCCCAAAGACTCCATTACGAGTTGTTGGAGATATTTTGAAAACAACTCAAGTCGGTCTTTATATGGCAGAACAACCATATTTTTGTCGCCCTTACCGTTGCCGGACGCAAACCAGGCCAAAGAAAGCAGTGCGGCTGGGTTTTGTTTGGTAATTGGGATTCTCGTTAAAGTATCGCAAGCGGCCGCTCCCGCAAGCAGTTGGTCAATGTTAACCCCCTGTAGTGCGGCTGGCAACAAGCCAACCGCAGAAAGTTCGCTTGTTCGTCCCCCAACCCAGTCCCACATAGGAAACTGTGCCACCCATTTGTTTTCCGATGAATACTTATGTAAGTCGCTACCATTCATAGTGACAGCGACACAATGCTGGCTAAAATTTAGTGATGCTTTTTCATAAGCGGCTTTGGCGATTAACATTCCGTTGCGAGTTTCTTTGGTGCCTCCAGATTTAGATATAACAATGCATAAAGTCCGATTCAATTCTGCTCCAATC
>JANOBC010000374.1:0-3235 GCA_031411455.1 Limisphaerales bacterium
GCTGCGCGATCAGACGTCCTGCACGGCAACCCCGTTACAATGGATTTGAACCAACCGTAAAACCAGACTGAAACGGCTTGCCTTTGAAGATAGGTTCGGCAGAATACGCCCTCGGTTGCCTCGGTAGCTCAGTTGGTAGAGCAGTTGACTCTTAATCAATTGGTCCACGGTTCGAGTCCGTGCCGGGGCACCACTTTTTCCCGCCGTCAGCCCGTTTCCAACAGCGAATTTCCTTTCACCGTTCCGCCCGCTCTGTTAGAAAATCGCCGTGCGTAAATTCCTTTTCATAGTCAGTCTCTGGCTCATCGCTGCCTCCCTCGCTTCAGCTGCGGAAACGCTTTCCCTCACCGATGGCGGCTCTGTCTCTGGCGACATCATCAAGTTCGACGACAATGGCATCATGATGAAAACTCCCGAAGAGACTTACACCAATGTATCGTGGGGCCGCTTCTCGCAGGTATCGCTCCACCAACTGGCCGCGAATCCAAAAATTAAAAACTTTGTCGAACCCTTCTTCGAGCCAGACGCCGCGCAGCGCCCGCAGAAGGAAGAAATCAAAGTCAATGCCGTCACCCGCATGGAACGCCCTGCCCCCTCGCTTTTTGGCGGCCTGTTCAAATCGTCCCTCGGACTTTTCCTCCTGCTCGTCGTCTATGCCGCGAACTTGCTCGCCGCGTATGAAATTTCCATCGTCAAGGCGCGCTCCGCCGCACAGGTCATGGGCGTGTCCGCCGTCCTTCCCATCATCGGCCCGGTGATTTTCCTCGTGATGAAGATGAACACGGAACCAAGCGCCGCCGAGAAGGAAGCCGAAGCCATCGCCGCCGAAGTCATGGCTGCGCAACATATCCCGGGAAAAATCGAGATTGGCGACGCCTCCTGGAAACAGCCAGAGCAAGCCGCCCAGCCAAAAAAAGCCGAACCGCAGGTTTTTGCGCGCGGCAAGTTCACCTTCAACAAACGCTTCGTCGAAACGAAATTTGCCGACTTCGTGGGCGCGGCCACGGGCGCGCAGGCGAAAGCTTTTTCCATGTCGCTCAAAACATCCAAGGAAGAATTCGCCGTCGAACGCATCAACTCCGTCGCGATAGCCGAGATCGTTTTGGAAGTCGCCCAGCGCGGCCCGGTGACGGTGCAGTTGGCCGACATTCAGGAGATCAAACTCACGCCCAAAGCCGCTTAACCGCCACCTTCCCTGATGCCGCCGCTGCGAATCATCTTCATGGGCACGGCGGAACTTTCCTGCGCCAGCCTCGAAAAACTCTGCGCCGATAAAAACGTTTTCATCCTCGCCGTCGTCACGCAGCCGGACAAACCCAAAGGCCGCGACCTTAAGCTCACGCCCTCGCCCGTCAAAATTCTCGCAGAGAAATTAAACCTGCCCGTGCTGCAACCACTGAAGGCGCGCGATGAAAACTTCATCGCCCAACTCCGCGCCCTGTCGCCCGACTTGATGATCGTCGTCGCCTACGGACAGATTTTGCCTCAGGCCATGCTCGCCCTGCCGCCGCACGGCTGCCTCAACGTCCACACCTCGCTGCTTCCAAAATATCGCGGAGCCGCGCCCATCCAGTGGGCCATCGCCGATGGCAACGCAGAAACCGGCGTGACCATCATGCAGATGGACGCCGGCCTCGACACCGGGCCGATTCTCTCCGTGCGCACCACGCCCATTTTGCCGACCGACGACTCGCAAATCTTGCACGACCGCCTCGCGCAACTCGGCGCGGAACTTTTGGTGGAAACAATTCCCGCCTACATCGCCGGAAAAATCCAACCGCAACCGCAACCCGCCGTCGGTTCAACCTACGCCGCGAAAATCAAAAAAGAGGACGGCCAAGTTGATTGGAATTCTCCCGCTGAAAAAATCTGGCATCGCCTTCGCGCCTTCACGCCGTGGCCGGGCGCGTTCACCTTCTTGCAGGCTGAACCCAAACCGCAGTTGTTGAAAATCCTGAAAGCCGAAGTCGTCGAAGCCAATGGCGCGGCGGGGAAAATTTTAACTGCCGATAAAAACGGCATTGTCGTGGGCTGCGGGAAAAACGCGCTGCGGATTTTGGAACTGCAACGCGAAGGCGGCAAGCGCCTGCCCGCCGCGCAATTTCTCGCTGGGCATCCACTGGTAACCGGCCAAGTTTTCTCCTGACGGCGTCCGGTGTAAAATTACTTTCGCACTTGCACCTGCTTGGTGATTTCAAAGGCGAGGTCCAGCGCTGCCTTTGCCGCCTCACCCGTCACCACCGGAACTTTTTTATCGCGCACACTCTCCACAAAACTTTGCAGTTCTAGTTTCAGCGGCTCGGCTTTTTCAATCGGAGCGATTTCCCGCAGAATTTTTTTGCCGGCAAATTCGCTGATGATGCTGGAGCCATCGCCACCGACGGCGGACGCATCGGCGAGACGGCTTATGTGGCCTTCCTGCAAACGAAAGTCAGCGGAAACATAACAGGGATTCGCCGGACCGTTATAGACGCGGATTTTCCGCGTGCGGTCGGCACTCACACGGCTGGCGGTGATGTTGGCGATGCAGCCGTTGGCAAATTTCAAATGCGCGTAGGCAACGTCTTCGCTCTGGCTCAACACGGAAAAGCCCGTGGCATCCACGCTGGTCACGGGCGACTTCACGAGCGCGAGCACGATGTCGAGATCGTGAATCATGAGGTCGAGCACCACGCCGATGTCCGTCGAGCGCGCGGGAAACGGCGAGAGGCGCTGGCACTCGATGTAGCGCGGGTCGTTCGCGATGCTGGAAACATATTTGAAAACCGGATTGAACCGCTCGACGTGGCCGACTTGCAGAACAAGATTTTTTTTCTTCGCCAACGCGATGAGTTCGCCGGCGTGCGCGGAATTATCCGTGATGGGTTTTTCGACGAGGACGTGCTTCCCCTGCTCCATCAATTTTTTTGCGATCTCAAAATGGTAAATCGTGGGCGCAACGATATTGAGTGCGTCGTTGGCGGCGGCGGCTTCCTCCAGCGAGGCGAAGACGTGCAGCTTGTGTTTGTCGGCAACCGCTTTGGCGCTGGCGGCGTTGGCGTCGTAGATGCCGGTGAATTCAACCAGACCGGCGGCGTGAAGTTCCGAATAGATGCGGGCGTGATGCTGGCCGAGCGAGCCAGTGCCAAGCACGGCGACTTTGACTTTGTTCATGCGACGAGTTTGCCAACACCGAGCTAAAACATAAATCAGAAATGTCGCGCGAAGACCGCGAAGGTTGCGAAGGAGAAAAACC
>JANOBC010000375.1:0-13332 GCA_031411455.1 Limisphaerales bacterium
CGACCACCTTGCCTTTGAAGTTGGTGGAGTGAACGGTCTTGCCGTCCAAATCGGTCAACTCCCAACCGGGCGCGAGCTTGGCGCTTTCAACCTGATTGGTCTCGCCCGCCATCGAAACACTTGGTCTCAACGAAAGTGTGGCAAGCGAAACGATTGCGAGTGTAAAGGCCTTGCCAACTAATTTTATATTTTTCATCTCTGTTCGTCGGCGCACCGCCGAAATCCTTACACGTCATCGAAAGGTTGTAAGGAAACCGCGCTCAACCCGACGCACGAGCATGAAAAAGATTCTTTACGGGCTTTGCGGCGCAGTGGTTTTAACGCTGGTGCTGGCCGGTTGCCGCCCGGCTGAAAACACCAGCGCGCATTTAACCCCAACCGATTTTACCATGAATACTTTCAAACCCATTCCGCCTGCCGAACGCAAACAAAAGCTCACCGCTATGCAGTATCGCGTCACCCAGGAAGCGGCGACGGAGCCGGCGTTCTCCAATGAATTTTGGGATAATCACGCACCGGGAATTTATGTGGATGTCGTGTCTGGCAAGCCGCTGTTCAGTTCGCTCGACAAATTTGATTCCGGCTGCGGTTGGCCGAGTTTTTCCAAGCCGGTTGACCAAAGAGAAATTGTCGCGAAGACCGACACAACTTTTGGCATGGAACGAACCGAGGTGCGTTCGGCGGATGCGAATTCGCATTTGGGCCATGTGTTTGACGACGGCCCCGGCCCGACGCATCAGCGTTATTGCATCAACTCCGCGTCGCTGAAATTTATTCCGCTCGAACAGCTGGCCGCCGCCGGTTACGGCGACCAGCTCGCGCCGTTTGTGAAGGCTGGTTTGATCAAAGCGTTGCCGAAAACCGAGACCGCGATTTTTTCCGGTGGCTGTTTTTGGGGAATGCAGGAAATTCTCCGCTCGATTCCCGGCGTTATCAAAACGACCGTCGGTTACACCGGCGGCACGGTGCCAAATCCGACTTACGAAATGGTCTGCTCGCACACCACCGGCCACGCGGAATCGGTAGAAATCGTTTTTGATCCCGCCAAATTGAGCTACGAACAATTGCTCGGCTACTTTTTCCGGATGCACGATCCCACGACGCGCGACCGGCAGGAGAATGACGTTGGCTCACAGTATCGTTCGGGAATTTTCTACACGAGCGACGAACAGAAACAAACTGCCGAGCGGGTCAAGGCGCAGGTGAATAAATCTGGCAAATGGAAAAATCCCATCGTCACGGAAATCACGAAGGCCACCCTGTTTTATCCGGCGGAAGAATATCACCAGGATTATTTGCAAAAAACTCCCGGCGGCTACAACTGCCATTACCTGCGGAATTAAATTTTGTATGAAGCTAAAACAAATCATTCGGCCAAGTTCATGGGCGCGGCTTTTTCTGCTCGGATGGCTGGCGGTGTTCGCCGCTGGCTGCGTCGGGCCAAAGTCAAACCAGCAGCGGCTCGTGGCCAAACCGAGCATGACGTTCTCCGACGCGGCGGCGTTTCAATACAACTCCTCGCGCCTGATGCCGCAGCAGGCGACGGGGCTGGCAGGCGCGGGCGGGCCGCAAAATTCCGGCTGCACTTCCTGCCGTTAAAAATCATGAAAACAAAAATCTTCCTCCCGCTCGTTTTCGCGCTCGGCGCGATTCAAACCGCAACATTCGCCGCGCCGACGGTGGCGCCGGACTTTGCGCTGCCCAAATGGGAAGCCAAAGAAACGGTGAGGCTCACGGATTATGCGGGTAAAATTGTGGTGCTCGATTTTTTTGCCTATTGGTGCGGGCCGTGCCGCCGCGCATCGAAGGACATTGAGTCGAACATCCAAAAATTTTACGCGGCAAAAAACGGCAATGCCGCCGGGGTGCCGGTGCAGGTGGTGGCGGTGAATGTCGAGTCCGACAATCCCAAATTGACCGCTGAATTCATCAAGGAGGTCGGGGCGGACTTGGTGGCGAATGACGTGAATGGCGTTTTGTTCAACCAGCTCGGCGGCGAAGGCACGCCGTTCATCGTGGTGATTGATGGCACGCACGCCACGGCGGATAAGCCGGATTACCGCATTGTCTATCGGATGGCGGGCTATGAAGGTTCCAAGAAATTGCGCGCCGTGATTGATGGGATCAAGCCGCCGGAAAATAAGTCGGCGGCGCGCGGCGTCAGTCAGGCTGCCGGTGCGCCGCTGACGTTCAAGGCGGGAATCGCTTACGAGGGGATGTTTGCGATGGACGTTAAGTTGCAAACCATCACCGCAAATGTCAGCGCGCAACAAGGCGGCACGGAAGGCAGCTTGAGTTACACGCACAATCATTACGCGGTTGACTACGAGCCTTACGCGGCGTTTGATTTTCTGGGTTACGCCGAGTCGCTGGAGGAAAATTACGATGCCGTGCAGGTTGGCTTGCGGCAGAAGCTCGGCGCGCCGTTGACGGTTTCGCTGGGTGGCGGAGCGTATCACGGCTTCACGGATTTCCGGTCGCTGTGGCTGGGAAATTATTACCGGCAGCAGTTCAATTTTGTGCCGGGCTACGACTCGCCCGATCCACAGGGGTTCAACCTCGCGACCGGCCTCCGCTGGGAATACCTGCCCACAACGGGTTTTGCGGAAGTGAATTTTTCCCACGCCCACGACCAAATCGCACCCGGCTACGAGTTCGATTCGGTCGCGGGCGAGGCCGTTCACAGCCGCGAAGAGCTGAACACTTACGCGCCGTCCGTGCGCTTCGAGAATGTGCTGACGAAACGCCTGCGCTTGCTGAACGAATTTCAAATCACGATGACCTCGGGACGCGCCCCGCGTTACGCGTATCACGGCGGCTTGAATTTTGCGCCGGGCGAAGCCTGGGTCTTCCGCGTGACCGGCGGTTACACGCACGAGAACCCCACGCTCCGCGCGTGGAACGTCGGCGCGACGCTCGAATACGAATTCGTCCCGCGCTGGTCGGTCAGCCTCTCCGGCCTCTACTACACCGACAGCGGCGATATTGAAATCTCCCTCTTCATTTCTACCGCCGCGCCCGGTTTGAAAATCTGGCAGGGCGGGCTCGGCGTGCGCTACGCAGGGAAAAATAATTCCTTCCATCTCGCCGTCGCGCCGAGCTGGACGGATTACGAGGCGGTGCAGGTCGGCACGCGCCCGTTCACCAATCTTTACCGCGATCGCTCGTGGCTCTCGGTTCAGCTCGCCTGGTCATGTGAATACTAGCCTCAACCACAAATAAATTTATGAAAACAAACTGTTTCTACCGCTGGTTCAAACAACTCGCTCGTCCGCTGCTGCTCGCATTACTTTTTTTTGAAATCAAGCCTGCGGCCAACGCCCAGCTCTACCAAGCCGGCCAAGTCGTCACGAATAATTTTTATTTCATCGCGCGCAAAGCCTTTACGCGGCCCGATGGGACGACCGTGCCGGTAGGCGGGCGCGCTTATATCCGCGACTTCGCCGGGCGTATCGTGTTCCTCGAATGGTTCGCGGTGTGGTGTCCGTATTGCGTGGCCGCTGCGCCGCAGGTCAGCAACAACATCGTCAGTTGGTATCGCGCGCGCGGCGGCAATCCCTACGGCGTGCCGGTGCTGCACATCGCGGTTAACCAGGAGGCCAACTCCGCGTATCAGACGTCCACGGATAATTTCGTCACGCAGCAGGCATTCAACCCCGTCGTCAACGATTACGACGGCGCGAGCATCAACCCCGTGCGCTTCATGTTCCAGTCCGGTGGCCAGCCTACGTTTGTCATCATCAATGGCGTGACGAATTCCCCCACGCACCAGCCGTGGCAGATTTTGGTGAACGAACAAAAATACGGCACGACGGATTTTAACACCACGCTGGCCGGGTATCGCGCCATCATTGACACCGTGCAACCGCCTGCCGTCCCGCCGCTACCGTCGCTGTTGACCGCGCCGCGCTGGAACGGAACGAATTTTGAATTCACCTTTTCCACGCAAACCAATCGCATCTACCGCGTGGAAGTTTCCACCAACCTCGTGAACTGGACGACGCTCCGCAGTGTGACCAACGTCGTCGGCGCGCAGCTTTTCCGCGACACCAACGCGCCGTTGACCCGGAGATTTTATCGCACGATCGCCCCGTAAAGATTTCGGCGTCACTTCCGACTTATCCCAGATGATTTCAACTAAATCCGTCCCCGAACCGGCGCTGCTCATCATCGCGGATATCAGCGGCTACACCCGCTTCATGACCGCCAATGCCAAGACGCTGGCGCACAGCCAGACGCTGATCATCGAGTTGGTGGAATCCATCATCCATCAAGTCGAAGCGCCGCTCGAAGTGGCCAAGCTGGAGGGCGACGCCATTTTTCTTTTCTGCCGCAAGCCGGAGGACGCCGCGCGCTGGCAGGAAATCCGCGCCGACATCAGCCGCAAGCTGTTGGAATTTTTTCAGTGCTTCCGCGAAAAGCTGGCGCAGCTTGGGCGCTCCAACACCTGCACCTGTCACGCCTGCACGCATCTCGAAAAACTGCGTTTGAAAATCATCGTCCACAGCGGCACGGTGTTGTTTCACCGCGTCCTGCAATTCAGCGAACTCGCCGGCACGGACGTCATCATCGTCCACCGGCTGCTGAAAAATTCCGTCCAGGCCGCACAATATTTGCTCCTAACCGAAGCCGCCCATCGCGAATTGGAATTTCCCGAAACCATCTCCTTCAAATCCGGTTCGGAAAAATATGAAGACATCGGCGTCATCCGAACCGGGTTCCACGATTTTGATTCCCACACAGCGGCACCTACGGCGGACGCAGCCAGAAATAATTTTGGCAGGCGCTACCGCGAATCATTCCAGCTGTTTTTGAAACTGTGGTTTGCGCCGTTCGCGGGCGGAAAACGATTTAATCATTTGCCCGCCGAGTCCAGTCATCAGCGCAAGGTTGGATTTGCCGTGCTCACCGCGCTGCTGACACCGCTTTTTGTGCCGGTCTCGGCCGTGCTGGTCATCTTTCACGCTTTGAAGGCAACCCGATAAAAGAAAATGCCGGACATTGTCCGGCAGTGAATTTTAGAATAGGCATCGGCTTACAGCGGCTTCGCATTTTGATAGCGGCCCTTCACTTCGCGCTCGGCGGCGAGCCAGTGGCGCAGGTCGTCCCCATGCTGACCGCCTGCCGCCTCCCAAAGTTCATAGGCACGACGGTTCACTTCCTGGTCGTAAGCCATTTGATTTTCTTCTGAAAGGGTGGTTTCAGTCCGGGAATTTTTGGGAGCGGATTTTTTCATGCTGGATTTTTGTTAATTGTGATCGCAAAGGTTTGTCGCCAATGCCCGCATTTCCTTACAAAAATAGGGATGCCCGGCCAAATCAACGGGCCGGAGAATTCGTGATTTTTTGAAGGCCGGCCATTTGATCCAGTTGGCGCAAGGCGCGCTCAACCTCGGCAGGATGTTCCCACGGAATAAAATGATTCACGCCCGGCAAAATAATTTTTTCAAACAAGTTGGTTTTTCCCAACGCGCCAAGTTGCTGCTCCAGCCACGCGACGTTTTCCACCGGCACGAGCGGATCGCAGTTGCCATGCAACATCATCACGGGCACGGCAAGCTGCGGCAACTTTTGTTCCATGGCCGCGAGGTCGGCGCGCACCGTGAGCATCTCGCGGTTGCACTGGCGCAACGCGCGCGGCAGCATCCACGAGGTGATGCGCCAGCCGAAAACGTATTGCACCCACCACGGTTTTTCCTGCGCGGGATCAACGTCTCCGCCAATCAGCAACGCGCCGCGAATTTTGCCAGGATGTTCCAGCGCCGCGAGCAACGCGATGGGCGAGCCGTAACTGTGACCAACGAGCAGAACGCGATTGGTCGTGGCACCCGCCAGCAAGGTCATCAGCGCGTCCACTTGCATCTGCAAATGCGGCTGCGTCAACACCGGCTGGGATTTTCCAAATCCCGGACGGTCGTAAGCGAATAAATTCGCGTTGGTGGCGAGGGTTTCAAACTGCGTTGCCCACACGCCGGCGCCGCCCGGCGAGCCGTGGACAAAAACCAAGTTGAAACCAGCCTGATTCGTCGCCGCAATTTTCTCCACCCAGCGCAGCGTAAAACCGTTCGTCGTCAAGATTTGAACCGTGGCTCTAAGCCGTGCCGGATCATCGAACTTGGCAAACAAACCGGGAAACGCGTGCAGCGCCGTGAACGCGAACAGAAATATGAGGCCGACAACACCAAGGAAAATCTTCAAGCCGCGCTGGCGAATCAGACGCTGTGAGTGAAGCGGATTCATTCGACTGATTTTATTCAACGCGGCGATAGGTTGACGGATCGGCGCGCAGAATCAGCAGCTCACCTTGTCTTTCCACCTCGCCGGTGATCCGCACCGGCTCGGCCACGAGGTCGAGCACCTGTTGATTGACCGGCTTGCCCTCGGCGGAAACGAGCAGCAGATAAATCGCCGCGCCGTTCGTTTGCCGCACGAGCAGCACCGGTGGAATGCCGCCGCTGATGCAGCGGATGGCACACGCGCGATGCGGCAAAAGCTGGCCGGGATTCATCACGCCGAGAAAACATTTGCTGTCCACGATTTCGCCGGCGAGCGTCTGGTGGCCAAGGGGAATCGTTTCTGTGCCTGTCAAATTGGGAAATTGTTTTTCCGTCGCCTTGATGGAATCCGGCAGTGCCTCCACCATCGTCTGGTTGCCGCGATAAATCAGCGTGCCTTGCAACGAAACATTTTTGCCGTCAAGCGCGGAAAGTTTTTCGCGATCCAGTCCGAACTTGAACGGCGCGACGAGATAGTAAGTGGAAAAATTATTTTGCGCGCCGATTGCGCCGGGTCGCCGCACGAGGATATGCGGATACGGCTCAAGCTTCAAAACGCCGGAAAACTTTTTCACCGTGCCCCATTCAAAAATGCTCGCGCCGATGTTGTGTTGCGCCGTGGCAAATGCCAGCGCCAGTCCAGAAGCGGCAAGCATCAGTGTCAACGCAGCCACGCGCACAAATCTGCCGATGCCCGGCGCGGATTTGGCCTCCCAACCAATGTAAAAGTCGTCGTTCATGTTTCGATCAAGGCCGGTTCTGCCTTGGTGCCCGCCGGATTTGGCTGGGGATGAATCCACACGCGGCCATTTTTTACCCGCACGTTAAAGGTTGGAATTTTTTCCGCGAACGGCGGCGGTGATGCGCCCGTCTCCGGCAAATACTGGTAGCCATGCCACGGACAAGTGATGCAACCTGCGACGATTTTCCCCTCGCCGAGCGGACCGTTTTGATGCTGGCAGACATTTGAGACGGCGGAAATTTTTCCGTCGCATTTGAAAATCGCCACTCGCTCGCCGGACACGCAGACGATGCGAGCGCGGTTTTCGGGAATGTCGGCCACGGCGCCAGCGTCCACAAATTCATCGTCGGCTTTAATTTTTAATTCTTCATCGAATGAAATTCCTTTGCGCGCCGCTGCGATGTGCAAGCCAAGGACGGTTGTGAAACCTGCTGCCATGGCCGCGACATAAAACCAACTCGCCTCACCTTGCAACGTGCCAAAGGTGACGTGCAGCACGAGCAGCGCGTAGGCAAAATAGACCGCCAGGTGCAACGCTTTCCAAACCGGCGCGGTCAAGTTGGCGAGCCAGAAATCGTGACTCGTCGCCGCCAGCAAAAATAAAATCACGAGCGCAAAAAATCCGAGCGGCTGGAACGGCACGCCAGCAACCGAGTGCGTCAGCGGGCTGGAAACGAAAATGCTCAAGAGAGGATTTATGTTGCCGCCCGCGTGATAGGTTGCCACGACCAGCACGGCGTGGACCAGCGCGAGCAGAAAACAAGTGACGCCCGCGTGACGGCGGTTGTAGAGCAGCGGCAAAAATTTCGGATTCAACCGGCACAGCGGCCCGATGCACAAAATGATGTGCAGCAGCAGAAATGCCGCCGTGCCGAAGGCGCGCATCAGCAAAATCTCCTCGGTGACGAGCGGAAATAAAATTTTCGTCACCGCACTAAACGCCAATAGATACAAAGCAACGCCGCCGACCAACGCGAAGTCGTAAAACTTCTTCTGGCGATTCCATTGAACAGCGGTGTAATTGACGGACATGAGTTCGTTGAATCGTTACTTGGTTGAATCATTGATCTGAATGGGCCTCGACACATCCACAATTTCGTTGTCGGCCAGACTGAACAATACGAGCGTGCCGTCTGACTTTTTGGCGATTTCGGGCAGCGACAGTTGTAGCGAGTTGAATGCGCCCAAGAGAATCGCATCGTCCGGCAGGGCATTTGTGAGGTTTTGATTTCCAGCCGACCAATAGACCAGCAAGTCCGGTTTTACAAAATCGGTTGCGGCGGTAAACGACACGGCAAATTTTCCGGCGCCGGAATGTTCGCGCGACAGCCGGACTTGGATTTTAGATTTCTCGAATAAATCGGTTCGCTGCCATTCAATTTTTTCAAATGGTTGCATGGCGATTGCCAATGATGACGGCAGTTCGCCGGCAACCGGAATCGGCCTGCGCGCCGCAATACCAATGGCGAACGCCACCGGTAAAAATATTCCCAGCGCGATGACGATGCGGCGATGGCGTTGGCGCAGCGGGCGGATCATGGGGAGTGACGAGTGACGGGTGATGAATGACCAGCACCCGCCGCCGCGCGGTGTGCGTTACATTCTTCGGGCGGCGCGTGAACGCCCTTTGTCCAGCGGCGCAGCAGCAGCGGCCAGAACGCCAGCGTCCCGGGAAAAATCAAAAGGCGAAATCCCCACGAGCCGTGCGCTGCGTGCGGATCAATCCTTTTGACGCCAATCAAAACGAACGGCACGGCAAATAAAAACCCGCAGATGACGTAAACGCCGCCAAGGATTAGCAATGTGGCGATCACTGGAGCTTTGCCAGCGCCGCGAGGGTTTCCGCCGGGGTTGCGCGACCGCCGTGGCTTTTGCTGATTTTGGCGAACTGCACCATGCCCTTTTTATCAATCAGAAACGTGGACGGATAGGCAGTTTCGCCGGAAGCTTCCCAACGCAAGCCGTAGCTTTTTGTTAAGGCATAGTCAGGGTCGGTGACGAACATGAAATCTTTCGGCCATTGTTTGTCTTTAAGAAACTGCTCGGCGTGGGTTTCAAGATTTTCTGACTTGCCGGGATAAACCATGATGACGCGCGCCTTGCCTTCAAAAGCCCCGGCCTGTTCGACAAATTCATGCACCTGCCGCGTGCAGAGCGGGCATTGATAGCCCGGCCAGCCGCGCAGCACGATCAACACGACCGGGAGTTTGGCGGTCTCGGCGCTCAAGGTCACGGACTTCGCGTCCATGGTTTTGAGGGTAAAGTCCGGCGCGGCAGCGCCCATTTGTGGCGGTTCGGCGGCACGGAGCAGGAACGACCCGGCGGCAATCGCTAAAAACAAAGTGAGGCCGGAAAGGAAACGTGCGTTTGATCTAATTGTCATAATTTAATGTGTTTTTTTGCGGAAATAATTTTCGCCGCAAGGGTTGGTCGTTGTGGCTAAACATTCCTTACATTTTTTTTGCACCCAGTTTGTCCACAAAGCCGACGAATCCACCCGCCTGTTTTTCCAAGCGTTTTTCCATTTCTGGATTCGCGAAATCGCCCGCAGCATTAAGCAGCTTGCCGACGCCGGGCATAAAAACGCGTTCGGGAAAAATGTAGGCGTTGCGATAGCCGAAGATGGCCTGTAACTGTTCGACGGGTCTGAGTGCTCCCCAGATACCGGCAGCCAATCCGACGAAGCAAACGGGACGATGCTCAAAACTTTCCGGGAACGGCAGCATATCAATGAAGTATTTCAGGATGCCAGGCACGCCGCCGTTGTATTCGGGCGTCACTACCACGAGGCCGTCGGCAGCGAGAATGGCGTCGGTAAATTTTTTGAACGCCGCCGGTTTTTCGGCGTAGGCACCCGGCGAAAAAATTTCCGGCGGCAGTTCCGCGAGATCGAGCAACTGCGTTTTCACGCCAAGGCTCTGGTAGCTGGCCTCAATGCGCGCGGCAACTTTGCGCGTATTACTGCCGGGTCGGTTGGTTCCGCTGATGATGGCAATCATTCGTAACTTTAGTCGCGCCGCTGAGAAAATCCTTACAAAAAAGCGAGCCGCGCCAGCCGAACCGCGACGAAGTTTGCTTTTTTTTAACAATTCGCCAAACTTTTCGCATGGATAAAGATTCAAGCTCAGCCCACTTGGCTGATGGCACGCCCGCCGCAACCGGCGGACTTTCCGACCCGGAAAGCTGGGTGGAGTTGCATGGCGATTATCTTTTCAAGTATGCGCTCATCCGCCTGCGCGACCCGGCCAAGGCGGAAGATGCGGTGCAGGAAACTTTTCTGGCCGCGCTCAAAGGTGGAAAATCGTTTCAGGGCAAATCGGCGGAAAAGAGCTGGCTGGTGGGCGTCCTCAAAAACAAAATATATGATTACTATCGCAAGGCCAGCCGCGAAACTTCCTTCACCGACATGGAATTTTACTCGGACGAAGAAAGCGACCGCTTTATTCCCGATGGCCTGTTCAAAGACGGCTGGATTCACGAACTCGGTCCGCTGGAATGGTCGAGTCCCGGAGCGAGCCTCGACAGTGAAGTCTTTTGGAAGACCTTCCACGATTGCTCGAACAAGCTGCCGAAAAACGTCGCCGCCGTTTTCAACCTGCGCGAAGTGGACGGCGTTGAGAGCAAAGAGATTTGCAATCTGTTGAGCATTTCCGAAAGCAATCTCTGGGTGATGTTGCATCGCGCGCGCATGGCGCTGCGCCGCTGTCTGGAAACCAACTGGTTTGGCAAAGACAAGGAGGCGGAATGAAAATTATCGCCTCTATAAAAGAACGCTGGGTGGTCTGGGCTTGGCAGCACACGCCTCATTGCACGGAGATTTCGCGGCTGGCGTCGCAGTCGTTGGAACAGCCGCTGCCCTTCCGCACACGGCTAAAAATGCGGCTGCATTTTCTGATCTGCGTCTGGTGTGAGCGTTATGACAAACAATTAAAGTTCCTTCACCGCGCTTGCCCTCAGGCAAGCCACCAGGATGAAACCTTGCCCGGTCGCGGGTTGTCGGCAGAAGCCCGGCAGCGCATCGTTCAGCACTTAAAAACCGCCGATAATAAAAATCTGTAAGGATTTCCCCATTTTGCCCGACGAACTGGTATCGCAAAACTACCATCATGTCAGAATGCGACCGCAGATTTGCGATTTAGTCATGATTTGCAGGGCAAATAACAATGAATTGGCTTGTTAACATACCGAGAAGGCTTGTCAGCAGCTTGGCGGAACTATCGCCAAGCTGTCAGGCAGCGGCGCGCCTGCAATCCGAGGCACTTGACCATCCGTTAACGTGGCGTCAGCGGTTGGGGCTGCGCATCCATCTCGTGCTTTGCAAATGGTGCAGTCGTTACGGGAAACAGATCGCTTTTGTCCACAAGGTCGTGCATTCACATCCTGACGAAGTGACTGCGGCTGTTCCGCAGCAGCTTTCAGACGAAGCGCGTGAGCGAATCAGGAAACAGCTCCGCGCAAACATGGATTGATTTAGTTGTAAGGTTTGATTTCCGGCGGCGACCAACTTGCCAGACAGAATTAACCCGATCTTCATCATTCTGAAATCTGGATCTGAAAAAATGAGCGCCGTGAAAACAACTTTTGAATCGATTCGCTTGCTAGTTAGTTCGCCAGCGAATTATGTCACTCGGCTGGCGCGAAATTCCGACGATGTTCGCGCCGCCCAAACCCTGCGCTTTCAGGTTTTCAATCTCGAACTCAACGAGGGCCTTGAACAATCCTACGCGACCGGACTCGACGAAGATCCCTTCGACGCCGTTTGCGATCACTTGGTCGTGGAGCATCGGCCATCCGCCACCATCGTTGGCACTTACCGGTTGCAAACCGGAAACAATGCGGCGAAAAATCTGGGCTATTACTGCGCGCAGGAATTTAACTTTGAAACCTTCGAGCCGTTCCGCGACGAGATGCTTGAACTGGGTCGCGCCTGTGTCCATCCGCAGCACCGCAACCTGGTCGTCCTCGGTCTGCTGTGGAAAGGCATTGCCGACTACGCTCGGCAACACAAGGCGCGGTATCTTTTCGGGTGCAGTTCCCTCACGTCACAAGACCCGGCCGCAGGCGCATCCGCCTATGCTGATCTGTGCCGCAAACATCTTGTGGCTTCGCAATGGCGCACCCAACCGCTTCCGATTCACGAATGCTCGATGCTCCAACTCGCTGCCGAGCCGGTGAAAATTCCAAAACTGCTGCGCGCTTACCTGACGCTGGGAGCAAAAATCTGCGGGCCGCCGGCGCTGGACCTAAATTTCAAGACTATTGATTTCCTTACTCTGCTTGACCTTGAAACCATGTCTGAACTGAATTGGCGAAGATTTTTTGGGTGGCCTTGCCTGGCGCGCTCGGCAAAAACATAGGCCGAATTCTGAATTTCCGCAGCGCGCGGAAAACACGCAAGGCGAGAAGTTTTCAGATTTGCCACCGCGCGCAGCGAAAATTCTTCAGGAATCACGCTAATGCCAGATCCCCCAAGTTGACCAGCCTCAAAAGCGTGCGGAGAATAGGCCGTTTAATCACCGCATATAGTGCGGTGATTGCCATTGCCAAATGCGGCGAATAAATGATACAATCTCATTACATTTTGCGGAGAATATATGTATATCCACGAACACAAAGAATGGCCCGAATTTACATGGAATCAGGCGGCGCTGACTGGCCTGCTGGCCGAAGTGCGCCATTTGCAGGGCCGACTGCTTGGCCGCATGGAGGCCTTGGGGTTTCAACTCCGCGAGGAAGCCACGTTGCAAACACTCACTCAGGACGTGGTGAAGACCAGCGAGATCGAAGGTGAAAAACTGGACGCCGGCCAAGTGCGTTCCTCGCTGGCCAGACGCATGGGGCTGGATATCGGCGCGTTACCACAGGTTGACCGCAACGTGGAAGGCATCGTTGAAGTCATGCTCGATGCCACCCGCCATTATGAAAAGATTCTGACGACAGAAAGGCTGTTCGACTGGCACGCCGCATTGTTTCCCACCGGCCGCAGCGGAATGCGTCGTATCACGGTTGGCGCGTGGCGAACGAAACAAAGCGGGGCCATGCAGGTTGTCTCCGGTCCCATCGGTAATGAGAAAGTTCACTACGAAGCGCCGGAATCCGACCGGTTGAAAAAAGAAATGTCCCGCTTCATGAAGTGGTGCAACGCTTCGTCGGATCTTGACCCGGTCATGAAGTCAGCACTGGCACATTTCTGGTTTGTCACCATCCATCCGTTTGAAGATGGCAATGGGCGCATCGCACGGGCGATTGCCGATTTGATGTTGGCGCGCTCAGAAAAAACAGCCCAGCGATTTTACAGCATGTCCGCGCAAATCCA
>JANOBC010000376.1:0-7657 GCA_031411455.1 Limisphaerales bacterium
AAATTCCGCGCGCTCGTGATCCAGCCGATGTGCGACCACCAGAAGCCGCGCTGGTGCGGCGAATGGACATCTTCCTCGTCATCGGAATGTTTGTGGTGATGGCGGTGCTGGTAGCTCCACCAGAGCGGGCCGCGTTGAACCGCGGTTGCGCCTAGCACGGCGAAAAGAAACTGCGCCGTGCGCGAGGTGCTGAAAGTTTTGTGGGAAAAGTAGCGGTGATAAAACCCGGTGATGGCGAACATCCGCACGAGATACAAAACCACCGCCGCGCCCACGGCGAACCAGCTCCAACCTGCGAGAAAAACGCCGAGGCAGCCAAGGTGCAAGAAAATGAAAGGCAGCACACGAATGAACTCCACTTTGTCCGGCTTGGCGCGGATGGCGGCAAGGTCGGTGTTGCCGTAATCGGTGTCGAACCAGTGAATCAAGGCGGTTAAGCCTGATTTCAGAGTTTTTTCGTTTTTGTTCATGTTCAATAACGGACAGATTAACTATTTGCAGGTAAATCGTCTGCGGAATCAATTTGGATGCAATTAAAAAATTGCATCTATTTGGCTCGGCCAGTCGTTCACTTGTTGAACATGGCCGCTTGTCAGTCGCTGCCCGATTTGATATGACACTGAACGCATACAACAATGCCCTGCCCTTATTTAAGGTATTTTACCCGCAGCCGGTGCGGTCGGTGCTGTATTTTTTTGAACGCGTGAACGACGAAACGACACCCGACTTGGATGACGAACTGCTCCGGCGCATCGGGGTGGGAGATCGCGATGCTTTCGGGGTATTTTACGATCGTTATTCCACCCTGATGTTTTCCGTTGCTTGCAAAATCTTGAATAACTCCAACGAGGCCGAAGATGTCCTGCAGGAAACGTTCGTGCAGATTTGGGAAAAGGCCGAACGTTTCGACCCCAAGCTGGGCAAGGCATCAAGCTGGGCGGCGACGCTGACGCGGAACAAAGCCATTGACCGCATCCGCGCCTCGCAACGCCGCAGCCGGTTGGCGGAGGAGGCCGGTGCGGAGCTGGCCATCACCAATGAGGTGGCCGACACGGCCAACGAAGCCGTCCACGGCCATGACAAGGCCAAGATTATCCAGTCCGCCATCGGCGAACTGCCCGCCGAACAGCGCCACGCCATTGAACTGGCGTATTTTTCCGGCCTGACGCAACACGAGATTTCCGAAAAATTAAACGAGCCGCTCGGCACCATCAAGGCGCGCATCCGCCGCGGCCTGCTGAAATTACGCGATCAACTGGAGGGCTTGCTATGATTGACGAACGCATGGAAGAGCAGGCCGCGTTGCACGTCCTCGGCGCGTTGACGCCGGATGAGGCACGCGAATTTAAGCAGCGGTTGCAGGCCAATCCTGAATTGCAGGCCTACGTCGCCCGCTTGAGCGTGGCGACGGGTGCGCTGGCCGGTTCCGTTCCCACCTTCGAACCGCCGCCGCAGTTGCGCGCTAAAATTCTTGGGCGGGTTGCGGAGAAACAAAAAATAATTTCCCTGCCGGAACGGAAAACTGGTTGGCTCGCTTGGTTTCCGTGGGCGGTGACCGCGTGTCTGGCCGTGTTGTGCATGATGTTATTTGCCCAGGACAGCCGGCTGAAACGGCAGGTCTTGGCGCAGCAACATGAATCCACCGGCCAAAAGCAGGAGCTGGCCGCGCAGCAGCAGCAAATCAATTCGCTCAACGCACTCGCCGCCACGTTGCAATCCGCCACGAATGATTTGCAGCAGACCGTGCTGGCGTTGCAGGCCACGAACCGGCTGGCCAATCTCCGCATCGCCATGCTCGGCTCGCTGTTGACCGACGCGCCGAAAGCCGTGGCCGTCTCGTTGTGGGATGACCGCAAGCAAGCGGGCGTGTTCGTCGTGCAAAATCTCAAGCCGCTGCCCACTGACCGCGATTATCAGCTTTGGGTGCTGGACAACGGCACGACGCCGGTGGACGCGGGCGTGTTCCGCGTGGATGAGCAGGGGAATGTGCGGATCGAATTCAAGACGAAGTCGCTCATCAAAGTCGCTGGCAAGTTTGCCGTGACCGAGGAGATAAAAGGCGGCGTGGCTTCGCCGACGTTGAAGAACATGGTGCTCGCGGGTGGTTGACCCCTCCATTTTTATTATGGTTTATGAATTGGTGGCAACCATCTAATGGCTTGAGCAAGTTCGTTTGGCTGATCGCCATCTTCAGCCTTTTTTCGCCACCAGCCCGCTCGATGACTGCTACGCAAGGGCAGCAGGTTTTCAGTGCGCGGAATTGCCTCAATCCCAACACCGGCAGGTTCTGGACGATGGAAAGCTTCTGGAGCAGCCTCAAACGCGAACTGGTGCATCGTTGCCCGGGGCCGAAGCCCGAGCGGCCATCTTTGAATGGATCGAAGTCTTTTACAACCGCGAGCGGTTCCACAGCGCCCTCGGTTTCAAATCCCCTGTGGATTTTGAAAACCAACTCAACTAAAAATACCCATGCCTCATGCACTCACTCCCTGTCCACCAAATCGGAGCAAGGCCATTTCAAAGGAGTTGTAATTTCATTGGCGGCGAGTGGATAGCAATTTCCCAGCAACTTTGTTCGCCAGATTTCCAGCGAACACGCCTTCATCCGTGTTCGAGAGGATGAGGATCTCCAGTTTGTCTTCGGGAAATAGTTCGTTCGCCGCCGAGAAGCCGCTCGTGATGCCGCTGTGGCCAATGTTGCGATGGCCGTTCACCGTGCTGATGAACCAGCCGAAGCCGTAGCTGCCGGGTTCGCCGTGGCGCGGGTTGTCCACGTTCTTCCCGTTCTTCAAGGTTGCCGCCGTCCACCACAACTGCCGCGATGATTCTTTCAATAATTTATTTCCCAGCAGTGCCGCATCCCATTTCGCCACGTCTTCAGCGGTGGAGACAATCGCGCCCGCCGCGAACAATTCCGTTAGGTCGTAGTCGCGTTGTTTATAGTTGCCGTCCTTGAATTCATAGCCCATCGCGCGGTGCGGGATGACGAGCCAGGGATCGCGTCGCGTCGTGTGCGTCATCGCCAGCGGCGTGAAAATGCGCTGCTGCAAAAAATCCCAATACTTCTGCCCGCTGACATTTTCCACGATGTAGCCGAGCAGGTTGTAGCCGGAATTGCAGTAAGCCCACTTTTCGCCGGGCGCAAAATTCACCGGCTGCGCCCCGAGCCGCGCGATGAATTGCGCCTGCGTCAGATGTTGCCGCATCTCGAAACCGTCCAGTCCGTCGTAGTTTTTCAGCCCCGACGTGTGCGTGAGCAGATGGCGCACAGTGAGGTTCGTCCACGCAGCGGGGGCGTTGGTGAAAAATTTCGTGAGGCGGTCGTCCACGGAAAGTTTTCCGTCCTCGGCCAGCAGGAGAATGGCGGCGGCGGCGAACTGCTTGGACACCGACCCGATTTCAAACACCGTGTCCGCATCCACGGGCGTCTGCCATTCCAGATTCGCGTCACCCGCGTAGAAGTGCGTGAGCGTCTGGCCGTCCTTGATGACGAGGCATGCCATGCCCGCGACGTGGTGCGACGACATTTCAGTTTGCAGCAACGATTCAATTTCGCCCGCTGAAACGCGAGCTGCCAGGAACAGTCCCGCCACGCAGAGGCCACCAAGTTGCTTTGACATGGCTGCCAAAGTATTTCATGCACCGGCAACTGCCAGCGCAAAATAAGGGCGTGGTATCATTTCAAAAGAAGAGTCGCGCGAAGGTTGCGAAGGGGCGAATACATCTTTGGTTTTTCCTTCGCTGACTTCGCGAGCTTCGCGCGACATTTTTCAAAACGATGAGGTGAAGCGGAGTTTTTTTATTGCTTGAATGGGATAAGGGTTTTGGCAGGCTGGCAGTGTTCCCGGAAAATCATTCAATCAAAATATACTTATGAAAAAATTGATCCTGACACTCTTGTTGGTCGCGGCGGCCAGCTTCGCGGCGACCAACGTCATGGCGGCGGAGGCCAAAGATTATCAAGTCACCGGCGCGGTGCTGGAGGTGAACCCGACTTACATCGTCGTCCTGAAGA
The DNA here is from genome assembly GCA_031411455.1 of Limisphaerales bacterium. Classification (GTDB taxonomy): domain Bacteria; phylum Verrucomicrobiota; class Verrucomicrobiia; order Limisphaerales; family UBA11358; genus UBA11358. The sequence continues at coordinate 4,016 of JANOBC010000376.1, forward strand.
AGGGCGAGGAGAAGTTTCAGATCGCCACGGATGCCGGGACGAAGGGTGCCAAGCCCAAGGTCGGCGATAAGGTGACGGTGCATTACTCGATGAGCGCGTCGAGCATCGAAGTGAAACCGGCGGCGGCGGAAAAGAAGGTGGATAAGACGGAGAAGAAGAATTGATTCCAATCCAGTTTAGGAGACCGCCCGGTGCCAGCCGGGCGGTTTTTGCTTTTGCGGATGGGTGGCGGCTGGGAGCTGCCCACTTTCTTTTTTTAGGAGAATCCGCTTTGCCGGCTGCGCGCAGGCTTGCCAAAAGCAAACCCACCGGCACATTCCCGTGATGATTGAAACGAAGCAGCGCCGTGGATTTTTTTATCACCATTCTCTCACCCTCGTCAGCCTCACGCTGCTGACGCTCTGGGTGGTTTTTTATTTTTTCTCCGACCCGAACACGCATCTCGGTTCGTTCTTCGGCAACGCCATCGCAGATTGGAGTGGTTCGGTGGTCATCATCCTCGGGACGAAATATCTGCTGGAGGCACATTCCGCTGAAAGCCGTCGGGTGGTTGGTCATCTCAAGAATCCGGTGCTGGATTTTTTGTGGCGTCACTCGCTGCTGATCTTTCTGGGCATTACGGGGATCGGTTGGGCGGTGCTGTTTTCCAAGCTGGATGTGAACAGCAAATGGGGACAGGTCGTCGGCAACCTCGTTTCGGAATGGGTGCAGATGGCCGGGCTGGTTTTTCTGACGAAGCGGCTGCTGGAAAAAGGTTCCAAGGAAAGCCGGTGATGAGCGTGGATGGGTTTCAAAACCCAAGCCGTCGGTCCCGCCAAGCGGAACGGACGGCTTGGGGTTGCGGCGGAATCAGTCGAGGTTGGTCTGGTTCACGGCGTCGGCTTTTTTCACCTTGTTCTGGATGGAGTTGACGAGGTGCTTGGCGTTGGCGAGCCAGGAATAATTTTTCACTTCGAGAAAGGTGCGGACCTGGTTCATCGGGGTGCGATGCCGAAAATTTTTCCCCTGCCAGATGGGTTCGCCGGATTGGGCGTTGCGCGCCCGTGTCCAGGAGGCGGCGGAGATGTGGCGATGGCCGTAGTTCTGGATTTTGATCTCGCGCGGGATGGGGGCAAACTTTTGATCGCAGATGTTGCCGTAGGAAATGTAGTTTTCGGAATAGGTGTCGGTGGTGCAGAAGACGATGTCGCCATTGGGCTTCACGGGCTGGACGCAACTGGAATACAAAACTTCCTTGGTCTCCTTGATGCCGCCAAAGCCATCGAGCGGCGCGTAGGAAAATTTGCCTTTGTAGTAACCTTCAAAGCGGTAGAGGGCGGCGTTGTAACCACGCGCGCGAAACTTGTCGCGGATCTCCACGCCGTCTTCGCGGTCGGGCAGGTGGACGATGGACGCGGGAATGAAGTTGCTCAAGAAGCCAGCGGCGCGGAGTTGGTCCAGCTTGCCGGTGAACTCCTCGAAATCAGCAAATTCAAAATGGTAGGAGGGCTGAACGATGACGCGGGTGTTTTCCTTGCGGCAGGCGGCGATGAGCTTGGCCACGTCGAAGCTCAAGTTGGTGACAATGACTTTGCAGCGCCAACCTTTGACCTGACTGACGATGTCGGCGAAGTCGGAATGGAGGCTGGGCTCGCCGCCGGAGAAAAGCAGTTTGTCGTAGTCGGCCTTGTAGGGAAAGGCGTTGAGGCCGGCGATCCATTCGGCACCGGAGCGGCGTTTATTGGAGACGACTTTGCGCTTGGATTCGCTCATGTCGAACATGGGCTTGTCGAGATCCTGGCGCTGGTTGCAATACGAACAGTCGTAGTTGCACGAACGCGTCAGCGAGATGTCCATGATTTTGGAAAGCGGGGCGTCAGACATATTTGTTTTCGATCTCGGCAAGCGTCACGGACTCGCCGCGTTGGGCGGAGAGCGTGAGGGCTTCGACGGTTTTCATGGTTCGGATAAAGTCGTCCACATCGGTCTCCGGGCGCAAATTGTTTTTCACGCACAACGCGAAATGTTCGAGCGCATGGAAAACCGAGTCGCTGATTATCTCCGCTCGGCAGGGAATTTTCAACTGCCGCTTTCCGCTGGGCGTGAGAAGGACGTTGCACTTCTTCAGGTCGCTGGTGATTTCGCCAGCGCTGCCGATGAAGCGGACGCGTTCGTAAGTGGTGTCCACGGCGTTCGCGAGGGAGGCGTCGAGCGTGGCGGTGAGGCCGTCGCGGAACCAAAACTCGCAGTGCGCGGTGTCCTCGCCGCAGTCGCGGGGCAGGGCGTGGTTCTCGAAAACGGCTTTTACTTTTTCGGCTTCACCAAACCAATGCCGGAATAAATTGATGAAGTGAATTCCCGCATTATGAACCACGCCGCCGCCGGTGCGGTCGCGGTGCAGCGCGGTGAAGGACGGCAGGCCGCGCAAATCCTGATTGTGAAACGCGTGGACGGACGTGAGTTGGCCGAGGTGTTTTTCCGCGAGTAGATTTTTCAAGACGCGATTGCGGTCGAAGAAACGTTGGTTGAAATCTGTCATCAGCACGCGCCCGGATTTTTCAGCAAGCCGTTTCAAGGCCAGCGCGTCGGCGACGGAATTGGCGAGCGGCTTTTCGTAGAAGACGTGCCGGCCATTTTCGAGCGCGCGTTTCGCGAATTCAAAGTGCAGGTGGTTGGGCAGCAGGATAAGCGCGGCGGAGATTTTGGAATCTAGCAACGGTTGCGCTTCGGAAAAATGCGCGGCGGCATAGCGCAGGCTGCGCTGGGCGTCATTGAATTTCGATTGGTCGCGCGCCAAAATTCCGGTGACGGCGAGCGTGGATTTTTTTTGGTTTAGGGCGGGGACGTAGGCGTAGTTGAAGAATTGCCCCGCGCCGAAGAGTCCGCAGTTCAGCTTGGGCGGCGGCGGATTGGTTTTGCGGCCAAGCCGGTGCCGCCGCGTTTCCAGTTTGGAAACCGCCGCGCGCAAGGCCGTTGGCAACGAATGTTTGATGGTTTCAGCTTTGAAGGATTTTGCGATGCCGTCAAGCCCGGCGTTAAAGCGGGTGGTGGCCGCCGTCGTGAGTATTCGCTTTGCGGGTGGAGCGGGTGGTGTTACGTTGGCGCTGTAAACGTTGAGCCAAACATTCGTAGCGCATACTTCCGATTCAACGACAAAATTAACGCGTTTGAAAATCAGGCTGTCACATCCAAAAATTATTTCCTGCCGGCTGTGTGGCCGGGCGGGCATGACGTTGGTTGAGGTGGTGATAGCGCTGGCGATCACGGGGTTGACGGTGGGCGGGATTGTGACGGGCTACATCTACTGCACGAACGCTTCGGTGAAAGACTCAATCTACATGGCGGCGAACGGGCGGGTGATGGAACGCCTCGAGGAGGCGCGGAGCGCGCGGTGGGACACGTCCAGCTACCCGGCGGTGGATCAACTGGTGGCTACGAATTTCCCCGACCGGACAGTTGCCTTGCAGATGACTGGCGCGGGTTTGGAAACTGTCTCGGCCACGATTAAGACGGAAATCTCGAACATTTCAGTGACGCCGCCGGTGCGCCGGATACGCGTGGATTGCATCTGGCTGTTCAGAGGCGTTGAGCCAGTCACCAACACGATTGAAACCTGCCGCGCTCCCGATCAATGAAACTGCGCGTTCCATTTGCAGTGGCTGG
>JANOBC010000377.1:0-2875 GCA_031411455.1 Limisphaerales bacterium
GCCACACGCGACCGAGCCGTCCCCTGCCCTTCGTCTGCGATTCCGCAAAAACCACCACGCCCTCCTTCACGCCATCGCGCGCGAGTTTTTCCACAACGTCATTGGTCGAAGTCGTCTGCTCAAACACCTGAATGTCGCGGCCAACAACTTTCGGTGGGGCGAGACTCCGTCGAGCCCTAATATTTCCCCCGTTTGATTTGCTCTCAACCGAATCTCCCTTTACCAACGAAAGCCGCGCCAACAAATCGTCCGCGTGCAAAGCGTCCGGCCAGTTCACCAACTTGTAGCCAAAGTGCGGCCCGGCCTCGATGTCGTAGCCCACCTTGCGCAAGTCATCCATCCGCGCCCAGATCGCCGCGCGGCTGATGGCCAGTTGCTCCGCCAGTTGCGCGCCGGAAACCCCGTCCGGATTCGCGCGCAACGCCGATAAAATTATTGCGTCAGTCGTCATTTTTGAACCGCTAATCTGCGCTGATTGCCGCCAATAAAAAATCCTTCAAGACCTCTGCCAAAGCCGTCTGGCGCCGGAGCAATGCTCCGCGCTCCGTTTCGCCACGCCCTTTGGGAGAGTCTTCATTAGCGTTTATCAGCGCAGATTAGCGGTTAAATTTAGTTTTCAAAATCCAACCCAATATCCACCGCCCGCGCCGAATGCGTGATAGCGCCCACCGAAATAAAACCCACGCCCGTCTGCGCGATACCGCGCACAGTCTTCAGATTCACGCCGCCACTCGCCTCGGTCTGCGCGCGGCCACGAACGATTTTAACCGCCGACCGCAACTGCGCAGTCGTCATGTTATCGAGCAGGATGATGTCCGCGCCCGCATCGGCAGCTTGCGCTACTTGTGCCAGCGTGTCGGCCTCGACTTCGACTTTCAGCTTGGGAAATTTCTGACGCGCGCGAGTGACGGCGGCGGCGATGGCGTTCGGCTTTTCGTTCTGCAACGCGACGAGGTGGTTGTCCTTGATCAGCACCAGGTCGAACAGGCCGATGCGATGATTCTTTCCACCGCCGCAGGCCACGGCGTATTTCTCAAACCGCCGCCAGCCCGGCGTGGTCTTGCGCGTATCGAGAATTTTCGCCTTGGTATTTTTAACCGCATCAGCGAACTCCGCCGTGGCGGTGGCGACGCCGGAAAGGCGTTGAACAAAATTCAGCGCCACGCGTTCGGCGCTCAAGAGCGCGCGGCTGGAACCGGAAATTTTCAGGAGCGACGCACCGGCTTTCACCCGCTGGCCGTCGCGGGCGAATTTCTTAATCTGAATCTTCGGCGACAGTTCGCGAAAGGCGAGTTCGGCGAACGCAAGTCCAGCGACGGTAAGCGGCTCGCGGGCGTTCATCAGTGCGATGGACTTCACATTCACGGGGACGGTGGCGAGCGTGGTCACATCGCCGCTGCCGAGGTCTTCGGCGAGCGCGGCGCGAACGGCGCGACGGACTTCTGCAATGGTCAGTTCCACGCGCAAAAGAGTGGGACAGTCCTTTGACTCGTCCAAGAACAAAGTTTTTCAGGCATCCAGCCATCCTTGCCTGCTGTAGATCCGGGCTTCCAGTCCGGCAGAGAAAAAATTCCACCAAATCCAACGTCGCGAAAAACCCGTCGTCAGACTCATGTCTTATTTGGGGATGACGATGAGGATGAGAATGATTTTTTAATTAACGATGCGGCCGCCTTCGTTGAGGAAGATGCCTTTGAAATTCATCTCCAGCGCCTGCGCGTTCGATGCTTTCGCGAGCGCTTCTTTTTCCGTGATGCGTCCGGCTTTCACCAGATTGAAGAGTGACTGGTTGAACGTGCACATGCCGTCATCCACGCCGGTTTCCACGGCGGCAGTAAGTTTGTCGAGGCGGTTTTCCTCGAGCATTTTTTTGACGAGCGGCGAGTTGATGAGAATTTCCAAAGCTGGCGTCATCTTGCCTTCCACCGTCGGCACCATGCGCTGGCAAACAACGCCGCGCAAGCAGCCCGCGAGCTGGCGGCGAATCTGTTCACGCTCGTCTGCCTTGAAAAAGTCCATGATGCGCGTGATAGATTGCGCCGCCGTGGTCGTGTGCAACGTGGAGAAAACCAAGTGGCCTGTGTCCGCCGCGCTCATCGCCGCGTTGAACGTGGTCGCATCGCGCATTTCGCCGAGCATGATGATGTCCGGGTCTTGGCGGAGAACGTGTTTCAATGCGCCATAAAAATTCGCCGTGTCCAAACCGATTTCGCGCTGCTCGATGACGGATTGGTTATCTTCAAAAACGAATTCAATCGGGTCTTCCAGCGTGATGATGTGCTTTTTGAAATTGGCATTTACGTGCTCAATCATCGCCGCGAGCGTGGTGGATTTGCCGGAGCCGGTGGAGCCGGCCACCAGCACGATGCCGCGCGGCGATTCCGCGAGCGTCTTGATGCTTTCCAGCAGGCCGAGTTGTTCAAAGCTCGGCACGGTGGCCTTCACATGGCGCATGGCTAGCGCCCAGGAACCGCGCTGCTGAAAAACATTCGTGCGGAAACGCCCCGCGTCCGGGCTGCAATAGGAGAAGTCGGCTTCGCGGTCTTCCTCCAGTTTTTTCTTCATGTGAATGGGCGTGATTTTTTCGATCACGTTATTCATCCATTCTTCGGTAGGAATTGGGCAATCAATGGAAACGAGTTCGCGGCTGATGCGGAAAATGACCGGCGTGCCGACCTTGATATGGATGTCCGACGCGTGACCATCCGCTGCGGCTTTGAGGATTTTTTTGAAAAGTTCCATGCGCGGAAGTTAGCCGGTTTTTGCGGAAATGCCAGTGGAGAAAATTTTCGTAGCGGGGCAATTTGGTGGAGCGAGCGTCCCCGCGAACCGCTTCAACCATCGGCTCACGCGGCTCGCGGGGACGCTCGCCCCA
>JANOBC010000378.1:0-14381 GCA_031411455.1 Limisphaerales bacterium
GAATACATCCTTGGTTTTTCCTTCGCCACCTTCGCGGCCTTCGCGCGACATTTTTCAAAATATACCGCTACGGATTTTCCCCGCTTGTGTTCGTCCCGCGCAAAGTTATGCTTTGCCCGTTCGCAGCCATGTCCACCACCCGCAAATCTTGGGATTCGTTTGAAGCCATGCGCACCGCCGCGCAGGAAGGCGATGCTCAGGCGCAATGTTATCTCGGCGTCTGTTTTCAAAACGGCCAGGGCGTCCCGCAAGATTACGTCGAAGCGGTGAAGTGGCTCCGCAAATCCGCCGAGCAAAACGATCCCGTCGGCCAATGCTATCTCGGAGTCGCCTACTGGATGGGCCAGGGCGTCCCGCAGGAATTTTTGGAGGCCGCAAAGTGGTTGCGCGAGGCGGCGGAGCAGGGCGACCCGGCGGCGCAATTCAACCTCGGCACACTTTACGAAACCGGCCAGGGCGTCCCGCAAAATTTCCCCGAAGCCATCAAGTGGTATCGCGAATCCGCCGAGCGCGGTTATCCGGCAGCGCAATTCAACCTCGGTGTCTATTACGAAAACGGGCAGGTGGTGGAACAGAATTTTCAGGAAGCTGTGAAGTGGTATCTCGCCGCCGCCGAGCAGGAACTGGGCGACGCCCAATGCAATCTCGGCCTCTGCTACCAGACTGGGCGCGGCATTTTGCAGGACAACGATGAAGCCGTGCGCTGGTTCATCCGCGCCGCGCGCCAGGGCAACAAGACCGCGCAACACAATCTCGGCCTCCACTACGCCGCCACGGATCAGGCGGAACAATCGGCTATTGAAGAATCCAAAGATACGCCGCGCTGAAATTTTTTGGTGGGGCGAGACTCCGTCGAGCCTAAATCAACCCGCCAACTCCGCCAGCTTCGCGTCCGCCTTGCCAGAATCAATCGTCTCCCCCGCCAGCTCCCAGCCTGCGGCCAAAGATTTCACTTTCCCCGCCACGAATAACGCCGCGCCGGCATTGAGCAAAACCGCATCCCGCTTCGGTCCGCAATCTTCGCCGCGCAAAATCTTCCGCGTGATTTCCGCGTTCTGAAATTTATCGCCGCCAAGTAAATCTTCGAGCCGCGCTGGTTGCAGCGGAAAATGTTCCAGCGACAAGCCGGACGCCGTGAAACCGCGCTCGTGGTAAAACTCGGCCACAAAGTTTCCGCCGAGTGTAGATAATTCATCAATCTGACTTTGGACTTCAGACCCCGGACTCTGGACTTTGCCCGTGACGACCATGCCGCGCCGCACGCCGAGCGACTGCAAAACTTTGGCGAGCGGCTCACACAGTTCCGCGCGCGGCACGCCCACGAGCATCGCCGAAGGACGCGCGGGATTGAGCAGTGGGCCGAGGAAATTAAAAATCGTCCGCCGCCCGCGTTCGGCGCACAGCTTTCGCGCGGCGGAAATGTTTTTGAAGGCGGGATGAAAATTCGGCGCGAAGAAGAACGCAAAATTCTTTTCTCGCAGCGAGCGCACCGCTTCGTCCGGCGAGAAATCAATGCGGATGCCCAACGCCTCCAGCACATCCGCGCTGCCGGATTGCGAGGTCACGGCGCGGTTGCCGTGCTTCGCGACGGCCACGCCCGCCGCCGCGCAGAGAATCGCGCTCGTCGTGGAAATATTAAACGTCCCCAGCCGGTCGCCGCCCGTGCCAACGATGTCGAGGATTTCCCGCGACTCGCGCCAGTTCTGCTCGATCACCGGCTGGACAGATTTTTCGCGGAGCGCGGACGCAAATGCCGCAATCTCCTCCGGCGTCTCCCCTTTGTGCGCGAGCGCGATGAGAAAATCCGCCTTCGCGGACGCGGAAATGATTTCATCCGTCAACTGCACCACGGCCAGTTGAATCTGTTCCACGGACAAATGTTTCGCGGCGGCAAGTTGTTGGGTGAGCGTATCCAGCACGCGCGGATTTTAGGCAGAGCCGCCGCCTGCCGAAAGTGAAATTGCGGGCGGAAAACCGTGCCGACGCCCGAAGAAAATCAGCGCTCTCAAGCCGACTGCAATTCGCGGGCGTGGGTGATTTCGCGTTTGTGGACGGGTCGGACTTGCGCAGCTTCGACGGTGACGACGGCAGCGGTGTCGCCGTTGAGAGTGGTGAACTCCACCTCGTAAGCCTTACCGCCATTGTCTGGATGCGCGGCGTTGAGCAAGTAGTCCGCAATTTTTCCGCGGGTGACAACCGCTTGGGCGGCGTTCGGCAATTTCATTTGATTGTCAGTCCCGGAAATTTCCAAACGACACCGCCACGGGAAAATCGTGGACGCGCACGGCGGCGATGACGTCCTGCAAATCATCGCGGCTCTTGCCGGTCACGCGCACTTCATCGCCTTGGATTTGAGTCGTGACCTTGAACTTACGTTCGCGAATGAAGCCGGTGATCTGTTTGGCGACGCTGGCTTCGATGCCGTTCTTGAGCTTGATGCTCTGGCGCGCGTGGCCGAGCGGCGAAAGGTCGGGTTCGCATTGCTCGATGCTTTTCATGCTCACGCCGCGCTTGGCGAGCTTGCCGACGACGATTTCGTTCAGCGTGCTGGCTTTGTAGGCGTCCTCGGCGGACATTTTGATTTCAGTTTTTTCCAAAAGGATTTCCCATTTGCTGCCCTTGAAGTCGAAGCGGTTGGCGAGCTCCTTTTTGGCTTGGTTGACGGCGTTCTCCACTTCCATGGAGTTGATCTGCGAGACGATGTCGAATGAAGGCATAAATTATTTTTGATTGCTGATTTACAATTTACGATTTTGGGGGCGGGCGCAAATCTTAAATCAATGCCCTTGAGTTGGCGGCATTATTTCAATGGGGCGGTGGGCGAGCGTCCTACCAGATTTGATTCAGGCCAACCTATTTGATTGATTTCAAAATCGGCGGCAGGGAAACTCCAGCGCTTATGTCCCTGCCCGTCGCCCTCTGGATCTGGTTCTGCGCGTATCTCAACTGCGCAGGCTGGACGCTTTCGGCGCTGCATCAATTAAATCCCATTGGCTACGCGGCAGCCTTCACGCTCGGGTTTGTGGTGCTGTGGTTCTGGAAAATTAAAACCGGTTCACGGCTGCTGCCAAAAATTCATCTCCCTAAATTTCGCCGCCGGTTCACGAAATTTTTTCCGCTGACATTTTTAATCCTAGCGGTGCTGGCGGGGATTGGCGGCGCGCTTTACGCCCCGGCGAACTTTGACGCGCTGGCCTATCGCACGCCGCGCGTGCTGCACTGGCTGGCGGCAGGGCAATGGGAATGGATCCATACGGAATTTCCCCGACTGAACACGCGCAGCGCGGGCTTTGAATGGATTACCGCGCCGCTCTTCCTGTTCACCGGCACGGACCGGATGGAATTTTTACTGAACCTCCTCGCCTTCGCGCTGCTGCCCGGCCGGGTGTTTGCGGTGCTTGTGGGGCTGAGTGTGCGCAGGCGCACGGCGTGGTATTGGATGTGGATTTTTCCGGCGGGCTACGGCTACGTGTTGCAGGCGGGCAGCAGCGTGAATGATTTGTTCGGCACATTGATGGCGTTGTGCGCGCTGGAATTCGCCCTGCGCGGCAGCCGCGAAAAAAATGCCGGCTGGCTGCTGACCGCCGGACTAGCCGCGTCGCTGATGACGGCAATAAAAACCTTCAACGTGCTGCTGCTGCTGCCGTGGTTCATCGCCTTCCTGCCCGGATTGAAAACGGTTTTACGCCGTCCGCTGCTGACCGTTTGCGCGGCGCTGCTGGGCATCGGCGCCTCGATGATTCCAACCGCCGTGTTGAACAATCACTACTGCCACGACTGGACGGGTGCGACGCTGGAGCAGACGCCCATCGGCGGCGGCCACGAAATCGTGCGCGGCGTGGCGAACATCGGTGGCATTCTCATCTCGAACTTTCAACCGCCAATTTTTCCGTTCACCAAACAATGGGCGGACTTGGTGGCGCGCGTCATCCCGCCGAGTTTTGCCAAACAGCTGCACGATAACATGGAAGGCGGCCTCTCGCGTTTCCCCACGGCGGAATTGATGACGGAAGAATCCGCCGGCCTCGGCTGCGGCGTGAGCCTGCTACTGGTGTTCGTGCTGGTGCGGAAAATTATTTCGGAGCGGCGCGGTAATTTTTGGGGGACGGGAAATCTTTTTCGCAAAGAAAACCTGCTCGTGGCCTCCGTCTGGTTTGGTGTGCTCGTCATTGTCACCCGCGCCGGCTTCGTCGGACCAGCGCGTTATCTCCTGCCATTCTACGTCTTGCTGTGCGTGCCATTTTTGACGGGAGAAATACCGGCGCGACTCACACGCGGGCGCGGCTGGAAATGGGTGGGCGGATTCCTGTTCGCCCTCGCGCTGGTGCCGCTGGTGCTCACGCCGCAACGCCCGCTGTGGCCGGCGACAACTGTTCTGCAATCCGCGTCCGCCCACCATCCGAACAACCGGCAACTGGAGCGGGCGTTGACCGTTTATGCCACCTACGGCTCGCGCACTGCCGGCTTTGAACCTGCCCTGAAATTATTGCCGCCCGGCGTGACTACCATCGGCTTCATGGGCGCAGACGAGCCGGAAGCCGCGCTGTGGAAACCGTTCGGCGCGCGCCGCGTCAAACATATCTGCGCCGCTGATACCGCCGCCGAAATACGCGCGCGCGGCATCAAATACGCGCTGGTGAATGCGGATTTTTTGGCGCAGAATCGCGCCACGGAATTTGCGACGTGGCGACCAAAGGTGAGCGCCGAACAAATCGCCGCCGTGCCACTCAAACTGCGGGCCGGTCGGCCGCCGAGCGATTGGCGGCTTGTGACATTTCCCGAAAATTAAAATGGCGGAACAAAGCGAAATCGAATTCAGCATCGTCATGCCCTGCCTCAACGAGGCCGAGACGCTGGCCACCTGCGTCCGCAAGGCGCTGCGCGCGCTCGCGGAAAATAAAATTTCCGGCGAAGTCATCGTCGCTGACAACGGCAGCACGGACGGCTGCCAGGAAATCGCCACCCAGCTCGGCGCGCGCGTCGTCAACGTCACCGCCAAAGGTTACGGCAACGCGCTCATGGGCGGCATTGCCTCGGCCAAAGGAAAATACATCCTCATGGGCGACGCGGATGACAGTTACGATTTTCTCGAAGCCCCCAAGTTTCTCGCCAAGCTCCGCGAAGGTTTTGATCTCGTGCAAGGCTGCCGCCTGCCATCCGGCGGCGGCACGGTTGCGCCCGGCGCGATGCCGTGGTCGCACCGTTGGATTGGCAATCCCGGATTTTCGTTGATGGCGCGCTGGATGTTTCACGCGCCGATTCACGACGCTTACTGCGGCCTGCGCGCGTTCACCAAGGAATTTTACAACCGCCTCGACCAACGCTGCACCGGCATGGAGTTCGCCACGGAGATGATTTTGAAATCCGGTTTGAACCGCGTGAAAACCGCCGAGGTGCCGATCACCTTGCACAAAGATGGCCGCATCACCCAACGGCCGCATCTCCGCACCATCCGCGACGGCTGGCGCACACTGCGACTCTATTTGCTGTTCAGTCCGCGCTGGCTCTTTGGTCTGCCGGGGCTGGTGCTCATCGCACTCGGCCTGCTGGGTTACGCGCTCGCGTTGCCGGGCGTGACGCTGGGTCGGCTGACGTTTGACGCGCACACCTTGCTCTTCGCCAGTTGCGCGCTGCTCATGGGTTATCAATCCGTGCTGTTCGGGATTTTTGCCAAGACCTTTGCGGTGAACGAGGGCTTGTTGCCGGAGAATGACAGCTATAAAAATTTCTACCAGTTCCTAAACCTCGAACGCGGGCTGGTGCTGGGCGCGCTCACTTTACTGGCTGGCGCGGCGTTACTCGGCGATGCCGTTTTGCAATGGCGCGCAGCGGACTACGGTCGGCTCGATTACGCGCACACCATGCGCTGGGTCATCCCCGGCGTCACGCTGGCGGCGCTCGGATTTCAAACCATTCTTTCGAGCTTCTTCACCAGCATGCTCGGCCTCGCCCGGCGATGAGTGCGCCGCCCTCAAAATCCGAGTTTGATCAATACGCCGCCGATTATGACGGCGCGCTGGCGCAGGGGCTTTCGGTTTCGGGCGAGGATAAAGAATTTTTCGCACGTGGCCGCATCGCGTGGCTGGGAAAAATTCTCCATAAAAAAAATCTTTCACCCCAGACCGCGCTCGACTTCGGTTGCGGCACCGGCCAAGCAGCGCCGCTGCTGAAGGAAATTCTTGGCGTGGAAAAAGTTCTCGGCGTGGATGTCTCGGAAGGCTTGCTGGGCGTGGCACAGCGCGAGCACGGCGGCGCGGGCATTGAATTCCGCACCCTGAAATCGCACACGCCCGCCGCCGATTTCGACCTCGCGTTTTGTAACGGCGTGTTCCATCACATCCCGCTGGCCGAACGCGCGGGCGCGCTGGCGCACGTCCTCCGTAGCCTGAAGCCCGGTGGCATTTTTGCATTGTGGGAAAACAATCCGTGGAATCTCGGCACGCGCTACGTCATGAGCAAAATCCCGTTCGACCGCGATGCCATCACGCTCTCGCCGCCGACCGCGCAAAAACTGTTGCGCGAAAATGGATTTGAAATTTTGCGGACGGATTTTCAATTTTTCTTTCCGCGCCCATTAAGCTGGTTTCGCGGGCTGGAGCCGCTGCTCGTGAAAATTCCGCTCGGCGCGCAGTATCAAGTTCTCGCGTGCAAGCCGGCGCAAAAATAACTGGCATTACCATCGCATAGCGACAAGCATCTGCCGACCCGAATGAAGTCCGACGAAAACAAACCGACCGTGGCCGTGGTGATTCCCTGTTATCAGGAAGCCGCTTCCATTGGCAAGGTCGTGGCCGACTTCCGGCGCGAATTGCCGGACGCGCGGGTTTATGTCTTCGATAACAACTGCACGGACGGCACGGCGCAGATCGCCGTGAAAGCTGGAGCGATCGTCGTCCGTGAAAAACGTCAGGGCAAAGGTTTCGTGGTCGCTTCGATGTTTGACCAGATTGATGAAGACCTGCTCGTGATGGTGGACGGCGACGACACTTATGAGGCGGGCTTCATCCATAAATTGATGGAACCGATTTTGCGCGGCGACGCCGACATGACTGTGGCCACACGCTTAAGCGACCACGCCGATAAATCTTTTCGCCCGCTGCACGTCTTCGGTAATCAAGCTGTCTGCGGCATCATCAACTGGATGTTTCGCGCGCAGGTTTCGGACATTTTTTCCGGCTACCGCGCCTTTACGCGTGCGGCGGCGAAACAGATTCCCATCACCGCGCGCGGTTTCGACGTGGAAACGGAACTGACTTTGCAGGCTTTGTATCGCGGCATGGTGATCCAAGAAATGCCCGCGCCGTATCGCGCGCGCGGCGAAGGCAGCTTCTCCAAGCTGAACACTTTCAGCGACGGCTTTCGCGTGCTGCTGAAATTGTTTTTGATTTTGAAATCCTACAAGCCGTTGACTTTTTTTGGCGGCATCAGCTTGGTTTTGCTCACGCTAGGTTTGGTGGTTGGCTCGCTACCGGTCTATGATTATGTGACTGATCCCGCGCACTACGTTCACCATGTGCCGAGCGCCATCCTCGCGGCGGCGCTGGTGATGCTGTCGTTCTTCTCGCTCGGCCTCGGCTTGATTTTGAACAGCATTAATCTACGCCTGCTTGAACTTGAAAAACTCGTCGTGAAAACTCCACGCCGCCACCGCGAAAATTGAAATGAGCCAGCCCGCCATCAAAGTCGAAGGTCTTGGGAAAAAATATTTTCTGCGCCACCAGCAGGAAAGCGGGCGCTACACGGCGTTGCGCGATGTCATCGCGGGCAAGGCTAAATCGTTGGTCAAATTAGGCGCGAAGCCCAAACCACCGCCGGTCGAGGAATTTTGGGCACTGAAAGATGTCGCCTTTGAAATTAATCAGGGCGAGGCCGTCGGCGTTATTGGCCGGAACGGCGCGGGTAAATCCACGCTACTGAAATTATTGAGCCGCATCACCGAGCCGACCAAGGGCAGCATCCGCCTGCGCGGACGAGTGGCGAGCTTGTTGGAAGTTGGCACGGGTTTTCATCCCGAGCTGACGGGGCGGGAAAATATTTTTCTGAATGGTGCCATCCTCGGCATGACCCGCGTGGAGATCCGGCGCAAGTTCGATGAGATCGTGGCGTTCGCCGAGGTGGAACGTTTTCTCGACACGCCGGTGAAGCGCTATTCCAGCGGGATGTATGTGCGGCTGGCGTTCGCCGTGGCGGCGCATCTGGAGCCGGAAATTTTGATCGTGGATGAAGTGCTGGCGGTGGGCGATTCGGCCTTCCAGAAAAAATGTCTCGGCAAGATGCAGGATGTGTCGCAGCGCGAGGGGCGCACGGTTTTGTTTGTGAGTCACAACATGGCGGCCATCGGCGAACTCACCCAGCGCTGCGTCTATCTGGATCGCGGCACCGTGAAAGCCGACGGCCCGACGCCCGCGATGGTGCAAAAATATCTGGCGCTTGCGTCGGAACACGGCGGCATTTACCAGTCCAAGTCTGAACGCAGTCCGCGCGTGGATCGCGTGGAAATAAAAACCTCGCGCGCGAACCAAGTGCAGATTTCCGGTGAGCCGCTGGAGTTACAGTTCACCATCGAGCATGGTGAGCCGCGGCAGGGGATGTGCTTTTCGTTTCAGATCATCAACCAGTTTGGCGCGGCGGTAGGGCATTGTTGGGTCTATGACCAAGACCAACCGATCTGCCGCACCGGCAGCCGCACGGTTTTGAAATGCCACATTCCCAAGCTGCACCTGAATGTCGGGACGTTTTATTTGAAGACGTATTTGTCCGAACCGCCGGGCGGACATTTTTTTGAAACGCTGGAAGTGCCGTTGTCCTTCGAGGTTTCCATCGTCGAAAAAACCACGCTGTTCGGCTGGCGGCCTGATGCCTGCGCGTATCTGGAAGAATTCAACTGGGAAGCCAGCCAAGCATGAACGAATCCAAACTGTCCGAACTCACCGGCATCATTTCCGATGAACATCTGCGGCAGCGAATCGCGCCCCGGCCGGGCGATGAACCGTATCTGCATCTGTCCGACCTGCTGCTGGCCCTCCAAGCTCACGCGACCGATGCGCGAGTGGATATTTTGGATTTTGGCGCGGGCAGCTCGCCGTATCGCTCGCTGTTTCCCAACGCAAATTATCGGCGCGCGGATTTTCCCATCGGCGACGGCGCGGGGCTGGACTACATCTTGAACGAGTCGCTGACGGTGGCCGCGCCGGACAACAGTTTTGACCTCGTGATTTCCACGCAAGTGTTGGAACACGTCGTGGAGCTGGAAAAATATCTGTGCGAATGTCTGCGACTGCTGCGTCCCGGCGGCAAACTGGTGCTGACCACGCACGGAATTTATGGCGACCATCCGTGTCCGTTTGACTTGCACCGCTGGACGGCAGATGGGCTGACGGCTCTCTGCCAGAAATCCGGATTCGTCTCCGCCAAAACCGTGAAGCTCACTGCTGATGCTCGTGCCCTGCTGTTTTTATACGATACCTATGGCCGGCGGCTGCACCGGCGCGAATGGACATTTTTTTCCGCGCTCTTCGCCGTCGGCTTCCGACTGCACGGCTGGCTGCGACCGGCCTTGCACCGGTGGGCCGATCGATTTTTTCCCGATGCTCGCGTGGCTGAAAACCGGCCCGGCACCCACGTGCTTTACATCAACCTGCTCGTCCACGCCGTGAAACCAAGCTGAGTTGAGGCTTGCGCCCGGCCCGCAAATTGGAAAAATCACCCCATGGCTGGTCAACCAGGAATCATCAAACGCGCGGCCGCTCCGTTCGCGGGACTGGCCAACCGTTTCCGCCTCGGCTTTCCCGGCCACTACCTCTGCGGCAACGGTTCTCGCAGCGCCGACCTCGCCAGCACCGTCGTCTTCCGTGAACTTCGCAAGCGCGGCACACGCGGCCTCGCCATGGCCACCGCGCACCCCGAACTTTTTGAAAATAATCCGGACACCGGAAAAATTGTCCACCGCGCCGGGGGGCGGCCCGGTTGGGGCGAACTCGGTCTGCCACTCATCCCGCTCGGCGAATTGAAATACGACCCCATGCGCGACGCGGACGAACCGCCCACGCAGCACATCATGATTGCCATGTGCCGCGCGGCGGGCATCGGCGGCCCGGTGGAACTGCGCCCGTATTTATTTCTCACGCAAAAAGAATTCGCCGCCGGAAAAATCAGCGTGCAACAGGTTGTCATGCAGTCCACCGACCTTACCGCCACCGTGCCGATGCGGAACAAGGAATGGTATCCCGACCGTTTTCAGGAAGTCTGTTCCGAGCTGCGCGCCGACGTGCAAGTGATTCAAATCGGCGCGGCCAGTGATCCGAAACTGGAAGGCGCCACCGACCTGCGCGGCCGAACCGCGCCGCGCGAAGCCGCCGCGATTCTCGCCAACTCGCTCGTGTTCGTCGGCCTGTCGGGATTCCTCATGCACCTCGCCCGCGCCGTGGATTGCCGCAGCGTCATCGTCTATGGTGGACACGAGAAGCCCGCGCAAACCGGCTATGTGGCGAATAAAAATTTATACTCCGGCGTCCGCTGCGCCCCATGCTGGCTGCGTAACCCGTGCGACTTTGACCGCAAGTGCATGGATCAAATCCGTCCCGCGCAAGTGGTCGCCGCCGCCGCTGAACAGATTGCGAAGTTCGGAACGCTCTTGGAAATTCAGACCGAGCAATTGTGAAAAGTGCCGCCGGCCGACTCCTGCCAAGCATTGCAGTTGTTTGAAACCACCCGGCTACCAAAACTCTGGGGCACAGAATTGAACCACTCGATCGCCGCCGTAAATTCTTCCGCCGGTAAAAAAATCAGCGCACCCAGCCGGAGCCGGATGCGCTGTTCAAAACTAAAATTTTGGCGTGACTGGAAATTTTTACCCGTTCACTTCGTCGGGTTCCAGACGTATTTCCCGGCGGTGTCCACGTAGCCGAGCTGTTTGCCCAGCTTGACCTGCGCGAGGCCATATTGAAAATCCAGCGCGTCGTCGAATTGCGGGTTGATGGAAAAAACACCGGTCTTGTCCACATAACCCCAGCGCTTGGAAAGCTGCACGCGCGCGAGGCCTTCCGAGAACGACATCGCATCATCAAACTGCGGGTTCACGACGAACAGCCCGGTCGCATCAATGTAGCCCCAGCGCTTCGCGAGGCGCGCGGGCGCAAGACCCTTCACGAACGCGCCGACCTCCTCGAACTGCGGATTGATGACGAGCTTGCCCGTCTTGTCCACGAAACCCCAGCGCTTGTTCAACTTCACCGCCGCCAGACTTTCAGAAAAAGATTTCGCATCATCAAACTGCGGGTTGATGGAAATTTTTCCCGCCATGTCCGCGTAGCCGTAAAGTTTTCCAACCTGCACCGCCGCCAGCCCTTGGGAAAATTCCTTGGCATCATCGAACTGCGGGTTGACGACGATCTTGCCGGATTTGTCAATGAAGCCCCAGCGCTTGTCCAATTTCACCGCCGCGCGGTTCTCGGAAAAATTCCCTGCGTCATCGAACTGCGGGTTGACGACGTATTTGCCATCCGCATTGATGAAGCCGTAAACGTGACCGAACTGAACCGCCGCCAATCCGCCGCTGAAGGCACTGGCCTTGTCGAACTGCGGGTTGATGGTGATTTTGCCGGCGGCATCCACATAGCCCCAGCGGTCCACTTTCACGGCGGCGCGGTCTTCCGCGAAGGCCTCCGCACGGTCGAATTGCGCGTTCACCGCCAGCTTGCCGGACTTGTCGGCAAAACCCCAGTGCCCGTCCACCGCGACGGGAAACAGGGCGGCGTTCAAGGGCAGCGCGCCGAGCGCGGCCACGGTGAGGATGGAAAATAGTTTGGATGTTTTCATGATTTTAATTTGGGATGGAATTTTTTTTGCCGAGTTGAACCAATCTTGCGGAAGTCTATTTTGCCGCGAAGTCGAGTCAAGCGGTGAATGGGCGGGCGTGTTTACATCAGCTTTTAACTAACGATGCGACATTGTTGTGTTTGTTCCTGGTGCTCTCGCCATCTTTCGTTTTGCGCAAACCCACTCCCACAATGCGAGTCCTATAATGCCGTAAAGAATACCGGAGCCAATAATCCAGAACCAATCTGAACCGGGCAAATGGTGAAATAACTTGTGACCAAGAAGCACAGGAAACCACAATGCCTCAATCAAGGTTGAGCCGGCCGCGCTCAACAATTTCTGCCAGGCTGTAAATTTTGGAATCGGATCTTCGTCTCGCAAAGACAAGGTGGAAGTCGTCATGCTCAACAAAAAACCGACGCAGGAAAGACTCAAATGAACCGCAACGAAGACGGCAAGAAAAGCCATTCTTCTTTTCCAGTGCGTATTTATTGGAGTGACTGACATTTTTATCGAACAGTCGGGCGTTTCTGGCTGCTTTCTTCGGCCGCAGCCATATTTCATGAATTGTTAAAAGCGGACTGGCAAATTTCTTTCAAGGATTATCGCCCTCCAGAGCGCGGGTCTGCGACCCGCAGCCACTTTGCCAGACAGAAATCATTCGGATGAGTTTGGCTGGGTCAGGTGGGACGCGCGTTTCTTACAACCCCACCAGCTTCCGCACTTCCGCATCATTCGCCAGCTTCTCTTTCGTCACGAGCACCGTGCCGGTGTCCACCATTTTGGGAACCGTTTGTTTCTTCACGACTTTGTAGAGCGTTTCGACGGCGAGGTAGCCCATCTTCTCCGGGTCTTGCGCCACGAGCGCGTCAATCTTGCCAGCCTGCACGCTCTCAACGAGTTTCTTGGAGGTGTCAAAGCCGACGAATTTCACGTTCACCTTCACGCCGCCCTTTTGCAAATCTTCCAGCGCGGACGCCACGCCGATGGTCGAATACAAATTCGCCGCGAAAATACCGTCGAGGTCGAGCGCGCCATTCTTGACGAATTTTTCCAGCGTATTCACGGCGGCGTTCTTGCAGCCTTCAATCGTGCCGGTGTCGGGATACGGATCGGCGGCGACGGTGTAACCAGCGGCCTTCGCGGTCTCAATGAATCCCGCCGAGCGCGCTTCAGTGCTGCCGGTGCCTTGCACAAATCTCATGCACATGACCTTCGCGCCTTTTTTGTCGCCGATGAGCCGGACAAGTTCCTTGCCGCCAATGACGCCGCCGTTTTTATTGTCCGTCGCAACGAAACTGGATTGAGCATCGCCATCCACCGCCGAATCAAAAACCACGACGGGAATGCCCGCGTCCACCGCCGCCTGCACCTGACGTTTCATGGCCTTCTGATTGAGCGGCGCGAGCGCGATGCCTTGCACACCGAGGTTGACCATGTTCTCGATGATTTTATTTTGCTCGGCGATTTCGGTTTCCGTCACCGTGCCTTCCCACTTGAGCGTCACGCCGAGATCTTTGGCCGCGTGCTTTGCGCCGCGCCCAACGGTTTCCCAAAACTCACCGCCGGTAGATTTCGGGATGGCTGCGAGCGTGAGCGTATCGGCGGCGTGGAGTTGCGAGACAGCAGTAACGAGCGCGAGAAAAAATAATTTTGTTTTCATGGGTGTAGGTTTGGACGGAATAAATTAGTTTCTGTACAATGAGGCTTAGTGTTGTTAAATTTGCTGGAAGGCTCTGGTTTTCGCAATCAAAACTCAATTAAACAAACGTTTGGCGTGGTTTAAGCCAAGATGGGTGCGATGCCTGCGGTTGGCGACGGTTTTTTCGTGGCGCGAAAAACTCCACCGTGCTTGTCGCCGCGCAACCAAGGCGGCCAAATCCATCACCAGTTTTGGCGGTAAAGTTGCCTTGCACGGAAACGGGCGTCCATTGTCTAATTTCCACATGAAGCCCCGCCGTGTTATTTTCTGCACCCTCGTCGCGATTTTTCTGGCCACCGCCGTCCGCGCCGATGACCCGTTCGCCTGGCCGCCCATCACCGCGCAGCAAAAACCGTGGGCCTTCAACTGGTGGATGGGCAACGCCGTGGACAAAACCAATTTGACGAAAGAGCTTACGCGCTACGCCGCTGCCGGCCTCGGCGGCATCCACATAATCCCGATTTACGGCGCGAAAGGTTTCGAGGACAAATACATCAATTACCTCTCGCCGCAATGGATGGAGATGATGGGCTGGGCCGTGAGCGAAGCGCGGCGTCTTGGCATGGACGTGGACATGACCACCGGCAGCGGTTGGTGTTTCGGCGGGCCGCAGGTCACCGATGAAGATGCGAACGCCAATGTCGTCTGGAAAACTTACGAAATGAAAGCTGGTGAAAAACTGAAAGAAAAATTCAATCGCGATTCAACACAGGCACTCGTCGCTTATTCGCCCGATGGAAAATCCATTGATCTCACCACCGTGATTTCCACGAATGGCGAAGTGGATTGGACGGTCCCGGCCACGCCCGGAGCGCGGACGGCCTCGTCCGCGTGTTCCACGAATGAGATTTACGCGGACGGG
>JANOBC010000379.1:0-8565 GCA_031411455.1 Limisphaerales bacterium
CCAACCGTGGAGCGCAATGTTTTCCTGTCTGTGCAATTCTAAAACTGTTGCTGGCAAGATTACGTAGCGGACAAAAGGCCGTGGTTTCGATTGATGAAATCATTCACATTCTCGTCGCAAACCAATGCACGGGAGAAGAACCTATTGAGCATTATGCGCGGCTGCTTCCCCGGCAATACATCCCCGCCGAAGCTGAAGTGAGACAGGTTCGTGAACTCGTCAGATTCATCAGCCAAATAAGTGTTCTGAAGTGGGTTCTGCCCAACTTGTTTTTGGACATAGACGCAAACGATTCCGCTGCGGTGGGCTATGTGGAAAAACTGGGACAACCTGAAAAGCACGATCGTAAAGCTGACGAAGCGCGTGAATTGCTGGAGCTTGGTAAAACCGGAGATTTAGGGATTGTTCCTCTGCTTCCAACTCTGGCAGGTGAAGCGGATGTGTTTTTTAGCGAGGGGAAACCCAAGCGGGTCACACACCTGCGCTACGAACGCAGCTCAAAACTTCGCGAACTCTTTTTTGTCAGCAAACGGACGCCGTATTTATGCGATATGTGCTTGCTTGATGTGACGCGGCAATATCCTTGGTCTACGAATTTATTGGAAGTGCATCATCTTTTGCCGTTGGCTTCTCCATTGCGTGTCGAGGAACGCAAAACTTCTCTTTCTGACCTTGTGGGTATTTGTCCAAATTGCCATAAAGCAACTCACCTTTACTACAAGGGTTGGTTGGACAGTTACAACCAAGAAGATTTTGTTAGCTCCAAAGAAGCCCATGACGTTTATCGTCTCGCCAAGACCTCGATTGTTCTACATAACTGACCGATGAAAGATAATTCTGCCGTTCTACAAAGCTCGTTTCAAAATATTTTTTTGAACGACTGGGCAGCAAAGCAGCGGGGAATCCTCGAGGAGTGCGCTGAAGCGGGAACGGATTTGACTGCCGAACTCGAACTCTTCAAAAAGACGCGCGAAGATTTGCGTTACGAAAATGACGCGAAAGCTGCACCGCAACGGAGTTATGCTCCGACACTCGCTGACTTTCAAAAAAAGCCTAACGGTGTCCCGATGGTGAGTTTTTTTTCGGGTTGCGGCGGTCTTGATTTAGGATTTGAGGCGGCAGGTTATGAACACGTAGCACTTGTCGAACACAACAAGCTTTTCTGTGAAACGCTCCGATACAACCGACCCGACTGGCGTGTCATTGGTCCGCCAACAGAATCTGGTGACGTTTCCAAACGTGAGGAATTGTTGAATGTCCTTCAGGATAGTTGCGGGATAAAAACTCCTTTCGAGGGAATTCTGGTCGGTGGACCTCCTTGCCAACCTTTCTCCATTGCATCGAACCAGCGATTCAACAAGAACGGAAAAGACTTCAAACGTATCGGCTTTGAACACGACAAAAACGGCAATCTCTTGTTTGATATGCTGTGGTTCATCTCGAAGTTGAGGCCAGCGGCTTTTCTGATGGAAAATGTGGAGGGGCTTTACGACATCGATGATGGTCAGCAATTACAGAAAGCGTTGAAAAGTCTTTCGGCGTGGGGTTATACCGTGGCTGAACCGTTTGTTCTTGATGCCGCTCATTTTCAAGTCCCCCAACATCGCCGCCGCCTCTTTATCTGCGGCTCGCGTCTCGGCAAAGAGTTTGTGCCCCCGAAACCTTCATACGATTTAGTTCCGTGTGAAGCCGCTTTGCGCCGCTCAATGCGAGGCGTTTTGAACCACGAACCCAGAGAACACAAGCCCGAGTCCTTGCTTCGCTACATGATATTGAACTACGGCGAACGGGATCATCTTGGCCGCGTTGACCGACTCGACCCGTGCCTGCCCTCAAAAACAGTCATTGCTGGAGGAACAAAAGGTGGTGGTAGGTCACACTTGCACCCACACATTCCGCGCACCATGACAGCGCGGGAATGCGCCCGTCTTCAAACATTCCCGGATGATTTTGTTTTTCTCGGGCCTGCCGCACGTCAGTTCACTCAAGTTGGGAATGCTGTCCCGCCGGTGCTGGCCGCACAACTTGGCGATTCCATCTTTCGTAGCTTTTTTCAAAAAAGAAAATAATCAGACAAATATGAGTAGTTTTTCTGCTTAATTTGTCCATGAACTGAAACAATAATCTTATGCCACCAAAAATTCTCCGCCCGCTTTTCCTTGCCGCTTTCGCCGCGACACTGACGTTCGCCAACTCGATCCACGCCGCCATCGCCCCGGCGGAAAATCTTCTACCCGCCGACACCGTCGCGTTTTTCACCGTGCCGGATTGCAATGCGTTGCGCGCCGCTAGCAAGGTTTCTCCGCAGCTCATGTTCTGGAACGATCCCGCGATGAAGGCGTTTCGCGAGAAGTTCATGGCCAAGCTCACCGAGCAATACCTCGCGCCGCTCGAAAAAGACCTCGGCCTCAAGGTGGAAGATTTCGCCAACCTGCCGCAGGGACAATTCACCCTCGCCGCCAACATGAACGGCTCCAACGGCCATGATGACATCCCGCCCGGCATCGTCCTGCTGCTGGACGCTAAGGATAAAAGTGCGCAGCTTAAAACCAATCTCACCGCGCTCATCAAAAAAATGACCGACAACGGACGCACCCTGCGCACGGAAAAAATTCGCGGGCTCGCCTTCACCGTTGTCACGCTTTCCAGCAATGACCTCGCGGGCATCTTCGGCCAGCGCGCACCCGTCAGCGAAATCGGCAAGGAGCCAAAACCGGAGAAGCCCATCGACATCTATTTCACGCAGTATGAATCACTACTCGTCGCCGCGAATTCCGCCAAGCTCGCCGACACCATCGCCGCGCACCTCACCGGCGGTTCCGCGCCCGTGCTGGCGGATGACGCCACGTTCGCCGCCGACAAGCTCTCGCAATTCAGAAATTCCCCGACTTACTATGGCTGGTTCAACGGCAAGATGTTCTTCAACCTCCTCGCGCAGATTCCCGAAGATACGAGCGAAGGCAACGGACTGGTGCCGAAATTTTCTGCCGCAAAAATCATTGCCGCCACCGGGCTGGGAAATTTGAAGTCCGCCAGCTTCACCATGAACGAGGCACGCGAAGGTTCCACCGGCATTTTCCACATCACCGCCCCCGCCGACACGCGCGCCGGCCTCTTGAAGATTCTCGCGCTGCCCGCCCGCGACGCCAGCCCGCTCAATTTCATTCCCGCCGACGTTATCAAATTTTCCCGCGTCCGGTTGGACGGCAAGCAGGCGTGGGCGGACTTGCAGAAGCTTCTCGCCGGGATCAACCCGCAGGCGCTCGCGATGGTGAACTCCGCCATTGACCTCGCCAACACCAGCGCGCAGGAAAAAAATCCGAGTTTCGATTTGCGGAATGATTTCTTCGGCAACCTCGGTGACGACCTCGTCATCTGGAACAAGCCGCCCGTGGGCGATTCCATCAAGGCGCTGTCCAATCCGCCCAGCCTCGTGCTCGTCGCCACGCCCAACGCGGACAAGCTCATCAACGCCATCAAGATTGTCGGCGGCATGGGAGCGCCACAGGATTCTTCCGCCAAGCCGCGCGAATTTCACGGACACAAGATTCATTCACTCACCATGCGCGCGCAGGCCGGTCCCGGTGGCACGCGCATCACGCAGCCGCCGTTGCTGATGAGTTCGGCTGCTGGCTATGTCGCCTTCACTTCCGACCCTGGCATTCTGGAAGAATTTCTCCGCAGCACCGAAGGCGCTGGGAAATCCCTACGCGAAAACGCCGCGCTCACCGAAGCCGCCACGCACGTCGGCGGCATGGGCAACGGCCTCTTCACCTACCAGAACCAGCGCGAAACGATGCGCATCACGTTCAAGCTATTCAAGAACGCCGCCAACGCCGACCCCACGCTGAACCTCCTGCCGGCGAACATCCGCGCGTGGGCCGATTTCACGCTGCTGCCGGAGTATGAGAAAGTGGCGAAATATTTTCACGTCTCCGTCATCAGCGGCGGCGGCAACAGCGAAGGCATCAACGTGAAAGTCTTCACCCCGCGCCCGCCGACGTTGAACTGAAATCTTTGAAACAAAAAAATGCCGGGACGATTTGATTCGTCCCGGCGTTTTTATTTTATCGAGGCGAGAACGGTTTCAATAAAACTGTGGTCGGATTTTTCAAGTCGGCACGAATTTTCCGCGAGGTTTTGGAGTGCGACAGCCCTCTGCCGCTTTGGGCAGAAAGGCCGACGAGGTAAGAGCGGCAGAGGGCTGCCGCAGTCCAAGACGCTGACGCGCGGCTCGTCAGTTCCACGTTCGCAGGACGACTTAACCCGCTCTAGAAATGCTCCATGCTCACGTTCGCCCCGGAAATAAACCAAATTTTATTCCTGCGGATAAACCAGCACGCGGTCGTGGACGAGGACGATGAGGTCGTTCTTCTTGTCGCCCGTCACGTCCGCCACGGCGCACTCGCGCGGTTCCGGCAAAGCGTTCTGCGCGCCACGGAAAGTGTGCTGCTCGAACACCTGCCAGCGGTCGCCGGGAACCAGCTTGCGGTTCGGATTAAACTGCACGAGGTCCAGGTGGTTCTTGGCCGTCTCCATGAAGATGATTTGCTTGCGGCCATTGCCCAGTAAATCGCCGGCAATCATGTCGTTGAGGTAGCCGTCTTTGATAGACGTATCGTAATCGTCCAGCTTGGTGAGTTCCCAGCGGTCGCCTGCGAGCGATTGCCACGCGACGGCATTCTGGCCGAGAAACGTCACCGCCGGTGTGCCGCCTAGCATGACGGTGCGAAGCGCGGGGAAATTCACGACAGGCAATTCAATATTTTTCATGACCTGCCACACCGCATTCGTGTCGCGCTCGCACAACGTGAGCTGCTTCTTCTCCTCGTCGAGCAGGAACAGCGAAGGCGTGGCGTTCTTGCCATTCGGCACGACGGTCGCGCCGGTGATGCGCGAGTCGCTGGCCGCGCCATTGATCTGGTCTTTCACGCGGAACGTCCAGTCCGGCGCATTCGTGGCGCCGACTTCCTTCGCCTTCGGTTCCAGCACCACGGCGCGAACAAAATTTTTCTGCGGCAGGAGCAATTCCAATTTCCCATCGCCATCCACATCCGCCGTCGCGAACCACGGCTGCTCAATCGTGCCGCCGGGCGGGTCAACGTCCTTCTCGTCAAACGCGCCGTCGGCTTTTTGCAGCAGCACCTTGATTTTCTCGTAGGGAATCAGCACCACCAAATCCGCGAGGCCGTCTTGATTCACGTCGGCGATGGCCAGCTTCGCGGGATTGGACTTGAACGTGTCGCTCAACTTCTGTGATTTGGTTTTGCCATCGGCAGTTTTCGTGACGAGCGAACGCACGCCGTCCTTGTCCACGATGACGGCGAGCGTGGGCTTCGCGCCGGTTTTCAACCCGCCGACAGCGAGCGCGAGCGGCTTGCCTTCCAGCGGCAGCAGCGTGGGAAACGGCAGCCGTCCGCTCTTGTCGAGGTGCGTGGTGGCGACGGCATTTTCATCGCGACTCAAAAGAAAAATTTCCGGCTGACCGCCGCCGTTCCAGTCCGCCACGGCAAGCTGTGAAACACCTGCGAGGCTGGGAAATTTCTTCGGCGCGGCCAGCGTGCCGTCCGCTTGCTGCATATAAACGGAAAGCTGTCCGCTCTCCGGCTCCGCCACGAGCAAATCGGCGCGGCCATCGCCATCCACATCCGCCCACAGCACGCCGCGCTGCGCGGCTTCGGTTTTATTCAGCGGCAGGATTTGAAACTGACCCTTGGTGAAACTGCCGGAAAGATTTTCGCCCGCCTTCCGCGTGAACTGCGAAACTTCCGCGCGCCCAGTGGCGGCGGCGATGGAGATAAAATAATTCGTCCGGTCGCCCGCAAGATTATCTGCCGCAAAGGAGCGCACCGGCAGCGACTTGAAAAACATTTCCGGCCCCAGCTGGCCGCCCGCGATTTGCAGGCGGATGCGGAACGGCGTCGGGCTATCGAAGTCCACCAGCAGCAAATCCTGCCTGCCGTCGCCATCCACATCCACGATCTGCACCGCGCGGCAGGCGCCGGAGTAAGCAATCTTCACCGGCTCCGCAAACGTGCGATCCGCCTGTTGCGCGAGAAAATAAGCCGCGCCATTGTCGCCCAGGAAAATGATGTCGAGCAAGCCATCGCCATTCAGATCGCCGATGGACAGGGCGTTTGCATCCATCCGCCCGTCTTCGAGATGCCAGCGCCTCGGTTCGCTCCAGCCGTTGGTGCCACGGTTGTTGACCACGATCAAATCTTTCGTCTCGCCGAAATAAACGAGGTCTGGTTTACCATCGCCATTCATGTCCGTCGTGGCCAGCACCGAGATGCGTTCCTCGGAAGGAATCGAATCAATCTTGAAACGCGAATCCGGCGGCAGCTCGTTGAGTTCCAGCTTGCGCGTCGGCGCGGCGACGTTCGTCTTGCCGGTGAGATTGTAGAGCAGGCTGATTTTTGCGCGGAGATTGTTGACGACGATGATGTCATTCAAGCCGTCGCCATCCATGTCCGCGACGTGCAACTGCGTGATGGCTTGGTCAACGGGGAAAACTTCTTTACCGGAAAAACCGAAGCGGTTTGTGCCGGTGGCCGCTTGCAATGTGGAAAAAGAAAAAGCCGTCAGACCGAGGGCGGCGAAAAAGTTTTTGGCGAATTGCGTCATGCGGCCAACGTGCCAGCGCCGCGCGAAGTTGGCGAGAATTTTCGCCCGCGAAAGTGAATTGGGCATCTGGTGGGGCGAGCGAAGGTTGCGAAGGTGGCGAAGGAAAAATCAGGGATGTATTCGCACCTTCGCCACCTTCGCCACCTTCGCGCGACATTTTTCAAAATAGACCACTACCACAAGCGCACTCCACTTGTTTGCCGTCCGCTTCTCCGCTATTCTGCGCGCCCATGAATTTTGCATTCTCAAAATACCACGCGCTCGGCAACGACTACCTCGTCATCCACCCGAAAGACCTGACTGCGCCGCTCACCACAGAACAAGTCAAAACGATTTGCCATCGCAACTTCGGCGTCGGCTCGGATGGAATTCTCCTCGGCCCCCTGCCCTCCACCACCGCCAAGTGCGCGCTGAAGATTTACAATCCCGACGGCAGCATCGCCGAAAAAAGCGGCAACGGCCTCCGCATTTTTTCGCGCTATTTGTGGGACACCAAATTCGTCGGCAACGAAGAATTTGCCATCCAGACCGATGGTGGCCTCGTGCGCTCAACAGTGTTCGACGGCGGCGCGATGGTGCGCGTGGAGATGGGCAAGGTCAGTTTCGACAGCGAGAAAATTCCCGTGACCGGTGCGAAACGCGAAGTCATCAACGAAAAAATTTCCGTCGGCGGACGCGAGTTCACCTACTGCGCCGCGACGATTGGCAATCCGCATTGTGTCATAGTGGCTGGAACACCCTCGTCGCCACTCGAAGTCAATTCTGACACCGCGCACAAGTTCGGCCCAGGATTAGAAACGCACCCTAACTTCCCGCGCAAGACCAACGTGCAATTTCTAAAAGTCCTCGACCGCGCGAACATCCAGATTGAAATTTGGGAACGCGGCGCGGGCTACACGCTTGCCAGCGGCAGCAGCAGCAGCGCGAGCGCGGCGGTGGCGCACAAGCTCGGCCTCGTGGACAAAAACATTTCCGTCCACTGCCCCGGCGGCATCATCCAGATCGAGATCCGCGACGGCTTCGACATCCTGATGACCGGCAGCGTGACGAAAGTTTCCGAAGGCGTCATCAGCCCGGAGATTTTCTCGGTGAAGTGATTTGAACGGAGCGCGGCTCTGTGAGCCGCAGCATTTTCGGACTGGCAATGCGCTGCGGGTCACAGACCCGCGCTCCGCCAACAGCGGCGGAACAGGGTTAAATTGAACTGTAGCTGCTTGATGCCCCACGCAAAGGGCGCGAAGTCCGCAAAGGAAAAAGAAACAAACAGCCTTGCGCACTTTACAGCCTTTACGTGAGGCTACAGTTTTATTGAAACCGCTCTAATTGATGATCAACTCGCAGCCTTTGTCGGAATGGGTTCAGGGTTCATTTTGAAAACAAAAAGATGTTGGACAGGGGCTTGCAGCTAAAATAGAGTCGCGGCATAAAACTAGATAGGCTGCGCGCGGCGCAGCACATTTACTGTTAGGCGGCTCACACGCACATGTATTTCAAGGACGTAATCGAAGGTCGCGCAGTGCTGGTTGAGGGAGTTTCTTTCCGTCGCCTGTGTAATTGTCTGGCGGAACACAGCGACATTACCTTTACCTCCAGACGCCGTTTCTTTTGGAGCGTCCTCGACGTTCATGCCGAGTTTACGTTTCGCGGACATGCTTTCAAGATTAAGGCAGTTAGCGTCAATCCTGACTTCTTAGTTTCGCCCAAAGAGCCGGGAGCGGAGTTGCAGGAGATTATTGCTGAATTGCGTTCCTTGGTCGAAAAACTAGAATGAGATTCAAATGACGCCGCCTAACCATGCGCGAGCCCGTGTGAAAACTATTTAAATTAGTGGCTTAGTAAGTGGGTTTCTTAGTTAGTAAATTGGCAGGCGGTAGATTTGCTAACTTTCTTTGGTTGGAACTTATCCGGTGACAGAGTCAGCCAGGGAAGATAATAGGA
>JANOBC010000380.1:0-3982 GCA_031411455.1 Limisphaerales bacterium
CGCGTGCGCTCCCCGAATTTCTGGCGAATTCGCATTCAAACTTTACGACACCTACGGTTTCCCGCTCGACCTCACTGAATTGATGGCGCGCGAACGCGGTTTGACCGTGGACAAGGAGGGTTTTGAGAAATTGATGGAAGAGCAGCGTGCCCGCGCCCGCGCCGCGCAGAAAAAGGAAGTCATTTCGCTTTCAGAAATCCAGACCACCACGCCTACGCACTTTGTCGGCTACGACAACCTCGCGGTGTCGGCCAAGGTCTTGGAAGTCGTGTCGCTGAAGGACAAGACCGCCGTCATCCTCGACTCCACCGCTGCCTACGCCGAAATGGGCGGTCAGGTCGGTGATACCGGCGAATTGACCGGCAGCGGCCAGCTCTGGCGCGTCACCAACACGCAGAAATCTGGAAATACGTTTCTGCATTTCATTGACGATGGGAGCGCACGCGTCCCGCGTGCGGTTTCCGGCGTCGCGCCGGAAACCTCGTCACCACAAACTTTCTCGGAAGAAAATTTAGATTTAACGGAGGCTCGGCGGGACGCCTCGCCGGCACGCGAGACGCGTGCGCTCCCCATTCCAGGAGACACCATCCAACTTTCCGTTGAGAAGTCGCGCCGCAACGCCATCCAGCGCCATCACACCGTCACGCATTTGCTCCATTGGGCATTGCACGAAGTCGCTAGCAAGGAAGCGTCGCAGAAAGGTTCGTTCGTCGGGCCGGACAAGTTGACCTTCGACTTCAACAGCGCGCCGCTCACGCCCGCGCAGGTTGCCGACATCGAGAAGCTCGTCAACGAACGCATTCTCGAAAACGCCGGCGTCTCATGGACCGAAGTCCCGCACGCCGAGGTGAAGAACCGCAAGGACGTGATGCAATTCTTCGGCGACAAATACGGCGATACCGTCCGCGTCGTCCAGATCGGCGGCGGAGCCGGGAAGCTCGACGGCTACTCGATGGAACTTTGCGGCGGCACGCACACGCGCGCGACCGGCGAGATCGGTTTGTTCCGCATCGTCAGCGAAGCCGCCGTGGCTGCTGGCGTTCGCCGCATCGAAGCGGTGGCTGGTCTGACCGCTTACGGTTTGGCGAACGAACAGTTGCAACTCATCCGCAGCATCGCCGGCAAAATCAATTCGCCCGTCGGCGAATTGGAAAAGAAAATCGAAGCCTTGCTCGCGCACCAAAAGGAATTGGAGAAGTCGCTCAAGTCCTCGCAGCAACGCGAAGCTGCGGGCAGCGCGAAGGATTTGGTCGCGAAAGCGGAAACCATCAACGGCGTTCCCGCCATCATTGCCAACCTCGGCGCGAACGACGGCGACACGTTGCAAGCTATCGCGGACTCGCTGAAATCGCAGTTCAAAGGCGTGGTCGTGCTCGGCGGCGCGGCGAATGGCGCAGTGACTTTGATCGCGTCCGTCTCGGCAGATTTCACCGCGAAAGTTCAGGCGGGTAAAATCATCCAAACCATCGCGCCCATCGTCGGCGGCAAAGGCGGCGGCAAGCCGGACAACGCGCGCGGCGGCGGCAAGGATGCGACCAAGCTCGACGAGGCGCTGGCGAAGGCGAAGAGTTTACTCGGTTGATGTTGCTTGAAAACGCGCGTCAAAATTTGCTGCATCAGCAGCGTGGGCGAGGCGCACATGGCAATCCGTCATGGAGCATCAGCCTTGGGACTGGTCTCGGCCATGCCGAGCGGTCCCGGTGTGGTGACTGAAAATCTGATTGTGGAAATTGCCGCCACCGTTCCGCCGCCGGTCGCCACGTTTCTGCTCACGAGCAAAACTTCCGTTGCCGAAATCATCGCGCAACAGCGCCGTTGCCGGACGAACACGTTGCAACTTTGCGACCGGCTGACGAATGGCGCGCACACGGATTTGCGGAATGAACTTCCCGGCATCGCGTTGGTGCAGGTCATCCACGTCACCGGCCCTGAATCGGTTTGCGAAGCGTTGCAGATTGCGCCGCAGGTGGACGCGCTGCTGCTCGATTCGGGAAACCAGTCGCTGGCCGTGAAAGAACTGGGCGGCACGGGTCGGGTGCATGACTGGAGTTTGAGCCGGGAAATTGTGCGCGAATCTCCGGTGCCGGTTTTTCTCGCGGGCGGGTTGCGGTCAGATAATGTGGCCGATGCCATCCGCGCGGTGCAGCCGTTTGGTGTGGATTTGTGCAGCGGTGTCCGCACCCGAGGGCATCTGGACGCGGAAAAATTAGCGGCGTTTTTTGCCGCAGTCGAGAGTGTGCGCGCATGAACCCCAGCCTCTACGAACGCCTTGGCCGTCACGACGGCATCTTGAAACTCATCAAACCGTTTTACGCTGACGTGCGGCAGCATGAATTGCTTGGGCCGATTTTTAATTCTCACATCCAAGATTGGCCGGCGCATCTGGAAAAGATCACGGACTTCTGGGCGTTGCAAACTGGCGGTAAATCAAAATATCGCGGCGGTTTTGCGGGCGCGCACATGAGCCTCGGTTTGCAGCCGGAACATTTTCAAAACTGGATCGCACTGTGGGAATTCAACAACGCGCGTTCGTTGCCGCCACAAGAAGCCAGCGAGATGAATGCGCTCGCCCACGAACTGGGACGGCGCTTGTTCGCGATGACCCAGGGGCGCAATCCGCCGGCTGGCCTGCGCGGGTTTCAGTTCAACAAGCCGGCGTAGCCCCCTTGTCCCGCCGACTTGCCGCGCCGTAGCGGAGCGACGCGGGAGTCAGACGAAGGCGGATCGCCAGTCCGGCTCGGACCGTCAACGCTGAGCTGAATGATTCAACCGCGTTGCGGTTGGCGGGGCGCATCGAAGGTGGGACATCCAAAGCGGTCTTGACGTTTTAACCTTACAGTCAAAAATTCCGATATGGGAATGGATGGTGTTGAACTTGTTATGGAAGTAGAAAATGCCTTCGACATTCAAATCCAAGATGCCGAAGCCGAAAAACTTCTTACGCCTCGACTGCTGATTGATTTTGTCCAAAGCAGAGTTGCTGTGACCGCCGTGTCAGTTTGCCTCACGCAACGCGCGTTTAATCTACTCCGCAAATCACTCCTGCGGCACGGCGATTGGAAGCGCACACAAATTATTCCCGCTGCCGATCTCGGCGCGCTAATTCCTCGCAATCGACGCCGACCTCTGCTGGAAATAGTGCTGGGCGAGTTGGGAATCAACAAGTCACCGACATTTGGCCGACCAAATTGGTTGAATGCCTTGTTGCTAGGTGGTGCGGTGCTAGCTGGTTTGTTTGTTGCCATTCTTGCCACTGGTTACGTTTCGTTATCCGTAACCATTTTTGCCTTTATTGGTGTCGCTATTCTGACTGCCGGCCTCGGATTGCGCCTCACCAAACCGCTTTGCAAAGAATTTCCAAAAGAATTGAAAACCATTGGCGACCTCGCGCGTTGGATTATGACTCACAAAGCAGACCTTGCCACAGCCTCCATTCCGGCTTGGACGCGAGATCAGATTGCCGCTCGTGTGCGTGAAATCATCGTGGACGTGCTTGGATGTAAACCAGATTTTCGTGAGGATGCCAATTTTGTTAAAGACCTCGGCTTGAGTTGACCGATTTTTTTTGCGAGCCGAACAATCTGTAACACCAGGATCCAGCAATTCATTGCGCGCACTTCCGGCTTTTTAATTTTCCCTTTTTCCTTTTTAATTACCGGATGATTACGCGTTATTCGCGCCCCGAAATGCGGGCCATCTGGACGGACGAAAACAAACTCAAGATCTGGTTGCAGATCGAACTCCTCGCCAGCGAAGCGCTGGTGAAGGAAGGCGTCGTGCCCGCCAAGGATTTCAAGAAGATCAAAGCCGGTTGCGACAAATGGTTCGCCGACCTCCCCGGCCTCGTCGCCCGTCAGCGCGAGTTGGAAAAAACGCTCAATCACGATGTCATCGGCTTCACCACCGCCGTCGCCGAGGTGATTGATGCGGGGAGCGCACGCGTCCCGCGTGCCGAATCGGGCGTCGCGCCCGATTCTTCGTC
>JANOBC010000381.1:0-4233 GCA_031411455.1 Limisphaerales bacterium
GCCGGCCTCACAGTGGAAAAGCGGCAGAGGACTGCCGCACTCCAAGACGCTGCCGCGCCCATGACGGCGCGACTCAATGATTCACCTCAAACCGAAACCATCTTCCCCGGCAGCGGCTGGATAACTTTAATCTTCGGCCAGCGTTCGTTGATCTGCTGCTCAAACCAGTTCCGCGCCGCCGCGTCGCCGTGACCGAGCAAGACGGCGCGCGGTGAAACCTGCCCGACAAAGTCCAGCAAATCCTCCCGGTTCGCGTGCGCCGTCAAATCGAAGTCCTGCACGTCGCATTGCTTCGTCACGCGACCCGCGCTCGGGCTGAACACGAACGTCTCGCCGCGCTTCGCCGCCTTCAACCGGCCCGCCGGTGAATCCGGATCTGCGTAACCCACAAAGAAAATGCTCTGCTTGTCGTCGCCGATCATGCGCTTCGCCAGATCGTGCGCCGCCGTGTTCTCGCTCATCATGCCCGCCGTGATAACGAAAATTTTTCCGCCGCTCAACTTCATCGTGTCCGCCGCGCCCTTTTCTAGCACGATGAGTTGCAACGCCTCGTTCAAATGCAGGTTCGTGTGCTGCCGGTGCATGCGGTGTGATTCGATGTCGTAAATCTCCGTAAACACGCGGCCCAGCCCGCCGATGTAAATGGGCTGCTTCTTCAACTTGCCCTCACGCATCAGCAGCGCCAGCAGCGCGAGAATTTCCTGCGTGCGACCAAGCGCGAACGACGGAATCATCACGCAGCCCTTCTTTTTCTGCCCCTCATGAATCGCCGCGACCAGCCGGTCAATTTCTGCCTGCCGCGTGAATTCCTTTGGCACTTCGCGATTGCCGCGCGTGGTTTCCATGATGAGCACGTCTGCCTTCACGCCCTCGAACCGCGCGCTCTTCAAAATCGTCTGGTCGTGGAAACAAACGTCGCCCGTGAAAAACATCGTCTCCTTTTTTCCGCGCAAAAGAATTCCCGCCGAACCCATCGTGTGACCCGCGTCAAAAAATTCCAGAGTCGGCGAGGTCTGGCCGGAACGCAGCTTGTGATGCGCCGCCCATTCGATTTCACGATTGTATTTGAAGCCCTGAAAAAACCCCGCCATCTCATCCAGTTCATCGTGCGTGTAGAGCGGGTATTCCTTGATGCCGAGTTCATCGCGCTGGCGCGTCATCACGTTCACGGAATTATGCAGCACACGTTCCACGAGCAGGTAGCTCAACTCCGTCATCACGACGTGCGCCTTGGGAAATTGCCGCACCGCCAGCGGCAGCGCGCCGACGTGATCGTGATGGCAATGCGACAGCGCGATGGCATCCACATCGTGCGTGCCGGCCTTGTTGAAAATTGGCATCGCCGCGCGCCCCTCGCGTTTCGGGTGCATCCCCGCATCGAGCAGAATGCGATGCCCATCCATTTCCACCAGCCACGAACTCGCCCCGATGTCCTCGTCGGGGTTCAGGTTTAATATATTCATGGCGTGATTAAACCACAGCGCGACGACGAAAAAAAGGATGAAGGCTGAACGAAGAAAGCGGGAAACATTCAACGCTCAACATTTAACTTTCAACTCCGAAGGCTAGAAGCGAACCGGCGGATGCTTGGGTGTTGAATTTTTTTATTTTGCCGGATACCGCCAGACCCAGTCGCCCTGCGAAGCATCCAGCTCGGACGAAGAATTCTTTTTGAAAACTTCCACTCCACCGTCATCCTTTTCATTCCAGCCGATGGAATACAAAATGAATTGTCCACTGTTCGTGCGCCGGTATTTCAGCGACCCGCCGCCGATGACATCATGCGGAATCTTTTCCAGAAACTGCGGCGCAAGCGCGTCCAATGATTCAGGAAATTCTCCATGCGCCAGCCGGTAGCGCTCCAGCGCGAGTGCCGTCCGGGAAAGCTGAATCAGGGCTTGAGCGCGAGCAAATTTTTCCACAGCACTGCCAAGTGCGGGGAACAACATTCTTTCCAGTAAATTGTAGGGCGTGCTGCGACGCGTCTCAGCCTTGAGCGCTGCATCTGCCTGTCGTGTCATGGTTGGAGAAATTGTCAGCTTAACCTCATCGGCCACCGGCAGATAAAATTCCACGGTAATGCGGGAAAGGTTAAGCTGGTTTTGATAAAACCAGCCGCTCGGAATTGACTGCCAGATAATTTTTGCCGAAAAGGGGACGGATTTGCCGCCGGAGTTCTCGCCCGAAAGATTCAAAAACTGCTCTGGCTGGCGACGCAAGTAGTCAATGATGCCAGCCTGAAATCCAATTTCGCCCCGCATGACGGATTTGTAGTCAGCCACGAAATTCATTTTTTTTATCTCCTGATCCAACGCCGAGAGCTGTTGGTCTGTCCACCGGTTTTCGGCCAGACTTTCCATCATTGGCTGCAACGCCAGCTTCAACATCGCCATGCGAACATATTGAGAAATCAAAAACGGTTCTGTGCGAAGCGACTCCGTCAGGCGCAATTGTAGCTTTATATCTTCCAACGCTTTTGCGCCTTGCCTGTTTTGCAATTCGGCCAGCGAACGCAAACCGAGAACTTGAGCGCACGTTCTGAGCGCGTTCAAATGCGGCAGTGCAATGGCCGCAGGGTCGCCGTTGCCGTAAGTCAACGGAAAGCGTGAATAGGGAAGTTTGCCGGCTTCGCGAATATCTTCGATGGCTGAATCATATTTGCTCAATGCCAGCAGCACATCATCCGCCGCCGATTGCGGTGACGGTGCAACGGGAAATGAATTGGTTTGCTGTGAATCGGTTGGCGGAGTGGCCCGAAAATACTCCTGCCAGACTTGCAGATTTATTTTTTCAGTTAACTGCCAACTTTCAAATTTTGGAACCTTTGCCCACGAATGGTCATCGCGCCAAGTGAGCATACTCAAACGGTCAACGACATTCGTGTTGCGTGGCCTGATTTCCTGGCCAGCTTTGTCGAAAAAGTATTCGTAACAACTGGCGACAACTGGTGTCAGCGCAAAATTTTGGTCATCCGGCACAGGTGCTGGAATCATGCTGGCGTAATCAAAATGCTCGCCCTTGGCCTCCCATTTCTGTTTGAACTGAGTCCAGGCATGCCAACCGCGCCAGTTTTCCTCCGCGTAAAACAGCGCAATCAAAGTGGCAAAACACACCAGCGCAAACAGCGAGCGTTTTATGTTTCGCAAGTCGCACAGCCAGCGGATGAAAGCCGCGAGCAAAAAAACCAGCGTCACAACAATCCCAATGACTCCAAGGAGCCGCAATTCATCGCCCGACTTGGCAGCGGGCGTTCCCGTCAACGACACCAAAATAAAAAAACAGACGAGCAACACGCCCATCAGTATCAGCCAGCCCAACAAAAGACCGCGCCAGCCAGTCCAAGATTTCTTCCAAATGCTCTTCGGTTTTTCGTCCATAAATTTATTCCTGTTTTTTTGAACCGATAATCTCCGCTGATCTTCGCTGATGGCTTCGGACGCCCCGCGGCTACTGCTCGTGCCGGAGGCACAACCGGAAATTAGCCAGACACGGAGTGTCTGGTAACGCCCATAAAATTTTCCGTCCCGGCGGGACGGCGGAAACATTCATCCGCCATCCGCTGCCCGCATTTCCATCGTCCTTTCAGGACGAATTCGTTTTGCACCGCGACCAGACACTCCGTGTCTGGCTAATTTTCAAGGTCGCTCCGCGACTGCGCCACATTCCCCCGTCCCGATTAGCGTCCATTAGCCTGGATTAGCGGTTCAAAATGGCGGTTAAAAATTCACCCCACCAAAATCTCCACCCGCCCACTGCGCGGCCTTGGTGAGAAAATCCTTGGCCGGTCGGCATCCACCGTTTCGTAGCTGCCCACGAGTTCCGCCAGCAGCCGCTGCTGCTTTTTCAATTCCACAATCACCTCCGGCGACGGCGGCGCGGATTTTTCCGCCCGTCGCGGCGACGTGTCGCGCGTGGAAAAATTCAGCGCGCCAATGCAAATCCAAACCGCCGCCAGTCCCGCCCATACTTTGGGATGAGGCCAGAAAACGGACGAGAGGCGAGCGACGAAGGCCGAAGGCCAGCGAGTTGTCGGCTCTCGACGTTCGGCCATCGACCCTCGACCGACCGCAGCCGCAAGGATTTCCCCCCGCCACTCCGGCGGCACTTGCCGCAACGGCTGGCGTGAAAGCTTTTGTTCAAATTCGTCTGGCTTCATTTGATTTCCTCGTAGATAGGACGCAGCCGGTCACGCAATTTGTCTAACGCATAGCGGTAACGGCTGGCCGCAGTGTT
>JANOBC010000382.1:0-10031 GCA_031411455.1 Limisphaerales bacterium
GGCCGGAGGGAGGGCGAAGCCCGACCGGAGGCCAGAACCACCGAAGGCGCGCCCGCCAAACTCCGCCGGCGTCTGATATCCCAGCGAACTGTGTGGCCGCTCCGCGTTATAGTAGCGACGCCACTGCTCAATGACAACCCGCGCCTCTTTCAGGCTGCCAAAGATCTCTCGGTTCAAACACTCGTCTCGCAGCTTGTCGTGGAAGCTCTCGATGTAAGCATTCTCCCACGGCGATCCCGGCGTGATGTAAATCGTCTTCACCTGCTTGGCCTTCAGCCAGTCTTGGATCGCATACGCGATGAACTCCGGCCCGTTGTCGCTCCGTAGATGCTCCGGCCGGCCATAACGCGCCATCGCCGCCTCTACCACCGTGATCACCTCCACCGCTCGGATGCTCCAATCCCCATGCACGGCCAGACATTCCCGCGTATGCTCGTCAATCAAGGTCAGCACCCGAAATCGCGTCCCATTCTCCGTCTGATCCTCCACAAAGTCCCAACTCCAGACGTGGTTAGCCCGCGTCGCCCGCTGCCGTTCCGCCGTCGAAAGCCCCAAACGACGCAGCTTCCGTTGCTTCCGGCTCACTTGCAACCCTTCCTGCCGCCGCACCCGTTGCACCCGCTTGGCGTTGATCTCGTGCCCGGCCCGGCGCAGCAGCGCCGTCACCCGCCGATACCCGTAACGCGGATGTTCCCGGCTCAACGCCACAATCTGCCGGCGCACCTGCCGCTTCGCGGTGCTGACGGCATGGTTCCGGTAATAACTCGACCGGGCCAGCCCAAGCGCACGACACGCTTCCGCCGTCGTGCCCAGTCCCGCTTCGATCACCAGCTTCACCGCCCGCCGCTTGGTTGACGGGCTTACCATTTTTTTGAGTTCACTTCCTTGAGAATCTGAATCTGCACGGCTTGATCAGCCACCAGCCGTTTCAACCGGCTGTTCTCTTCCGCCATCGCCCGCAGCCGCCGCGCTTCACTCACCGCCATGCCACCATACTTGGAACGCCACTTGTAAAACGTCCCCTGGCTGATGTTATGCCGGGCACAGACCGTGCCCACCGGCGTGTCGCCTTCGGCCTCCCGGAGGATCCCGATAATCTGCTCTTCGCTGAATTTGCTCTTTTTCATAGTCCTGCTGCCTTTCTTTTTCGCAGCAGAACTCCACCTTTGTCACGTCCATCTTTTCGGGGTCAGGTCATCCGTTTTGGAGATAACAATATTACGGGTAAAACAGTCGGAAAAAGCCAACGTTGTTAGTCACGAACACATCAGGTCGCGTATTTGTGACAACTCCATAATTTTGCCAACCTTCACCTATTCCCGTTGTAAACTGAAGCCGCCAAATCCCCACGGCATTATCCGGAACCTTCAGTCGCATGATCGGTTGAGTCCAAGGGGAAACGGCGATAGCAGGCGGTTGTGCAATTTGAATGGTTGGCGTGTTTGTATAACCAGTGCCGCTACCGGTAATGATGATATCGGTGACAAAACCACTGCTGGAGATTTCGGTGATGGCTGTGGCATTTGTCCCGCCACCGCGAACAAATAAAACTGTCGGCGCGGAGACGTAGCCAGAACCGCCATCCGTTATGGTTGCACCGACGACGGAACCGTTATCCATCTGTGCTATTGCAAAGGCTTGGGTTGGCACAGGATTCTGGGCGAGCCTATAATCTGCACCTTGCACCGCGCCTGTGACCATTTGCGAGTAGGTCGGATTTGTGGCCATAAAACTCGTCGGCAGGTTAGTCCAATACCATGCAAACGTGCGTTGCATTTGGTATGATTCACCAACAGTCAGATTGGAAAAAGTTAGAAATGTCATCGGTGAAATTCCCAAAACCACTGGTAGGCCGATTCCGCCACCTCCGCCGATAGCTTTTGCACTGTTGCAAAGTAGAATTGAAATGAAGATCGCCAACGAGTAATTAAAAATTTCTCGGTCAATTCTGAATTGTGAGGTTTGCATATTTGGGTTGCGCTGCTTAACTAGATTGCTTCTGCCTATGCGTGATTGTCAAAGCAAGTTTCATAAAACTATGGCCGTTCGGAAACCATCCGCCAGTCCGGCGGCATCTTGGACTGCGGTGGCAAGGCGGCGACATTGCTTTCGGACGTAAAAGGGTCAGTCGCCGGTGTAGTGAGCCTGTGGCTCGAGTTCGGCCACCAGCCGAACGCTACCCCATCCCGTCATCGTTTCATCATCATTTTCCCAGAAAGAAAAAGAGCAGATAGATCACCACGGACGCCGCGATGTAGATGTTCTCCACCAGTTTTTTACGGGCAGGATTTTCGCGCGCTTGCGTGATGTCCATGATGGCTTGCCGGATGAGGAAGGTGTAGAGCACATAATAGAGAAACGGAATCACGTGGACATAAAATGGGAAGTCCTCGATCTTTTTGCCGAAGAAGGACAGGAACCAGCCGATCTGGCTGTAGATGCCGAGCAAGCCCAGGAGGGCGTTGATGAACATCCACTTCACTTCATCGCGCCCGAAGATGGCCAGATAAAACACGGTATAACACAGGATGGCGATGCCGCCGTGCAGGTAGAGAAAAGGCACGGGACAATCTTTTGCCCCATACGCCATGAAAAAACCGGACCCGCCGAACATCAGCATGTGAAGCAGAAAGAATGGATAAATCTTGAGCCAGGAGATTTCACTGCCCTTAGGACATACCTTGCCGTTAATGGTGATTTCGCTGCGGAGTTTCATTGCGCTTGGCCAATGCTGACTTTGCACCCGCTTTCTGTCCAACGGAAATTTCCTTGAATAATTTTTTAGTTCAACGTTTTTGCGATGACTCAACGTCGCGGCGTTGGCTTGGGATTTTGCAGCCAGCGTCGGATTTGCCAGCCGAGCAAGAGGAGGAGCGCGAGCCACAGCCAATTCCAACTGGTGAAAAATCCGCCGTGAGTGTTGGCGGCGGGCAGGGGAGCGGCATTGGTTGCGGGAACATTCGTTTGAGTTGTCATTTTTTGTGACGGCGGATTCGTGGTTGTCAGAGCAGTCAGGCCGGAAGGCGGCGGTGTGAAATTTTGCGATGCGATGGGGTTGGCGGCCACAACTTCGCCCGGCTGCGGAGTCATGATGAGCGGTTGTTTGGGCGGTGAAATGACCGGCGTGATTGTCGCGGGAACTGATGCGCTGGCGGGAGAATTTTGCGCGAGAACGGTCGGCGCAGGTGAGGCCGATGGTGGCACAGCAGCGGGGTTGGCGCTGGGTCGGGAATTTTTGCCGCCGCTGGTTTTAGAATCAGGAGTCGCGCGCGCTGGAGTGAAACTGGGACGCGCTCCATCCGCCGGGCTGGCCGCTGCTGGATTGGCGGCGGGATTGATGGTGGGCGTGGCGAAGTTTTGGGCGGTGGCTAGACGATTGCCAGAGAGGCCACCGAGTTCTTCCACATGACCATCAGCGAACAACACGTTGCCTTTGAAATGGTGCTGCTTGGCAGTCCACAGGAGGGCGCCACCGGCGGCAGCGCGCAGGAGGGTTTGCGGGGAGGAGAGGTTGCCGTCGCCTGCGAGCAGGGACATGGGCTTGGAATAATCCGCGTCCACGCCGATGAAGTAGCTGATGTTGGCGTTTTGGAGCGTGGCGAAATTCGTGGCCGCCGTCCGCGTATCGGCGGGGCAGATGAGCAGTTTGGGCGTTTCAAGCCCACCGGCCAGCGATTGAAAGTGGCGGTAGCCGAAATAGAAATTTCCGTTCACGAGATAACCGTTTTCGGCAAATTCCTGCGAGCCGCCGTCGCTGGCGGGGACTTGCATGGGGAATTTACTGTTGTGATCGTGCGCGAAGCTGTGGAAAGCGATGCCCAGTTGCCGCAGGTTGCTTTCGCAAACGATCCGTTGCGCACGTTTTTTTCCGCCGTTCAAGGCCGGGAGCAGCAACGCCGCGAGGATGGCAATGATGCCGATGACCACCAGCAATTCCACCAGCGAGAATCCGTCCGCTGGCCGATCCGACTGCGAGGATTTCATAGAAATTATTTTAGCAATGTGTGTGCCGCGCGAATCTCCGTGTAAATGCGCGGCAGAAAAAAATCTAACGCGTGAAGTTCACGCGTTTGTGCGTGAAATTCACGCAGTCGGTAGCCGAATTTTTTAGCTGCAGATTTGCACGGATGAAACACAGATAAATTCATCTGTGAACATCTGTGTCCAACGGTGGCTCAAATCAAAGCTCATCGGCGCGCTCGGTGTAGAAAAGTTGGTGAGCGCGCGGATAGTCGGTTTCCGGCACGAAGACTTGGCAGGGGCGGTTCAGATCGCCATCGTCAGGTGCGGCGGCGTCCACGAAATTCTGCGTGGCAGCGATGCCGTGTTTTTCAAGCATCATCACGAGCATGTCGGCGTTGATGAAGGGGCCGGTGTAAAAGAGTTTCACGCGAGGAATTTAACCACGGATGGGCACCGATGGACACGGATAAAAAGCTGACGCGAATTTCCGCCTCGTCATTATCGTTCCATCTAGGTTTGAAATTATTGGAGCCAAGCGTTGACTGCCGGGAATAGGCTTGACGGGTGATAATCAAAACTTTAGCTTCTCGACACTAAAGCGGAGTTGGGCTGGTTCACCAGCGTGCGAAAGTCGGAGACACAAGTCTTTCCGACTTTTTTGTTCGCCGGAACCAGAGCTGAAGCCCCGCGAAATTGTGTTATGAACGCTGATTTTATTGCCGGATTGGAATTTTGGGAACGCGAAAAAGGCGTCAGCCGTGAATTGCTCATGGCGGCCGTCGAAGAGGCGTTGTTGCAAGCGGCCAAGAAGGCCGTCGGCCCCGCGCGCGAACTCCGCGTGGTCATGGATTCCAAGAACGGCGACATCAAAGCCTTCGCTAAACTCATCGTGGCCGAGAAGGTCATCTCCCAGCACGACCAGATTTCCATGTTCGACGCGCGCCGCATCAAGGCTGACGCGAAGGTGGGCGATGAAATTGAAAAAGAAGTGACGCCCACCGGTTTTGGCCGCGTGGCCGCGCAATACGCCAAGCAGGCGTTGATGCAGAAGGTTCGTCAGGCCGAGAAGGCGCAGATTCTCACCGAATACAAAGACCGCGTGGGTGATATCGTCAGCGGAACCGTCCGCCGGTTCGACCGCTCGGATGTCGTGATGGATCTCGGCAAGTTCGAGGCGATGATGCCGAACAAAGAACGTGTTCCCACGGAAGAATATCAAGTGGGCGAACGCGTCCGCTGCCTCGTCAAGGCGGTGCAGGAAGGTCCGCACGGCCCGGAAATCATTTTGTCCCGCGCCGACCCGAAGTTCATCATCAAACTTTTTTCCGTTGAGGTTTCTGAAATCAGCGACGGCACGATTGAAATCAAAGGCATCGCGCGCGAACCCGGTTTCCGCACGAAGATGGCCGTCTATTCTCGCGACCCGAAGGTTGATCCCGTCGGCGCGTGCGTGGGTATGCGCGGTCAACGTGTGAAGAACATCGTTCGTGAGTTGAACAACGAAAAAGTGGACGTGATTCCGTGGTCCTCGGACATCAAGGCGTTCGTCACGAAGGCGCTGGAACCGGCCAAGGTCAAAACGATTGAATTGGACGAACGCGCCAAGCGCATTCGTATTCTGGTTTCGGAAGATCAGTTGTCGCTCGCCATCGGCAAGCGCGGCCAGAACGCGCGGCTGACTGAAAAATTGATTGGCTGGGGCGTGGAAATCATCGCCGAGCAGGTCATCACGAAAGGCTTCGAGGAAAAAGTCGAGGAAGCCGTGGCCGCTATTGCTTCGATTCCCGGCATCACGCGCGAACAGGCCGACGCGCTTGTCCATGCGGGCGTCACCCGGCTGGAAGACTTGCTTGCAGCAGAAGCCGGTGACCTCGCGGACATCGCGGGTGTTGGCGACAGTGCCGCGGCGATTTTGGAAGC
Source organism: Limisphaerales bacterium (assembly GCA_031411455.1). Lineage (GTDB taxonomy): Bacteria > Verrucomicrobiota > Verrucomicrobiia > Limisphaerales > UBA11358 > UBA11358. The sequence continues at coordinate 5,884 of JANOBC010000382.1, forward strand.
CGCGCGCGCCGAAGGCGAACGCCGTAGCGAAGCCCTGAAGAGTTGATTTTATGGTGTCGGCTGGAACAAAAGTATTTTGCGCGATTTAAGCCATGAAGGCGAATTGCACAATCCAGTCGGCCGCAGTGAATAAAAATTATGCCCGTTCGTATCTACGACATCGCAAAGAAACTTGGCCTCGAGAGCAAAGAAATTATCGTGAAGGCCAAGGCTCTGGGTATTGCCGCCGCCAAAGTTCCCTCCAGCTCCCTCGATAAAATCAGCGCCGAATGGCTCGAGAAGGAACTCATTAAGAGTAGCCCCGAACTCGCCGCCAAGCTTGCCTCGCCCGCCGCCGAACCGCCCAAGCCCGCGCCCGTTGAGGAAAAAATCATCCTCATCACCGCGCCGCCGCCCGCGCCTGCGCCCGAACCGCCGCCAGTGCTAGAAGTGGCAGTTGAAATTTCTCCCAGCCACACACCTGCGCCCGTCGCCGAGCCGGTGGCTGAAGCCGCCCAGTTGCCGTCCGCGCCCAAATCAGTCACGCCACCCGCGCCCGTTGTGCCACCCGCGCCGCGCGTGCCGCAGATGGGTGACAAAGTCGGATTCATTCAGCTTTCTCCGCGCCCCGCCCGTCCCGGCGAACGTGGTGCCGAACGCAGCGCTGCCCCAGTATCGCAGCAACGTCCGCAACCTGGCGGTCGTCCCGGTCAGCCGCAACGTCCCGGTCAGTTCCAACGCGGTCGCGATGGCCGTCAGCAATTTGGCAGTCCCGCCCCGGCCAGACCGGCCGCGCCGCCAGCACCGAAGTTTTCTCTGCCAGCGGACGCGAAGGTCATTACCATCAAGCCGCCGATTATCGTCCGCGCGCTGGCCGAGGCGATGAAGCTCAAGCCGTTCTCCATCATCGCCGAGTTGATGAAGCAGAAGGTCATGGCAACGGTCAATCAGACCATTGATGAAAAAGTTGCGGCGCAAGTCTGCGCGCATTTCGGTTTCAAATTTGAGGCGGAAAAACGCGCGAAGGGCGAAGGCGTTGTCGCGAACGAACGCAAAGTTGAACTCGACATTGACGACAAGCCGGAAGACATGAAGCCGCGCGCGCCAGTCGTGACTATCATGGGACACGTTGACCACGGCAAGACGAGTTTGCTCGACGTCATCCGCAAAGCCAGCGTCGCTTCGGGTGAGGCCGGCGGCATCACGCAGCACATCGGCGCTTACACGATTGCCGTGCCGCATCCTGAACGGAAAACCGAACTCGCGCAAATCACTTTCCTCGACACGCCCGGTCACGCGGCGTTCAGTTCCATGCGCGCACGCGGCGCGAACGTCACGGACATTGTCGTGCTCGTCGTCGCCGCGAATGACGGCGTCATGCCGCAGACGCTCGAAGCCCTCGCGCACGCGAAGGCAGCCAAGGTTCCGATCCTCGTCGCCGTCAACAAGTGCGATCATCCGAACGCGAACCCGCTGAAAGTTCGCCAGCAGTTGCAGGAAAAAGGTTTGGTTCCTGATGATTGGGGCGGCGACACAATTTTTGTCGAATGTTCGGCGATCACGAAGCAGGGCATTGATAAATTGCTCGAAATGATTTTGCTCCAAGCCGACTTGCTGGAGTTGAAAGCGAATCCCAACCGCAACGCCAAGGGCAACGTAATCGAGTCCGGCGTTTCGCCTGGCGGACCGACCGCGACCGTCTTGGTTCGCAAAGGCACGCTGCATCTCGGCGACGTGATTATCTGCGGCGAATTTTACGGCAAGGTCCGCGCGCTCATCAATGAAGAAGGCCAGCGCTTGAAAGAAGCCGGCCCGTCCGTGGCGGTCAGCGTCCTCGGTTTGAACGGCGTGCCGGAAGCGGGCTGGGAATTCAGTTGCGTGGACGACGAAAAAGCCGCCCGCGCCCTCGCCGAAGAACGCGCGATGGAAGCCAAGAGCGAAGCGATGGAGAATCGTTCCAAGGTCACGCTCGAAAATCTTTTCGCCTCGCTCGAGGCCGCGCAGAGCAAAGTCCTCCGCGCGGTTGTCAAGGCGGACACGCAAGGTTCCGTCGAGGCCATCGTGGACGCGATCAAGAAAATCGAGGCGGACAAAGTCTCGCTCGAAATCATTCACAGCGCCGTCGGCACCATCACGGAAAACGACATCGCGCTCGCGGCCGCGTCCAAGTGCATCGTCCTCGGTTTCCACACGCGCCTCGACAGCACGGCGGCAGAGAAGGCCAAACATTCCGGCGTGCAGGTAAAACTTTACGCGATCATCTATGAGTTGATTGATGACGTGAAAGCCTCGATGGCTGGCCTGCTCGATCCGCTGGTGAAGGATGTCGTCGTCGGCTCGGCGGAAGTGCGGCAGGTTTTTGAATTGTCGAAGGGCATCCCCGTCGCCGGTTGCATGGTCACGGCGGGCCGCATCGTGCGCGGCAAAGTGCGCGTGCGCCGCAAGAAGGACATCATTTACGAAGGCGTCACGCAGTCGTTGCGCCGGTTTCAGGACGAGGCGAACGAAGTTCGTTCGGGCATGGAATGTGGTATCCGCATCGAAGGCTTCGGCGAATTTCAGGTCGGCGATGCGATTGAGTGTTACGCCTTGGAAAAGACGGCGGCCAAACTGTAACCGGGAAAATTTTAATTTTTGAGTTTTGAATTTTTAGTTCAACTCAAAACTAGAAATTAAAAACTTACAATTAATTCATGTCCAACCTCCGACACGAACGCGTCCGTGAATTGGTAAAACGCGAGTTGGGCGAAGCCATCCGCCGCGAGTTCAACGTCGAAGAAGCCGGCCTCATCACCGTCAACGACGTGGATCTTGGCGGCGATTTGCGGACGGCGGTTGTCTTCATCAGCATTCTCGGCAACGCCAGCCAGAAATCGCGCGGTCTTGAGCTATTGAACAATAATCGCATCCGGCTCCAAGGCGTCCTCGGCAAATCCGTCGTCCTGAAATACACGCCCACCTTGAAGTTTCTCGTGGACGACTCACTCGTGCGCGGCAACCGCGTCCTGCAAATTTTGGACGAACTGGAAAAAACTTCACCCGCTGATAATACCCCGTCTGACAAACCGAAAGCGCCGTGAAAAAATATCCGCTCATCATTGACCGGATTCTCGAAATCATCCGCGAGCACAAGACGTTTTGCATCGTCGGCCACATGCGGCCAGACGGCGATTGCATCGGCTCGCAGGTCGCGCTTGCGCTCGCGCTGCGCGCGGAAGGGAAAAAAGTCACGGTCTGGAATCAAGACGCCCTCCCGCAGAAATATAAATTTCTTCCGACTGCCGACCTGTTTGAAAAACCAAAGCGCGGCGAAAAATTCGACTGCGTCATCGCCACTGACTGCGCGAGTTTCGAGCGCTTGGGGCGTGTTGGAGAATGTATTGCCGACCGCAAGGTCTTCATCAACATTGACCATCACATCAGCAACACGCGCTACGCGGATGTGAACTGGGTTTCGCCGCGCGAACCAAGCTGCGGCGAACTGATTTACCGTCTGCTCAAGGTCGCTCGCTGGCCCATCACCAAGCCGATTGCAGATTTGCTCTTCACCGCGATTTCCACGGACACCGGCTCGTTTCAATACGCGACCACGCGCCCCGGCACGTTCCACACCGGCGCGGAACTCGTCACGCGCGGCGCGAACCTTGCGCAGATTTGCAACGAAGTTTACCAGTCCTATCCCGTCTCTCGCGCGAAGCTGCTCAAGCACGTCTATTCAAAATTTCGCCTGTCGCCCGATGAAAAAATTGCGTGGTTCTGGCTCAAGCAAAAAGATTTCAACCGCACCGGCGCGGAAAGCGATGACACCGAAGGTTTGATTGACCATATCCGCGCCATTGAGCCGGTCGTCGTCGCGTGCGTGTTTGAAGAAGTGGAGCCGGAGATGACGCGCATCAGTTTGCGTTCCAAACACGCGGCGGTCAACGTCAGCGAAATCTGCGGTCAGTTCGGCGGCGGCGGCCACCCGGCGGCGGCGGGCGCACGGATTCCCGGCACGCCCCTCTCGACGCAACGCAAAGTCATCGCGGCGATCAAACGCGCGTTGAAGGCGGCGAAGTAATTTTATTTTTCCATGCAAGACTTTACCGCCCTCGACGGCGCTATTCTCGTTGATAAACCTTCCGGCCCGACGTCGCACGATGTCGTGGACGCCATCCGCCGCAAGTTCG
>JANOBC010000383.1:0-2137 GCA_031411455.1 Limisphaerales bacterium
GCGCAGATACGGGCACCCGAGTACCGCGGAACACCCATGCTCCGCTGACCCTTTCAGGGTCTCGCTCGACCGCTGGACAGGTAGACCACTCGATCATGGCGAAAATGGTAGCACCTTCGCGTCATGACGGCTAACGATCAAGTTGAGCGGCGCGCCGCACCGACGCTCGCCATGTAGAAGCGCTGAACCGGCGCGTCCGCTCGAACGCCGGGTTGGGCGTTCTATCGTCAACGCTGCTGGTCTCCGAATGACAACCTGATGCTGTTGTTGCGCGTTGGTCAATCATTGGATCACGTCGTCCGCGCGGAGCAGGATCGGTTGCGGGATCGCGAGACCGAGTGCCTTCGCGGTCTTGAGATTGAGTACCAGCTCATACCTCGTCGGCAGTTCGATCGGGAGCTCGGCGGGTCTAGCGCCCTTCAGAATCCGGCCAACATAGGCACCGCCGCGGCGGTAGGCATCCGGAAGGTTGGGACCGTAACTTGCGAGAATGCCCGCTTCTGCGTAGTTGCGAAGCGCTGCCAACGCCGGTAGACGATAACGGGTCACCCGCGCAGCAATCAGATCACGACGACTGCTGAAGTACGGCCCGACGCCGATGAACACTGCGCCTGCGGCCGCACGTGCGAAGGATGCGAACGCCGCCTCAATTTCGCTGTCGCTTTTCGCCCTGCCGATAACCAGCCGCCGCCCAAATACGCGGTTCGCTTCCTCGACGGCCTTTAGTTCCGGCATGCCTCCAGGAGAGCTCGGATCCGTCAGCACCGCGATCGGGACTCCTGGGGCGATGAGTTCGTGCAGAAGCCCCAACCGCTTGGCCGCCAGATCGGTGTCGAGGAACGCGACCCCAGTCAAATTGCCGCCGGGCCGGGCAAGACTTGTCACCAAGCCCATCCGGACTGGATCCTCGCCGACTACGAACACAATCGGGATGGTCGACGTAGCGGCCTTCGCCGCTGCCGCCGCGCCCGCGTTCGTGACGATTACATCCACTCGCCTGCCCACGAGTTCTGCTGCCAGCGCGGGCAGCCGTTCAGTTTGGTTGTCACCCCAACGGAATTCGAATGCAAGGTCGCGCCCCTCGACGAATCCAGCCTCGCCAAGTCCCTTGCGAAACGCGTCGACGATGTCTTCGTAGCCTGCGGAACTCGTGCTGCGCAAGAACCCCACTGTCCGTCGTGCCCCCTGCCCACGCGCGGCCATCGGCAATATCGTCAATCCCAGAGCAGTTCCGAAGCTACACCGGACGAAAGCACGTCGACTCATTCAATTCATCCTTTACTCTGGGGCGACCAGCCGGACGTACGACCAAGCCTTACGCGAGACGCCCAACGCCGAAGTCAAGCCGCAACGCGCTTGCGCGTTGTCGTGCTTGGACGACCAGTTAAATTTCGGTTGACCTCTTTGCGAAGGGCATCGTTGATGCGTGACTGGTAGCCACCCCCCTGAGACTTGAAGAACTCTAGTACGTCGGCGTCCAGACGTATGGAAGTCAGCACCTTGGTCGGTGTCACCTGCGGTCCGCGCCCGCGCTTCAGGACGGGCGCCCCAAGCATCTCTTCCGTCCACGCAGGGTTGTCCGAGTCGGAAACCTTAGCCGCGGTTTTCTTTGGCAACTTGGCGGTAGTAGCGAGCTTCATGCTTTTCTGCCTTTCGCAGCGATATGACGTGCGGCCCTCTCAGGCGCTCCGTGTAAACCATTACGACCACTTCGCCGGTCAACAACCCGAAGCAGACCTGCCGGGCCTCGCCGTAGTCTTGTCGCCGATCTTCACGTGTGACAGTGAAGTGATCCCAGATTGCGTCGCATCCGGCGAAGTCCAAGCCGTGGTTCTTGATGTTCCGTTTGCGCTTGGCTTCATCCCATGTGAGCATGGAAAATTGTATTTACAAAATAACCACACGCCTAGAGAAATTTAACGCTGCCGCTCAGCCGGCGCCGCAGGCGATCGGATGCAGCGTCTTGTTAACCCTCAGATCGCGCGACAAGCGGAAATACCTCCGGATGGCGGATGGACTCAACCGAAAGATCAATATCAAGCTCGGGCCAATACAGATGGTTCTGGCTCGGCCACTCAACGTGCGTTAGCTGCTCAATTGTTTCCCGCTTGAACCATGGAAACTCTGCAAACGGCAC
>JANOBC010000384.1:0-16604 GCA_031411455.1 Limisphaerales bacterium
CACCGACGCCGAACGCGCCGATTATTATCGATGGATGTTTTTTGCTGCAGGGCCAGTGGAGGCAGCAATCACGAACCATTCGGCCGGGTTCGATCCTTCCCCTGAAAAAGAAATGATGTTTGGTTATGGCAGCTATGACCGGGTCATCGATGCGCTCGACCAGCACTTCACCGACAATATTTATGTGTGCGGAGACAGATTTACCGGCGCCGATCTATATGTCGGCTCCCAAGTGATATGGGGTGTATTATTCGGTTCCATGCCAAAGCGTGATTCAATTGTGCGTTACAGCGACCTGCTCACCGCACGTCGGGCGCATCAGGCAGCCAAGGCCATTGATGCGGCGTTGATCGCGCAGGCCCAGACCACATGAGCACCATCGAAGGCGGCATGGTGTGCGCGTAGTAGAACGAGAAGTTCGAGGCAAAGCCAATGCTGCCGAGACGCTTGCCCTGGAAGGTCGCGCCGTGCGATTCGCAGACGTCCTCGATGATCGGGATGTTGCGCTTCTGGCACTCGTCAATCAGCGTTTGATCGAGCGCGTTGAATCCGAGAACGTGCGTGATGAAGACGGCGCGCGTGGAGGAATTCAATTCTGCCAAAACCTGTGCCGTGTCCATGCCGAGCGTGCGCGGATTGATGTCCACAAATACCGGGTCAAAACCGGCTTGCATCACGGACGCGATGTCGGAAACCCAGGTGAGCGTTGGGACGATGATTTCTCCGCCGCCGAATTTTTCTTTGAGCGCGGCCATGGTGATCAGGTTGGCCGAAGCTCCGGAGTTCACGAACACGCTGTGCTTCACGCCCACCCATTGCGACCATTCCTGCTCGAACGCCGCCACGTTTTTCGACTGCGTGAGAATCGGGTCTTCCTGCTTGAGAAATTCAATCAGCGCGTCGAGATCGGCGCGCGGAATGTTGTTCATCATCAGCGGCCAGTCGCGAAGATTCGCGGCCGTCACTGGTTCATTTTTCGCTGTAGTAGTCGCCATATTCAACAATGATTGTGCTTTTGCCGTCGGTGCGCGTCAGCGCTTTTTCGTATGCGGGGAAAATGTGTTCCGGTTCGTCGAGGCGGATGACCTCGATGTTTTTGCACATCAGCCGGAACGCGTCCGTGAAATCGCCGACGTGCTGAAATTGCGGATGCAGCGGACGCTCCGAGCCGATGCCGGTGCGGATGATGACCTTCGGCTGAAAACCGCCGTTGGACATCGCAGAAAGTTTGTCGAGGTGGCTCACCACCTGGCTCACCGCGCACAGCAAAAAATTCCAGCGCGGATAAATGGTCACGGGAACCATGCCGTTCAACGCCATGCCAATGGACATGCCCATCTGCAAATCTTCTGTCACCGGCATTTCCAGCAGCTTGTCTTTGGAAACATTTTTTAGCGTGTTCGACATCGCCGTGCCCGCGCAGGCGACGGCCTGACCGAGAAACATCGTCCGCTCGTCGCGCGCGAGGAATTCCATCGAGCGGGAAAGTTCATCAAAATACTTCATGCGAAAATAAAATTAAAATTGTCCGCTCAAAATTGCACGCGCTGGCCGGCTCCGGCGTGCGGATACTTGGTTTCGTATTTGTAGAACGTCACGAGCGGATGCGTGTTGTTCTCGTAGGTCAAAACTTTTTGCGCCCACGTTTCGCGCGTGTCGGTGCAGACGGATTTGCCGTTGTCCTCGACGATGAAGCGGATCGGCAGTTGGTGATTGTAAGAATATTTTACCGCCTCGTGAAAAACTCCCGTCTCGCTCGTCATCTCGCCTGCGAAGCAATGCACCATGCCTTTTTCGCCCTTGCGTTTCAGGCTCAAAGCCGTGCCGACCGCGATGGGAATGATGCCGCCGACGATGGCCGAGGAAACGACGCGCTGTTTCGCGAAGCAAAGGGAGATGGAATGACCTGCAAGAATTTCCGCTTTCAATTCCTCGCGCGGAACACCTTTGAGCAGGCATTGATAGTGACTGCGCCACGAGCAAAACACCCAATCCTCGGCTTTCACATCACGGAAAAGCTCGATCATCTTGTCTTCGTTTCCGTAATAAAGATGAATGGGCGCGCGGATTTTTCCGGCGTTGAACGTCTCGGCAATCTCCGTCTCAAAAGCGATCAAATCTTGGGCGGTCATGTTTATAAAGAGTGCCGCACCAGCAGAACAGGGTCAAGTTTTGACGGCGGGGAAAGGGGTTGTGTTTTGATTGCTGGACGCAAGGCAAGAAGCACTAGCTAAAATTAGTGAAGAACTTTCCAGCCGATTGCGGTATTGAGCCACTTGGTTATAAACTCAAAATTACTCGTCGCCAATCTACGCCAAGCTTCCGGCAAAGCCATTGCAGACCGACAATAGAAATTTTCTCAAGCAAATGTTCAGGCGGATCAATGCACATACTCAAACGCCAACCCGCTGCATCCTCGAACAGCTCTAATGTGCGTTTCGCAATTAAGCCGGACGCAATGGTTTTGCTTCTTGGCGGCGGCAGGCGGCAGCGCTAAATTCCCGCCATGATCAATCACGGCATTCTCAATCCGCAGCTGCTTGCGCTGATTGCCCGCGTGCGGCACACGAACGCCCTTGTCATCGCTGACCGTGGTTTCCCGTTCTGGCCGATGATTGAGACGGTGGACATTTCCGTGGTGGATGATTTGCCGACGGTGTTGCAACTCATCGCCGCCGTGCGCGCGAATCACAACTTCACGCAGGCCTATCAAGCGAAGGAATTTCTCAAGAACAATTCGCCCGCTACGCGCCAGCAATTTGCCACCGCGCTTAAGGGCGTGCCGACCACGTTTGAACCGCACGTTAATTTCAAGAAGCGTGTGCCGCACGCCATCGGACTAATCCGCACCGGCGACACGACGCAGTATGCAAATACGATTTTGATTTCCGGTTAAGACCTTGCCGGATGTCACGGTTTTGGGGGATGGAATTTGATTGGTTCATCTGTGTATTCTGCGGGAAAGAACATTGCCAACATGAAACGTAAACTCCGCGTCGGATTATTCGGTATCGGCCTTGATACCTACTGGTCACAGTTCAAGGGACTCAAACCACGTCTTGAAGGCTATGTCCGCGTGGTGGAGAAAAAACTTTCACGCGACGGCGTGGAGGTTGTCAACCTTGGCCTGATTGATAACCCGGTGAAGGCGCTGGAAGCCGGACATAAATTTCGCGAGGCGGACGTGGATGTGATCTTTCTCCACGTCACGACGTATGCGCTTTCCTCGACCGTGCTGCCCGTCGTGCAACGCGCGAAAGTTCCCGTCATCATCCTAAACCTCGCGCCGGAAGCGGCGATTGATTACGAAAAATTTAATGCGATGAGCAACCGCACCGCGATGACTGGCGACTGGCTCGCCTATTGCGCGGCGTGTCCGGTGCCGGAGATTGCCAACGTCTTCAATCGCGCGGGCATTGATTTCCATCAAGTCACCGGGATGTTGCATGATGATCCGATTTGCTGGAATGAAGTGGATGCGTGGATGGAAGCCGCGCGCGTGGCGCACACGATGTTTCATAATCGCCTCGGTTTGATGGGGCATTATTACGGCGGGATGCTAGACATCGCTTCCGACACGACGCTGCAATGCGCGACCTTCGGCGGCCACCTGGAAATCGTGGAGGTGGACGAACTCGCCGCACTCCGCCGCGAGGTGAGCGCGAAACAAATCAAAGAGCGCGTGGCAAAGTTCAAAAAAGTTTTCGCCGTGCAGCCGGATTGCTCACAGGCGGAACTTGAACGCGCGGCAAGAACTTCCGTGGCGCTCGACCGGCTGGTGAAGGAACACGACCTCGGCTCGCTCGCGTATTTTTACAGCGGCACGGGCAACGCGGAGAATGAGGACGCCATCAGTTCAATCATTCTCGGAAATTCTTTGCTGACCGCGCGTCACATTCCCGTCGCGGGTGAATACGAAGTGAAGAACGCGCAGGCGATGAAGATCATGGACACGTTCGGCGTCGGCGGCTCGTTCACGGAATATTACGCGATGGATTTCACGGACGACGTGGTGCTGATGGGGCACGACGGTCCGGGCCACATCAAGATTGCGGAGGGCAAGACCAAAGTGCGTCCGCTGAAAGTGTATCACGGCAAAGTCGGCCGGGGACTCTCGGTTGAAATGTCCGTCAAGCACGGTCCGGTGACGCTGCTCTCCGTCGTCGAGACGGCGGATGGAAAAATAAAACTGCTTGTCGCGGAAGGGAAATCCGTTCCCGGCCCGATTCTGGAAATTGGAAACACCAACAGCCGTTATCGTTTTTCAATCGGCACGCGAAAATTTGTGAACGACTGGAACGCGCATGGCCCGGCGCATCATTGCGCGGTCGGTGTCGGTCATATCGCGGACAAGATTGATAAGCTGGGCAAGTTGCTTGGCGTGGAAGTGGCGAAAGTATGTTAAAGCTAATTTCAGTTTTCGTATCCGTTTGGTTGGCGATGGTGAATCTGATTTTTGCTGCCGAAACAAATTTGCTTCGCACGGTTCTGCCCGCGATTCCAGTTGACCGGCTCGTGGACACGAACACGCTGGCGCAAATTTATGACGAGGTGAAAACGCCATTCAAATACGGTGCGGTCTTAAAAGGGGCGGACACAAATGAGTTCGTGGACTGCCCCAGTATTTTTCGCAGCGGCAAACATTGGTATATGATGTATGTCGCCATCACGAACAAGGTCGGCTATCAGACGTTCCTCGCGCGCAGCGATGATTTGTTGCATTGGGAAAAATTGGGGAAGATTTTATCATTTACCAAAACAAGCGAGTGGGACGCATGGCAGGCGGATGGAGGAATTGCCTTGTGCGATTATCGCTGGGACGGGTCGCATGAGTTGGAAAAGTTTGACGGTAAATTCTGGCTCTCCTACCTCGGCGGCGCATTGCAAGGTTACGAGACCGACCCGCTTTCCATCGGTATCGCGTGGACGAAATCGCCGACGACGGCGAAGGAGTGGAATCGCGTGGAGCGAAATCCCGTCCTCGGCCCGAAGCAGCCGGACACGCGCAACTTCGAGAAAAAGACGCTCTACAAAAGTCAGATCATCCATGACGAAGGGAAGTCGCTCGGCTGGCCGTTTGTGATGTTTTACAACGGGAAAAAGAAAAATGGCTTCGAGCGCATCGGCATGGCGGTATCGCGCGACATGGTGAACTGGACGCGTTACGGCGAAACCCCCGTCGTCTCGAACGGCGAGGCGAAGACCAACGGTATGAGCGGCGATCCGCAGATTGTGAAGATCGGCGATGTGTGGACGATGTTTTATTTTGGCGCGGGCTGGAAGCCGAAGGCGTTCGACACGTTTGCTTGCTCGTATGATTTGGTTCACTGGAAGAAATGGGACGGTGCGAACCTGGTCGAGCCGTCGGAAGATTTTGACCAGACCTACGCGCACAAGCCGTGGGTGGTGAAATGGAACGGCGTGGTCTATCACTTCTACTGCGCCGTCGGCACCGAAGGCCGCGTCATTGCGGTGGCGACGTCGAAGGATTTGCGGTAGTGATGCCTTGTCCTTTTTTGCAATTCACTTAAATTTCCCGCCATGCAAGAACTGCCGGAACTGCTCATCGAACCCGGTCGCGCCGAGAAAAATTATTGGCGCGACTTGTGGCGTTATCGCGAGCTGTTTTATTTTCTGGCGTGGCGTGACATTCTGGTGCGCTACAAACAAACGGTTATCGGCATCGCGTGGGCGGTGATTCGGCCGTTGTTGACTTCGTTCGTGCTGGTGTTTGTTTTCAACAAGATCGGTAAGTTGCCCGCGCCGCCGGGAGTTTCCTATTTTTTATTCGTGCTGGCGGCGAACTTGCCGTGGCAATTTTTTGCCACGGCGATGAGCGAGGCGAGCAGCAGTCTGATTGGAAATTCCAATTTGATTTCTAAAGTTTATTTTCCCCGGCTGGTGGTGCCGGCGGGCGCGGTGATCACGAGCTTTGTGGATTTTCTAATCACGTTAGGGTTGCTGGCGTTGACAATGATTTATTTCCGGTTCCTGCCGGGCTGGCAACTGGCCACGCTGCCGCTATTCGTGCTGCTGGCGTTTGGCGCGGCGTTCGGTATCGGGCTGTGGCTGTCGGCGCTCAATGTGGAGTATCGCGACTTTCGCTACATCGTGCCGTTCATCGTGCAGTTCGGGATGTATATTTCGCCGGTGGGGTTTGGCAGCGCGGATGTGGCGTCCCGAGGCGCGGCGATTTATTCGCTCTACTCGCTGAACCCGATGGTCGGCGTGATTGAAGGTTTCCGCTGGTCGCTGCTGGCCGGAAAGACGCCGTTGGATGTGCAGGCGGTGCTGACTTCGGTGGCGATGGTGTTGCTGCTGCTGGTGAGCGGCGTCTGGTATTTCCGCAAGATGGAACGGACGTTTGCGGATGTGATTTGAATCCAAGTGGGCAAATTAATCTGAACCGGACGGCCAAGCTTCAGCTTTTCTCTTCAATCAGTTCGCGCCGCGCGCCGCCGAGGAGTTGTTCGACAAAGTTGGTCGAATAAACGCCGCGCCGGAAGTTCGGGTCCTGCATGATGGCTTGCTGGAAGGAAATCGTCGTCTTCACGCCGGTGATCATGAACTCATTTAACGCACGGTTCATGCGGTCAATCGCGTCGCGGCGGTCTTTGCCGGTGACGATGAGCTTGCCAATCATGGAGTCGTAGGTGGGCGGGATGGTGTAGCCAGCGTAGGCGTGGGTGTCCACGCGCACGTTGCGGCCGCCGGGCTGATAATACATCTCGATGCGTCCGGGGCTGGGGCGGAAATCATCGAAGGGATCCTCGGCGTTGATGCGGCACTCAATGGCGTGGCCTTTCATCTTGATGTCGCTCTGGGAAATTTTCAACGGCTCGCCCATCGCGATTTCCAACTGGGCACGGACGAGGTCAATGCCGGTGACTTCTTCGGTGACGGGATGCTCGACTTGGATGCGCTTGTTGACTTCGAGGAAATAATAATTGCCGTTATCGTCCACGATGAACTCGACTGTGCCGGCGTTGGTGTAGCGCGCGGCCTCGGCGATGCGGATGGCGGCCTTGCCAATCTTGTCGCGCAACTTGGGGAACTTAAGTTCCAACAGCGGAGAAGGGGATTCTTCAATCAACTTCTGATTACGACGTTGCACAGAGCAGTCGCGTTCGCCGAGGTGAATGATTTTTCCTTTGTTGTCACCGAGAATCTGGATTTCGATGTGATGCGGATTCTCGATGAATTTCTCGATGTAAACGCCGGAATTGCCAAAGCATTTCTCCGCTTCGCTGCGGGCGGTGTGATAGCCTTTGACGAGGGAAATATCATTGTGCGCGATGCGCATACCGCGTCCGCCGCCGCCGGCCACGGCCTTGATCATCACCGGATAGCCGATGCGTTTGGCGTTGGCGAGGGCGTCCTTTTCATTTTCAACAATGCCTTCGGAGCCAGGCGGCGTTTCCACGCCGGCTTTTTTTGCTAGGGTGCGGCTAACGGCCTTGTCGCTCAACGAATTCATCGCGCGCGGGCTGGGGCCAATGAAGCGGATGTTACAACTTTCGCAAACTTCGGCGAAGTGGGCGTTCTCGGAAAGGAAACCATAGCCTGGATGAATCGCGTCCACGTCCGCGACTTCCGCCGCACTGATGATGCGGTCAATGCGAAGATAACTTTCCGACGAAGCCGCCTTGCCGATGCAGATCGCTTCGTCCGCCATCTGGACGTGCATGGAGTTCGCATCAATCTCCGAATACACCGCGACCGTGCGGATGTTCAGTTCTTTGCAGGCGCGGATGATGCGGACGGCGATTTCTCCGCGATTGGCGACGAGGACTTTTTCAAACATGAGATGTGCGGTTGGGAAACCGTTGGTTGCCGTTTAACTGGCGGTCAAGTCGGACGGACTTTGAACAACGGCTGGCCGAATTCAACCGGCTTGCCGTTCTCGACTAAAAGTTGGGTGATCACGCCTTTGACTTCGGATTTGATTTCGTTCATCACCTTCATGGCTTCGATGATGCAGACGACCGTTTCCGGGCCGACTTCCGTGCCAATCTGGCAGTAGGGAGCTGATTCCGGCGAAGGCGAGCCGTAGAAAGTTCCAATCATCGGCGATTTGATGTCAATCTCACCGGTGTTGACTGCCGCCGCGGCGACCGGAGCGGCGGCCATCGGCTGCGCCATTTGTTGTGGCGCGACCATCATCATTTGGGGGGCGTCATCGGAAGACTGAACCATCGGTGAGCCACCGTTGAGACCGCGTTTGAGGCGCAGCTTGGAATCTTTTTCTTCGAGTTCAAACTCCGTGATGGAGTTTTTCTTCATCAAATCAATGATTGCCTTAATGTCTTTTAGTTCCACAGCAGATTTTCGTTAAAGTGTTTGTTGTTTTGAATCAATTGAAGGCAACGGCCCTGAATTCCAACTCACATTTCATTCAAAGTCTTTCAACGAGCGAATCCTAGGGACGGCAAGCCAACCGGTCAAGTGTCAATTCTAAATTTTTTTGAACCAAAAAAGACTAAAAAAAGCTTAAACTTTAACGTAAAGTGCCGCTTCAAGTCCCAAAATATAAGACTTTTCGCCAAATCCGCAGATTTGACCCCGGCAAACGGCGGCGATGAGCGACTTGTGCCGGAATTCTTCGCGCGCATGGACGTTGGAGAGATGAATCTCAATCGTCGGCACGGCGACCGCCGAGATGGCGTCGCGCAACGCCACGCTCGTGTGGGTGTAGGCAGCGGCGTTGATGACGATGACTTGAAAAGTGCCCTTGGCTTCCTGAATCCAACTGACGAGTTCACCTTCCTGATTGGATTGGCGGAAGTCCACCTCGACTTTCAGCTGCGCGGCACGGGCGCGGACTTGCGCTTCAATGTCCGCCAGCGTCGTCCGCCCATAAACTTCCGGCTCACGAGTGCCGAGGAGATTCAGGTTTGGTCCGTTCAGGAATAAAATTTTCATCCGTCGAAACTATCTGTCTGCCGATTTTTTGTCGAATTCATTTATTTCCCAGCCAACCAGACAGCCGAATAACGTAAAAGCCGTCCACGCCAGCGCCGGAATATAAAGTCCGAACTCGCCGAAGCCTTGCGCGAACCAGGCGAGCAGTCCGGCGAAAATTGCGAAAGACAATTTTCCGCCCGACTGCCAGAGTTTTTTGCCGATAAACGCCAGCGCAAAAAGAATCCAAGCCGCGTAGGCCAAGCCGCCGGGAATGCCGGAATCAGAAAATTGTTCGAGGTAATCATTGTGCGTGAGCCGCGCCATTTCCGATTCGGGGGCTTTGAGCTGGGCGTAGGGACGTTGAAAAGTTCCGGGGCCAGTTCCGAAAATTGGTTTTGCCGCCGTAGTCTGCGCCGCCGCCCGCCAATAATCCAGCCGGGCGCTGGCGCTGGTGGCGCCTTTGGCAAAATAATGTTGGAACCGCACCGCAAAAATTCCCAGCCCGCCAATCAGCACCAAGGTAACGGCGGTCACCTTGATCTTCCTGGACCAATCCAACCGCAGGAGAAAAAGTCCAGCAACGGCGATGCCGATGAGCCAACCCAGTTTCGAGCCGCTCCAGAAAAATGCCGCGCTCCCGAGAAAGACCGCCAGCGCAATCGCGGCAAAGCGGATGGGTCGCTTCATCTTTTCCGTCGCGTCCAGCGCGAGCACGAGCGCGGCGGGTAGCAGCAGCAGGATCAATCCTGCCAGCGCATTCGGATAAACCATCGTTCCGGCAGCGCGACCCTTGCGGAATTTTTCGAGGATAATTGGATTCGCCACGTCCACGCCGTTGGTGGTGATGATGACGTTTTCCTGCTTCATTGTGGTGATGGTTTCCGGCGGAAAATTCGTCCAGCCGCTGCGTTCGCCCTCGACGAGCACCTGATGGTTCGTGGGAAATTCAAAGCAATGCTGGTTCACCGCGCGGATGAGGCAAAACGTGAAGGCAATCAAAAGGCCGATGAACAGGAAGTTAAGCGCGGCGCGATGGTTCAGCAGCCATGCGCCGAGAAAATAACACGCCACACAGCCGGAGAACTGCCAGAGCGTCGCGCGAGTCAGGTCGGCGTCCACCGTTTGCGGGGCGGAAACGAATTGCCAACCGAGCCAGCCCAGCGGCAGCAGCCAAAACCATTTTGATTGCGGCCAAATGTTTTTTTTCTGCGTGCTTAGAAAGCCACCACCAACCGCCAGCAAAACCAAAATCCAATTCGCCCAGCGCGGCGGCCAGGCGTTGACCCAGAATTCGTCGGCGTTCGTCGGTGAGCCGATGGTTTTTTCGAGGATGACCGGGTTGCCGAATTTCCAAATGCAGAGGCCGAGGAACAGTCCGAACACGAGCGCGAAAAAGTTTACCGGAGTTTTCGTCGCGGAAAAATTTTTCATCGCGTCAGAGCTTGAGCTTCAGCAAGCCGACTTCGAGCGCGAGCGCCTCTTGGACGTTGGAGAAGAGCAGTCGCTGGGTCTGATCCAGCACCGTGAGATTCTCCTGCGCCTGCCGCGTGGAAATGCGTTTGGCCACCTCGTCCGCGCCGTAGATTTGCGGCAGATGCAGGAGTGATTCGCCCGCTGCGAGCGTGTGGAGCCAGACATCGCGGAACCACCATTGCAGCAGCAGCAAAACTTCGCCCCGCTGGCGGCGGTATTCGGCCTCGATAGCCGCTTTCAATTCCTCCTCCCACTTCTCGCGCAAATCTTTTTCCGCATCGGAATATTTTTCCAGCGGCGAACGAGCGGAAACGTTCTCATCCACTTTTTCGCGAATCGCACCGAGGCGCGACAGTAAGGCATCCAGCAGGCGATAGCGTCCGAACAAACTTTTCTGCCCCTCGGCGGCGGCGGAACTGAACTGTTGCAGCCAGTAAGCCTGCTCCGGCGACAGCGCCCGCGCCATGCCCGTGGAAAAATTCAGCCGCAGACAACGCGACAGAATCGTTTCCAAAATCCGCGACGGCTCCGTGGACAGCAAAATAATCACCGACTTCGACGGCGGTTCCTCCAGCGTTTTGAGAAACGCGTTCGCCGCCTGCACATTCAAACGATCCGCGCCGGCGATGACGGCGATTTTGTAGCCGGCCTCCGAGGGCTTGAGTTGGATTTGCTGCATCACGTCGCGCATCTGGTCAATCGTGATGACGCGCGACTTGGATTCCGGCCGCGCCCAATGCACATCCGCGTGGATATCGCCGTCAATCTTCCGGCAGTTCGCGCAGGCATCGCAGCAATCCGTGGCGATGCCATCGGTTTGAATTGGCTGCAGGCAGTTCAACGTTTTCGCCAGCGTGTGCGCGAGGATTTCCAGTTCCTCCAGCGAATCGCCGGTGAACAGATACGCGTGACCCAGCCGACCACGCGCGAGTGAGCGTTGCAAGAGTTGCACGCCTTGGGATGAACCAGAAATGTCTTTGAAAGCCATGATGATGAGGGCGGGCAAAGCAAACAACGGAACCGCATCCCTGTAAAGAGTTAAAATGTTTCCGCGCCACCAAACCCGGCCACCACGAAATTTGCGAGCAACATCCCGTCGGGCGAAGTCGCTGATCCGATCTCGAAAGTTAACCCAGTTGTGAGTCTAACGCCCCTGCAATTGTTGCAGCAACGCCGCCGCCTCGGTGAACTGCGGATTCAATTCCACCGCCCGCTGCGTGGCGTTGCGCGCTTCATTCATTTGGCCGAGCTGCGCATGAATCGTGGCGCGGGCGTAGGGGATGCGGGCATCGCGCGGGTCGGCGGACTCGGCGGCGAGCAGCGCCTGAATCGCGCCCGCCGAATCGCCGGCGGCGTGGCGGGCGAGACCCAAATTATATCCGGCGCGGGCGTGGCGCGGATCGAGTTTCACCGCCGCTTCCAACTCGGCCAAAGCTTTTTCTTTCTCGCCAACTTCGTTCAGCGCGAGCGCGAGCTTGTAATGAAATTCCGCCTCACCCGGCGCGAGCCGCACGGCGGCCTGCAATTCCTCAATGGCCTCGGGCGTTCGCCCAAGTTGGCTCAACACGATGGCGAGTTCGTGCCGGATGCCCGGCGAAAAGGTGTCCCACTTGGCAGCGGTTTGAAAATGTTTCAGCGCGTTCGTGGCGTCGCCGCGCGCGAGTTCAAAAACTCCCAACTGCATTTGCCCGGTCGGCTGGTCGGCGTTGTGATCCATCATGTGCCGCAATTCCGAACCGGCGAGCGAATCCAGTTTCAACGTCGGCGCCAGCGCCTGCGCGGCGACAACGCGCACGTTGCGCGCCGGGTCGTTCAGCCGCGCGTTCAGGGCCGCGCGAATTTCTGGCGAAGGGTTTTCGCCCAAGGCCATCAGCGTTTGCACGATGTTCTGCCGGACGAGTGCGTTGGTGTCGGAAAGTTTTTCCACGAGCGCGGCGGCCACGGGCGGCTCGGCCACCCAGCGTTCGAGCAGGTTGGCCGCGACCGCGCGCCAGTAAAATTGCCCGTCGGTCCGCAGCATTTTCAGCAACGGCGCGCGCGCCGTGTCGTCGCCGGTTTTGGCGCGGGCCACGGTTTGCGCGTGCTGGCGATACGGGCGGTTCATGTTCGTGCCATACCATTGCTCCACGAATTTTAGATTCCAATCCGTGCCTTTGTCCGCGTGGCAACGCTCGCACGCGTTCGGGATGCCGAACTGTTTCGTGAGCAGCGGATCGGGAATCGTGAAGCCGTGGTCGTGCCGCGCGTGGCGCTGCATATACGTGGTTTGCGGCATGTGACAGTTCACACATTCACCGCCATTTTCCTTGACCGGATTTTTTCCGTAAGCCGTCAGGTCAAGATTCGTCATCCGGCCGGCGGCATCAAAACCAAAAACGGCGTGATGGCTATGGGTCACTGGATTGATGGCGGGCGCGTTCGTCTGGCCGGGTGAATGGCAGCTCAGGCACATCAGGTTGCCGGGCAATTTTATTTTCGCGGTGTGAACGTCGTGGCAGTCCATGCACCGCACGCCGTGCTGAAACATCTGGCTGCCCAGGAACGCAGTGACTTCATAATCCTCGTCGCGAATCTGGCCGTCGGCGTAAAATAAATCAGATTCGTCCACGATGGAAAGCAGGTGATGATCGAAAAACGAATCGCCCGGCTTGGGGTCGCCGGTGATTTCCGCGCGGCGCGAATGGCACACGGCACAGTGGTCGAAGGTCTGGTCGCGCGAAAGTTTTTTGATGGTCGGGTCTTTGAGCGCTGTTTTTTTATTCGCCGCCTGCCAGTCGTTATGCGCCTTCAACGGGCCGTGACAGGATTCGCAGCCGACGCCGCTTTCGACCATCGTGGTTTGAAAGACATCGTTCGTCGCGTTGTAATTTTTGCGCACGCGCGTGTTGTGGCACGTGGCGCACATCGTGTTCCAGTTCATGCCGCGTCCCGTCCAATGCCCCCACTCGCCGGGTTGGCGGTCCTCCGCGCCATAGACGTTGAACCACTCGTTCGAGCGCGGGTCAAACGCCATCTCGGTTGCTTGCAATCGTCCGCCGGGAAAGGCGACGAGCAGCTGGCGTAACGGATTTTCGGCAAGGACGCGTTGCACGCAAAAAACTTCATTCGTGCCATGAAGTCCGGCGGCGAGGATTTCGTAATGCCCGTTCGTCGCGCGCAGCGAAGTTTGCTGTGTGCCGTGGTGAAATGTCCGCGCGGGCTGGAAGGCATTTTCATCCGTTGCGTCCGGCAACCGCTCGGCGCGTCCGTGATGCGAACCGGCCCACGCCGCAAATTCCGCCGCGTGACATGACCGGCAGCTCGCCGATCCGGCGTAGGCCGCATAAGTTTTTTCCGGCGGCTCCAGCGCGAACGTCATGGCGCTGGCCGGGTCCGCAGCGGATGGAGATTTTATTTTGAGAAAAAAAACTGCCGCGAGCGCTGCCAGTGCGAATACCGCGAGCCAAAGCGGCCAACGGCGAAGCGGTTCTGACGACGCAGATTTTATTTTGACGGCGGACACGCCGGTAAGTTAGCAGGTTGTTTTCGTGGCCGACAATCCGGCAGTGACGAAAGTTGCCGTCCGGCGACCACTGGTGCGCGCAAGGCTGAATGTGAATTCGGATTTGCCATCCGCTTTCGCTGGCGTGGAGCCGGCGGCGCGGGAGAAACTGACTGCTGTCATTGGCGTTTTGTAATCACCGCGTGGGGCTTAACCAAAACGATGCCGTCAAACCACGCCGGCGAACCGGCTGCCTTGCGGTGGGAAACGATCAGAGTGAACGATTTGATTTCAAGTGTTACCGCGTAACAAACTGACTGTTAAATCAACCCAAGTCGTTGATTAAGTTGGTGCCGACGGAGGGGGTCGAACCCACACACCCTTTCGGATACAAGATTTTGAGTCTAGCGCGTCTGCCAATTCCGCCACATCGGCTACCAAGCCCGCAGTATATTTTAGTGGCGCGCGAAGTAAATCAATTTTCACCGGCGGCCATGAATGAGTTGCGGGCCACGGCAGGAATTTTGAAATGTTCTCGGCTCCGCTGGCCTCGGCTGCTAAATTCGGAGCGCCCATGACACCCTGGCTGAAACGATTTGCGCGGCGATCCAAACCGTGGGTCGCGCTGCTGTGCATCGTCATCGTCACGCTGGTCGGGCTAGTGGATTTTGTCACGGGCTACGAAACATTTTTCTTCAGCTTCTACCTGCTCGCGGTTTTCCTCGGCGTGTGGTTCGTGGGCATTCCGTTCGGCATTTTAATTTCCGCCTTGAGCGTCGCGGCGTGGGCCTCGTCCAATATCGGGGCCGGCGTGCGCTATTCGAGCTACGTCGTGCCGGCGTGGAATTCGCTCGTGATGTTTTTATTTTTCCTCGTCGTAGTATGGCTGCTGGCGAAGCTGAAAGGGTTCAATCGCGAACTGGAACACCGCGTTCAATTGCGCACGGAATCGCTCGCCCGGGAAATTCGCGAACGGCTGCGACTTCAGAAAGAATTGCTGGATGTCGGCGAACGCGAACGCCGCCGCCTCGGGCACGAACTGCACGACGGCCTTTGCCAGCAACTTACCGGCACGGCGCTGGCAGCGAAACTGTTGCCCGCGTCGGCGGCGTCGGCCAAGTTCGTGCAACTGATTGAAGATTCCATCGAACTGACGCGCAAACTTTCCCGCAGCTTGAGCCCCATCGAATTGAAGCCCGGCCATCTGCGGGAAGATTTCTGCGAACTCGCCGCCGTATCCGCTGCCCAGTTCAAGGTTGCCTGCCGGTTTGAATGTGACCCCGCCACGCCGTTGCCGGACGCGAATGTCGCTACGCACCTGTTTCATATCGCGCAAGAGTCGGTGGCGAATGCCGCGCGCCACGGACGCGCCCAGACCATTAACATCTGCCTCGATGCGTCCGAGGATGAATTGGCCCTGACCATCACGAATGACGGCGCGGGGCTGGCGAAAGATTTTCAGAAAAAAAATGGCCTCGGCCTGCGTCTGATGCGGCATCGCGCCGACTTGATTGGTGCCATCTTTGAAATTGAAAATCTCACGACCCACGGCGTCCGCGTGACTTGCACGCTGCCGTTGCTGGCCGTTTCCACCTCCAATTCCCATGGCGAATAAAATCAAAGTCCTGCTCGTGGACGACCATCCGCTGGTGCGTGACGGCCTCGTGAACCTCATCAACCGCGAGCCGGATCTCGAAGTTTGCGGCGAGGCGGGCAGCGAACCGCAGGCGCTCGAACGCCTCGCGGCCATCTCGCCGGACGTGGTGGTCGTGGACATTTCGCTGGAAACTGGTTCCGGCCTCGAGCTGGTCAAGAGCATCAAGGCTGGTCATGCCGGGGTAAAATCGCTCGTGCTTTCCATGCACGATGAATCGCTCTACGCCGAACGCGCCCTGCTCGCGGGTGCGCGTGGCTACATCATGAAGCGCGAAGCCGCCAGCCGGATCATCGCTGGCATCCGCGCCGTTCATGCCGGGCAGATTTTTGTCAGCGAAAAAATTGCGGCGCAGCTGGCGGAAAAATTTGTCGGCGGCAGCCCCGCGGCGGACGGCTCGCCCGGCGGTGCGTTGAGCGACCGCGAATTGCAAGTCTTCGAACTGCTGGGGCAGGGCCTCGGCACGCGACAGATTGCCGATCATCTGCACGTCGGTTTCAAAACCGTCCAGGCCTACCACGCGCGCATCAAGGAAAAGCTGAACCTCGCCAACGCCTCCGAACTTATGCGCGCCGCCATCCGCTGGAACGAATCGAAAGCCGGCAAGTGAACGTCCATCGGTTGTAGGGTTTCGCCTGACAAAACTTACCGGCACAGTCGCACAGTTGGTTTTAGCTGGCTGGCCGCGACTTTGCTTTGCAGAATGGCAACCGCGGATACAGTCGGCAATCCAGTGAACAAAGTTGTAATCATATAAACCAGCCGGCTGTTCGTTCACACCGCGCCAAAGAAAAAAACATATAAAATGAAAACCAACAAAAACCTCCGCAACGCCGGCTTCACGCTGGTGGAAATCATGATCGTCGTGGCCATTATCGGCCTCTTGGCGGCCATCGCGATTCCGAACTTCGTGAAAGCGCGCGCTCAATCCCAGTGCAACGCTTGCATCAACAACCTCCGCCAGATTGACGCGGCGGCCAACCAGTTCGCGCTGGAAACCGGCCAGAAGACCGGTGCCAGCATCACCTATCCGACTCACTTGACGCCTTACATCAAGTTGAACTCGGCGGGTAGCATCCCTCCGTGTCCGGC
>JANOBC010000385.1:0-8785 GCA_031411455.1 Limisphaerales bacterium
GGCTCCTTCTCGCGCGGCGGAATGGAATTAGTAGCGGGCGCGGTGGCAACGATGGGCGCAACGGGTGAAATGGCCGCCGCCGGTTTGGAACAAGTGGCGCAATCGGGACTCTGGCAGCCGGCGAGCAACAACACGGCGATGGCGGTGAGGAGAAGGGAAAGGGTTTTCATATTTTGAATCGTTTCATCGGTTTTGTTTTCTCTTTCGAAGGTGGCGAAAATAAATATTGAGAAAGCACGATGTCTATTTTGTGCTGACCACAGGCCAGCAACAGGTCACCGGGAATCTTTGTAAAATGTGCGGCGATGTTCTCTGGCCAACATTCACCAAACCGAATGTCTGCCTCTTCTGCGCCGGGCAAATTACGAAGCCGGCGGATTTCAACTGACTCTTCCTGTAAAAAAACCAGAGCTTCAGGAAAATCCGCTTCAAGTTTGGAGTCATGATCACCTCCGATTAGAATTGAAAACCCCGAATTCTTCCACTTTCGTTCGCGAAAATTTTTGCTTTTGGAATTCGGGTGCATGAATTCACCTCGCTGCCACAACCTAGCGTATTTTCGCAATGAAGATTTTTTCAAAGCGCTTTCAACTGCAAAATCTTTCCCGCTTATCTCAAAAAACACATCCATGATAAAAATTTATTTGTCAGCCTTGTTTCCTGCGTGGACTGTATTTCGGTCGGCCCGGCTTGTCGAGCATGGCGTTTTTAAAATTTTCCACCGCCCGCCGTTTCCGCACAAGCTGGTGGAGTTTGTCGCGCTGCGACAAACTTTGCCTGCAAAGCAGGCACTGGCGAGGTGGCAACATCCTGATTCCCCACATCCAACTCTCCTGTCGCCTGACGCTGCGCTCGGCGATGGGCTGGCCCGCAGCGCGAGCCAGCCCACCACCGAAAATATTTCGTAGCGCAAAAAGTTCCACCTAGATTCTTCAACTTCTTGAAAAAACACAACTGCGCCACCATGCTCAATTATTCAATTGACGCGAATTAGCTGGCTGTGCCATTTTGCCACCCTAACAAACTGAAATTCGTCAATGGCTGCAACCAAATCCAGTTTTCTCGACAAGGTGCTTGGCCGCATCGGACGGCTAGACACGGAAGGGTTGCAAACTGTCGTCCAACGACTGGCTCGCGAGCGCAGCTTCCTCGAAACGCTTTTCAATACGATTGAAGATGGCGTGCTCGTGGTGGATGAAACTGGACGGGTGATTTACTTCAACCAGGCCGTCACGCAACTCATCGGCTTGCAGGCGGACGAGGAGGAATTGCACATCACGAACATTTTGCCGGAGATTGATTGGCAGAAAATTTCCCATGTGGATCGCCGGGGCGGAGCGCACGTCACGCGCCATGAGTTCGAGGTTTTTTATCCGCGCGAACGCTTTCTCCGCCTCTACGCCGCGCCGCTGGATGGCGAGGCCAAGGGCAGTTCCGGCGTCGCCTTGATTCTCCACGACGCGACCGAGGCGCGGCAGAAAACTTTTGAGGCCATCGAGAGCGAACGCGTCCAAGCCCTCACGTTGCTCGCCGCGAGCGTGGCGCATGAGATCGGCAATCCGCTGAACGCGCTGCACATTCATCTACAACTCATGGAGCGCGAGGTGAAAAAACTGAAGCGTGACGAGTATTCCGTGACGAGTGAAAAGAAATCCGCCGCACGCCGCACGCCTCACTCGTCATCCACCGCCATTGAAGTGGCAGATAAACTTTCACAATACCTCGAAGTCGCGAAGGGCGAGATTCACCGCCTCGATTACATCGTCACGCAATTTCTCGGCGCGATTCGTCCGACGCCGGTGTTGATGAAAGTGGCGTCGCTGAACGGCATCGTGGAAAAAACTTTGGAACTCCTGCGGCCAGAAATTGAAAATCGCGGCATCACGATCCAGACCAAACTCGCCCGCGCGCTGACGGCGACGCCGATTGACGCCACGCAACTCCAGCAGGTGCTCGTGAACCTCGTGAAGAACGCATCGCAAGCGATGACGACGGGCGGTGCGCTGACGTTGCAAACCGGCGAGAACAGCGAAAGCGTCTGGGTGAGCGTGGCGGACACCGGCGGCGGCATTCCGCAGGAGCAGATCAACCGCATCTTCGAACCGTTTTACACGACCAAGAAAAAAGGCAGCGGCCTCGGCCTGATGATTGTGCAACGCATCGTTCGCGCGCACAACGGACGGATTGAATTAGAAAGCAACGTGGGCAAAGGCACGACGTTCCGCGTGTGGCTGCCGCTGCATGAACGCAAGCCGCGCTTGCTGGAAAATAAAAATGAGCCACGGATTGAACACGGATGAAACACGGATTTAAAAATCATTTATCCGTGTTTCATCGGTGGCTAAATAAATCATGAAACCGACATTGCTCATTGTTGACGACGAGAAGACCACGCGCGAAGGACTGCGCGCGGCGCTCGAAGATCGTTACGACGTTTACATCGCCGAGGACGCGAAGGCGGCGATGAATCTGCTGGAGTCAGAAAATTTCGCTGTGCTGCTCACGGACTTCCGCTTACCGAACGAAGACGGGATGAAATTAATTTCGCGCGCCAAGTCGCTGCCCAAGCCGCCCATCTGCATTTTGATGACGGCCTATGGTTCGGAAGAACTCGCGGTGAACGCAATGAAGCAGGGCGCGGACGACTATATCGCGAAAGGCCGCTTGCAGATTGATGAATTGGAAATGCGGATTGCCCGCGCGTTGAAACAGCAGGTGCTGGAAGTGGAAAATGTTTCGCTGCGGAAACAATTGGATTCCAAGTTTGGTCTGGAAAACATCGTCGGCGAATCGCCGGTGATGAAGGAAATTTTTGATGTCGTGCAGCAGGTCGCGCCGACCCGCGCGTCGGTTTTGATTGGCGGCGAAAGCGGCACGGGCAAGGAACTCATCGCGAAGGCGCTGCACCAGTTGAGTCCGCGCGCGCGGCAGCCGTTCGTGACGGTGCATTGCGCGGCGCTCGCGGCGACGCTGCTGGAAAGCGAGTTGTTCGGCCACGAACGCGGCGCGTTCACCGGCGCGCACGAGCGGCGCATCGGGCGCTTTGAACAGGCGCAAGGCGGCACGCTGTTCCTCGATGAGATTGGCGAGATTGACGCGACGGTGCAGGTGAAACTGCTGCGTTTCCTCGGCGAGCGGACGTTTGAGCGCGTTGGCTCGAACAAAACTTTGACGGCGGACGTGCGCCTCGTGGCGGCGACGAATAAAAATCTGGAAGAACTCGTGAAGGCTGGAAAGTTCCGCGAGGATTTATTTTTTCGGCTGCGCGTGGTGGAGATTGATCTGCCGCCATTGCGCGAGCGGAGCGGTGACATTCCGCTGCTGGCGCAGAATTTTCTCCGCGAGTTCGCGAAGGAAAACGGTAAGGCAGTGAACGATTTCACCGTGGACGCGCTTGAGGCCTTGATGCAATTCAACTGGCCCGGCAACGTGCGCGAGTTGCGCACAGCCATTGAACACGCGGTGGTTTTAAGCAAGGGCGACCGCATCACGCGGCGCGATTTGCCGAACTCGGTGCGGCACGGCGGCGCGGCGGAGCCAAAAATTTTGGCGGGAAAAGATTTGACGGTGAAGGATGCGGCGAAACAATTAATCATGCGCGCCTTGAAAGAGACGGACGGCAACCGCACGCACGCGGCGAAAAAAATTGGCATGAGCCGGCGGACATTTCACCGCAAGCTGCACGAGTATCATCTGGAAGGATTTTAATTCATGAAAATCGCGGAACAACTTCAGTCAGCCATCCACACGCTCGAAGTCGGGCGCGGGGCGCGGGGGCTTTCGGCGCTGGTCATTCTGTTGCTGTTCACCGCGCTGGCGATGCTGTATGACACGCGGGCGTATCATAGCTTTAATTCACCGGAGGCGATGGACGCGGCGCAGGTCGCGCGCAATGTTTCGGAGGGCAAAGGTTTCACGACCGATCTCATCCGTCCGTTCAGTATTTATTTGGTGCAGAAACATAATCACGCCACGCATCCCGAAGCAACGAACACGTTTGACTACGCGCAGGTCAACTCGCCGCATCCCGACCTCGCGAACGCGCCACTGTATCCGGCCCTGCTAGCGGGCTGCCTGAAAGCGTGGACGCCGCAATGGAAGATCGAGACGCGCAAACCGTTCTGGACGGAGGGTGGCAGTTTCCGCCGTTATATGCCGGAGTTTCGCATCACCATTTTGAATCAGGTGCTGCTACTGGCCGTGGTGCTGCTGACTTTTTTTCTGGCGCGAAAACTTTTTGACGCGCCGGTGGCGTGGCTGGCGGCGGCGCTGACACTGGGTTCGGACACGCTCTGGAAATTCAGCGTGTCCGGTCTTTCAACGATGCTGCTGCTGGTAATTTTTCTCGCGCTTTTTTGGTGCCTCATAAAGCTGGAGGAAGCTGGCCGCGCGCCGCTGCCGAAAATTTCGCGGCTATTTGCGCTGGCGCTTTTCGCCGGGCTGCTCGTGGGACTGGGAATGTTGACACGTTATTCGTTCGGCTGGTTGATTGTGCCGGTGGTGATTTTTCTTTACTGGTTCGGTGGCGAACGGCGCGCGGGGCTGGCGGTGGCAGCGGGGCTGGCGTTTACGCTGGTGGCGACGCCGTGGGTGCTGCGCAATCTCGCCGTGAGCGGAACCATGTTCGGCACGGCGGGCTACGCGCTGGTGGAAGGGACGGTGGTTTTTCCCGGCACGCACCTGATGCAGTCGCTGAATCCGGACTTGAACTCGCCGATTTGGAATTCCGCGCTGCAATATCTGGGGAAAAAATTTCTGGATAACCAAACCGCCATCCTGCCCAACGAGCTGCTCCGGCTCGGTGGCGGCTGGCTGGGGATTCTTTTTCTGACCGGGCTACTGCTGGGGTTGCGGAGTCCGTCCGCGCGACGGCTGCGGTTTTTCACCTTGATGTGTCTGGGTGTTTTCATCGTGGCGGAGGCGCTGGGGCGGACTTGGCTTTCCACCAACACGCCGGAGTTCAATTCAGAAAACTTGCTCACCCTGCTCACGCCGTTCGTGATGATGTTTGGGACGGCCTGCTTCCTAACGCTGCTGGACCAGATGAATTTGCCGTCGCTGGAGGCGCGGCTGGGGCTGATGCTCGTGGTGCTGGCGCTCGCGTGGCAGCCGTTTGTCTCGACGTTGATTTTGCGGGTGCCTACCATTTCTTATCCGCCCTACTATCCGCCGGACGTGCAGAAAATCGCCGGCTGGATGCAGCCGGAGGAAATGATCATGAGCGACATTCCGTGGGCGGTGGCGTGGTATGGCGACCGCCAGTGCGCGTGGACCACGCTGAATTCGCGCTACCAACTTTCCGAGTTGAGCGACTTCATCAAGCCAGTGAATGCACTCTACCTCTCGCTGAACACACTGGATGGAAAATTATTCAGTGAATGTTTGCAAGGCGGCGTGGATAGCTGGGGCTACTTCGTCTATCAAGTGCTCGCGTCGAATTCGCTGCCGCCGAATTTTCCGCTGAAAAATTTTCCACAGGAAACGTTTATCTCCGGCATCATTCTCACTGACCGCCAGCGCTGGTGAACTAGCAGATTAAATAAAACGGCGGTCGTTTTTTGAGCGGGTTCTGAACGTCCGCGAGGTTTTGGACTGCGGCAGCCCTCGGCCGCTTTTCATGCGCAGGGCTGACGCTGCCGCGCCACTCCCAGCCGCCCGCCCATCTTTCGGCTACAGTTTTAATCAATCCACTCTAACGCCCCCAAGCGAAACCTTCCGCCGCAAAAAATAAAACGGGAGGCAAGCGTCACGCGACGGCTTTACCTCCCGTTGAATTCTGAATCGTGAATCAGTGCTTCACTGTGACCGTCTTGCCCATCGGCTGGCCGATGGCTTTGAGCAACTGCACGAACCACTTCGTTTTAATGTTGAAAGGTTTTCCGCCCTTGATGCGCTCGAATTCAATCGCGCGCAGTTGATTGCCGTAACCTTCGTCTTCGCCCACCACGCCGCCTTTGCCGGCGAAGGCGCATTGGACGGCCTTGGCGGCGCACGTCTTGATGAGCTTGCGGTCGGCAGCATTCGCGGCGGCGGCGCGGCTGAAGTAACCACTTTTTTGCACGAGCGTTTTTTCCGCGCCGAGCAATTCCGCGAACTGCTTGGAAAACCACGAGCCGACATTCACCTTGTCGAGCCGAACATGGCCGAACGCATCGCGCGGCACTTCTTCGCCGCGATCTTCCATTTGCTTGACAATGTCCGCCACGCAAGCGCCTTCGGAAATAAACAGGTTCACGCAATCATGTTTGTCCATAATTTTACGCAAACGCGCGGCCTCGGCCCTGATGTCGAGCGCCATCTCGGGAATGTAAATGCCGTGAACATCACGACGTTCGCTGCTCAAGCCAAGCTCTGGCAGGAATGGCATTTCTTCGTTCAGCTTCCGGTAGTCCAGCGCGGTGGCGGCGGTGAGCCAACCGCAGTTGCGGCCCATGACTTCGTGGATGATGAGCATACGCGGATTCGCGTTGTGCTCGGCAACGACGTTGGCGAAGTAGCGCGCGCCTTCTTCCGCCGCCGTCCACGCGCCGAGACTCTGGCGGATGGGAATCACGTCGTTATCAATCGTCTTGGGCAGGCCGACGACGGTGAGGTTGTAATTATTTTTATGGAGAAATTTTGCGAGGTCGGCGGCGGCGGTGTTCGTGTCATCGCCACCGATGGTGTGGAGCACTTGCACGCCGTCCTTGACCAACTGGTCGGCGGCAATCTTCTGCGGGTCCTGACCTTCTTTTACGAGCCCGCGCTTCACACAATCTTTCACGTTCGTCAGTTTCACGCGACTATTGCCGATGGGGCTGCCGCCGTGTTCGACGAGCGCCTTCCATTTTTTGCGCGCCGAAGCCGTCACCTTGAGGCTCTTGCCTTGGAGCAGTCCCATGTAACCATTCACATAGCAGATGATCTCCACCTTTGGCGCTTGGCGCGTATAGTTTTCGATGAGATAGCCGATGGACGCGCTCAAGCACGGCGCTAATCCGCCAGCGGTGAGGATGCCAACTTTCTTAATTGTTTTGCTCATAAAATTTAGTCGGCGAATGGTGCGTCAAGCGGGCGTGAAGTTCAATTTCAAATCCCAAAGTTCAACGGCCAAGCCAGCGCGGAAGCGGCGGATGGGAAGTTGCGTTTCGACTAACGGTGGAACCAATTATACTCGCTGGCAAAGGCGACGGAGTTAATTTGTATTTCCGAAATTATCACCAGCAGGCCAACGCCAATGAGTATTGGGAGACACAGCCATTCCAAGTGGAACCGCCGCAGCGCCACCTCCAGCCCATAGAGGTAGAGCAGCCCGAACGGGATCAACGCGCCGGTGACCAGCCGCCCGGATGTAAAATAAGGATGCAACCGCGACGGGTAACGGCACGTTCCAAAATCAAAAGCCAACGACATCAACGCCAGAAAAACCACCGCCGCCAGCACGCACCAACCTCCCAGCCAAAGCGCCTGCCGCTGCGCTGCCGTGCTGGCGGTGGATTTGCAAAACAACTCCACGCCCGCCAGCCCCAAGAATAGAACGGAGGAAATAAAATAAAACCCATCCATCATCGGCGAGGCCAAACGTTGGAGCGACCAGACAAATTCACCGCGCCAAAAACTGGCCAGAAGTTCCGACCCGAAGCTCCAGGCGCCGTAGGTCGAGAACAAGGGATGCGACCACCAGTCGGCAAATGGTTTTTGCGTCCAACCAAGGCTTTGAATTTTCACCGCCGAACCCGTCAGGTCGCCGAAATGAAGCTGACACCACCACATCCAGCCGGCCACCGGCAGACCGGCGCAGAGTGTCAACGCCGCCATCGCTGGCAAGCTCGCCCGCAACTTTGCCACCCGACCCAAACGCCAGAAGACCAGCAACACCGCCATCGCCGCCACCGCCATGAGCGGCAGCGCGCTGGTCTTGGTCAGATAAGTGACGGCCAGACAGCCGCCCAAAGCCATTCCCTGCCGGACCTTTGGCAGCTCCGCGCGCAACCATTTCACCAAACAGATAAATGCTGCGCCGAAACCGAGCGGCGACAACGTATCGCTTTGAATCGAATAGAAAGTGTCCTGCGGAAAAACCGCCAACAACCAAGGCACTCCCAGCCATAACCAACGTCGCTCCGGAAAAATCAGCCGCGCCGCCACGAAACCAAGCCACACCAAGGCGACGATGGAAAAACAATTTAGAAAGCGAAGCCAGTAGATCTGGGAGAGTTCGCCCAACCCGATCAGCTTGCCGAGTTGCCACCAGATTCCCGCCGCCAGATAATACAGCGGCGCGCTGGAAGCCTCATGGTTGACCTGATGTTGCCAAAGGTTGGTTTGGGCCTGGTAATAATTCGTAATTTCGTTCGGCGGAAATTTCCAAGGCGGCGGCGGGAAATTTCCGCCCTGAAATTGCGCTGGCCTCAAAAAGAATTCGGGCGAGTCATACAACGCGATATAGTGAGCCGACTCCGGCGAAATCAAATTCAGGCTGCGTGGCACCTTGCCTTCGGAATATTTGACGACCAGATCGAAGTGCGAGGCTTCATCCACGTTGTTGAAAAATGGAAATGCCGCTGAAAAAATAAAAACGCGGAGGACGGCGACCCAGCAGAAAAACAAAACCCACCTGTGTTCGGCGGGCGCAGATTTCCAAGATGCAGACATGGCGTAGGTGAAAGGGTGACCGGCTAACATTTTCAATCCCGCCGATTCTTCCGCAAATTACACAATCATTTTCCCATGCACCAGAAACCATTTGGCCGGGCAGTGTCCTCAATTCAAAAGACTGGTGGGCGAGCGTCCGCGCGCGCCGCGT
>JANOBC010000386.1:0-4053 GCA_031411455.1 Limisphaerales bacterium
GACGATGACTTGCGCTCCATTCAGCGGCAGGCGCTCGCGGGCATGATCTGGTCGAAACAATTTTATCATTTCAACGTGCGGACGTGGCTCAACGGCGACCCAGCCCAACCCGCGCCGCCCGCCGCCCGCAAGACCGCGCGCAACTCCGAGTGGTCACACCTCAACAACGCCGACATTATTTCCATGCCGGACAAATGGGAGTATCCGTGGTATGCCGCGTGGGATCTCGCGTTCCACTGCATCCCGCTCGCGCTCGTGGATTCGGAGTTCGCCAAGCGCCAGCTTGATCTGCTCACGCGCGAATGGTTCATGCACCCCAACGGCCAGCTCCCCGCCTACGAGTGGGCGTTTAGCGATGTGAACCCGCCCGTCCACGCGTGGGCGACGTGGCGCGTCTTTCAAATGGACCGCAAAGACCGCCGCGAAATCAATCCGGAGGACAAGGGCGATTTACAATTTCTCGAACGGGTCTTCCACAAACTGCTGCTGAATTTCACTTGGTGGGTGAATCGCAAAGACGCGCAAGGGCGCAACATTTTCCAAGGCGGCTTTCTCGGCCTCGACAACATCGGCGTGTTCGACCGCAGCTCCGCGCTGCCCACTGGCGGCTTCATCAACCAAGCCGATGGCACGAGCTGGATGGCGATGTATTGCCTGAACCTCCTGCGCATCTCGCTCGAGCTCGCGCAGCACAACAAGGTCTACGAAGACATCGCCACGAAATTCTTCGAGCACTTCTTGAGCATCGCCGGCGCCATCAACGGCGTCAGCGACGGCCACAGCGAGATGCCGGAAGACGGCCTCGCGCTCTGGGATGAAGAAGATGAATTTTATTACGACGAACTCTGCCTGCCCGATGGCAAAAAAATTCCGCTCAAGGTCCGCTCCATGGTCGGCCTCGTCCCGCTCTTCGCCGTGGAAACCTTGGAGCCGGAAATTTTGAAAAAACTTCCCGCCTTCAACACCCGGTTGAAATGGTTTCTCGCCAACCGCCCCGACCTCGCCAACCTTGTCTCGCGCTGGGAAGAATCCGGCGAGGGCGAACGTCACCTGCTCTCGCTGCTGCGCGGCCACCGCATGAAATGCATTTTGCGCCGCGCGCTCGACGAGTCGGAATTCTTGAGCGACTACGGCATCCGCGCGCTCTCCAAGGTGCATGACCGCGAGCCGTTCCGCCTAGAAACCGGCGGCGCGGTTCATGAAGTCCGCTACTGGCCGGGCGAATCCGAGGCTGGCCTCTTCGGCGGCAACTCCAACTGGCGCGGCCCCATCTGGATGCCGATGAATTTTCTACTCATTGAATCGCTCCAGAAATTCCATCACTACTACGGCGACGATTTCAAGATCGAATGTCCCGTCGGCTCCAAAAACATGATGACCATCAACGAAGTCGCCAACGAACTCTCGCGGCGGCTCGTGCGCTTGTTTCAGGTTGGTGACGACGGCCAGCGACCAGTTTTGAAATACCATCCCAAGCTCGCCACCGACCCGCATTTCAAAAACTACGTCCTCTTTCACGAATACTTCCACGGCGACACCGGCCGCGGCATTGGTGCCCCGCATCAAACCGGCTGGACGGGACTGGTGGCCAAACTCATCACGCCGCGCCTGCACGCCGCGCTGCCGGGCGACACTGTTTTTCAGAAGCGGAAATAAACCCGCCGGTCTGACGCCGCGCTTTTCTCCTTGCTTCAAACTGTTGTCGGCGTTTTGCTGTCCGCACCATGCCCAAGCGCGTTTGCCAGCACTGCGGAGTTCCGTTTGAGATTTCTGATTCACAGATCGGGGAGGATTTGCCCTGCCCCAGCTGCGGCAAAAGCATTTTACAACCGCGCTTCGTCCGCGCGCCCAATGAAAAGATGAAGCTGACGGTCACGCCGCCGCCGGATGAAATTTATTCCGCCACTAAACTCGCCGGCATCGCGCAGCAGATCATCGCGAATGTCGAGCGCGTCATCGTCGGTAAGCCGGAACAGGTGACGCTCGCGGTGGCGACACTGTTCGCCGAGGGGCATCTGTTGCTGGAGGACGTTCCCGGCGTGGCGAAGACGATGTTGTCGCGCGCCGTGGCGCAGAGCGCGGGCTGTTCGTTCCGGCGGATCCAATGCACTCCGGATTTGAAACCGGAACAAGTCGTCGGCGATTTTTATCAAGACCCGACTACCGGAAAAAGGGACTTTCGCTTCGGCCCGATTTTTTCGCAGATGGTGCTCGTGGATGAAATCAACCGCGCCAGTCCACAGACGCAATCAGCGTTGCTGGAAGCGATGGGTGAAGGTTCGGTGACGATGGATCGCGTGTCTTACCGGCTCGAACGACCGTTCATGGTCATGGCCACGCAAAATCCCATCGAGCAGGAAGGCACGTTCCGGCTGCCGGAAGCGCAGATGGATCGCTTCCTCATCCGCTTGAGTCTCGGTTATCCCGACGAAGCACAGGAAAAAGAAATGTGCGTCCGCGCGCAGCAACAAAATCCAATTGATATTCTGAAAGCCGTCACGACCGGCGATGAGATCATCAAATGTCAGCGCGGCGTGCGAGAAATTCCCGTCGGCGCGGACGTGATGGATTATCTCGTGTCGCTGACTCGGGCGACGCGTTCGCATCCGGCGTTGCTGCTCGGCGCGAGTCCGCGCGGTTCGCTGGGATTATTTCACGCGGCGCAGGCGCTCGCGGCGATTCGCGGCGAAAGCGCGGTGACGATTGAGCACATCAAAACTTTTGCCGTGCCGGTGCTGGCGCATCGCCTGCTCGTGAAGCGTGAGGCGTTGAAAGATTACGCGGACGGCGCGGCGGTTATCCGCGACGTGCTGGCGCGAAAGTTGTAAAACTTCTCCCCCCAATTTCCCCGCTGGGCGACGCTAACCTGAATTGCTAAATAATTCGCATCGTTACTCAGCAAAAAAAAGTCGACAACACCGTGGCTCTTTATTGACTGATGACGCGGGCGATTTCAATCCTGCGCGGCCGGAACAGCTTTGCACCGAGCTGGAGAGCGCGCTGGTTTTGTTTTTGGCGAAGCCATTCAGCCCGAATGAACTTTTGGGGGCGGTGCAAAAAAATTCTGTCGCCGGAGAATGTCTGAACGGAATTCATGCCGACCGGAATCGCGAATGGAAACGAAGAGGCAAACCTGGCGTCGCGTGTTCGGCAGCGAACAACTTGCGGATGAGCCGTCCGCGCTCCATCCTCCCGGCATCACCATGAAATCTTTTTTCAAAGCCGTTTTCATTGCCGCGTCCGGCGGAATTATTTTTCTGGCCACGCTTTCCGCCGCCGCCCAGCAACGCGGCTGGCCCGTGGCAACCAATGACGAATCCGGCTTCGTGCCAATCTTCGACGGCAAAACGCTCGCGGGCTGGGAAGGCGACCCGCAATACTGGCGCGTGGAAAACGGCGCGCTCATCGGCGAAGTCACGGCGACAAATTTGCTCAAGGTGAATTCCTTCATCGTCTGGCGCGGTGGCGAACCGGGCGATTTTGAATTGAAGGTGGAGTATCGCATTACGGCGAAGGGCAACAGCGGCATCAATTATCGCAGCGTCATGGCGACAAACTTTGGCCCGTGGGCGATGCGCGGCTACCAGGCGGACATTGACGGGCGCAACCAATACACCGGGCAGAATTACGAGGAGAAAGGCCGGACGTTTCTGGCATTACGCGGACAGGTGACGCGGCAGGTGAATGATCAGTTGCCGCAAATCATCGGCACGCTCGGCACGACCAACGAACTGCTCGCCGTCATCAAGACGAACGACTGGAACGAGTATCACCTCATCGCCAGCGGCAACACGCTGACGCACATTCTCAATGGTCGCGTGATGAGCGTGGTGATTGACGAGGACACGGCGAACCGCAAGTTCGACGGCCTGCTTGGCGTGCAAGTCCACGTCGGCCCGCCGATGAAGATTGAATATCGCAACTTTCGCTTGAAGAAACTGGAAGGCGGGAAATAAATTTTCTGTGGTTCAATTTAGGATTCGCCGAAACCTTTCCGGCTTCTTACTGTTTCACCAACAGCAACAACATGACACCCGCCCATCTCGAAGCCTC
>JANOBC010000387.1:0-9008 GCA_031411455.1 Limisphaerales bacterium
ACGCCGGACATGCTGCCCGCCGACGTCATCGGCACGCAGATTTACAATCCGCAATCCGGCGGCTTCAGCACGCGCAAAGGCCCGGTCTTCGCCAACCTCGTTCTCGCCGACGAAATCAACCGCGCGCCCGCCAAGGTGCAGAGCGCGTTGCTCGAAGCCATGCAGGAAAAACAGGTCACCATCGGCGACCAGACCTACAAGCTCGACGAACCGTTCCTCGTGCTCGCCACGCAGAATCCCATCGAGCAGGAAGGCACGTATCCGCTGCCCGAAGCGCAGGTTGACCGATTCATGCTCAAGCTCAAGATCGGCTACCCGACGCGCGCCGAGGAGCGGCAGATTCTCGAAGTGATGGCGAAAACGAGCGGCACGCCCACCTGCAGCGCCGTCGTCACGCCGCAGCAAATCCTCAAGGCGCGCGAAGTCATCAACGACATTTACGTGGACGACAAGGTGAAGGATTACATCGTGGACCTCGTCTGCGCCACGCGCGACCCGGATCATTACAAGATTGCGGTGAAGGATTTCATCCAGCTCGGCGCATCGCCGCGCGCGACCATCGCGCTGACGCTGGCGGCCAAGGCCTATGCGTTTCTGAAAGGCCGCGGCTACGTGACGCCGCAGGACGTGAAAAGCATTGGCATGGATGTGCTGCGCCACCGCGTGGCCATCACCTACGAAGCCGAGGCCGAGGAAAAAACCAGCGAAACGGTCATCCAGAAAATCTTTGATGAACTGCCCGTGCCGTGAGCCGATGAATAACGAGTTAAAAATCGAACGAATTAAATCCGCTCTACAAAAATATCGTTGGAACAAGGCGGACGTATTCAAGCGTGATGAACAAGGCGAAAGCTTTGGTCCATTTGGAATGCTACTTCGTGACGCTGGGGTATCCATTCAAGAATTCTCAAAGGAAAATTCTCAAGGCCACATTTATTCTTTGGTGCGAAAACACCACAACCTCCTTCTGAATGAATATGGCCTGAAGGACATCTCTGATTTTCAGTTAATCACAACCGCTAGTGATTGCTCCTCATCCGCTGAAGATATGGTATGGAGGGTAACTGAAGCCTTATCCGGCAACTTGAATGCTTTCCCGTCAGGCTTCCACTATTATATCAAATCGGTTATGAAGCGGCGTGATGAGTTTGGTTCTTTAGCAAACATAGAAACAACCGATTTCACTCAACTAAATTTATCAGTTTTCTCCAGCCGAACTTCGAGCGATTCATTGCCAGACAAAACTAAGCTGGTAAGAGTTCCAGCGAGTTTGGCTTGGGATGCCACGCTGCAACATAGGATTTACTCTTGTCCGGATATGCCGGCTCATGATTTTGTTTCTGGCGCAACTCATATGGTTTTGGAGAACAAAAGGAGCGGGCGACGAATTCCGCTTAAAGTCGAGGCAGTAAATACTCTCAGCCCATTCGCGCAGGATGCTATTTCCACGATACCAGCCAAATTTCGCACTCGATGGAGCGCATACAAGGAAGCCGCGCAAAACATTCCTGGCATTCTAGATGAAAGATGCGCCTATCGATTCTATTTTTTAAGCACCGAACCTTGGCCGGATTGGATGCAACAAATGACAGTTGCAGTCCGGGAAACTGAATGGTCAGCACTTCTTTCAGTTTGTATTCAGCCAAACAATTTTTTTGAGTGGCCAAAGCGGGTTTCTCTACTCTGGCCTGGATGTGTCCGAACTGAAGTAGATGGACAGCACCAGTATCCCGCAGCAGTTAAAGATCATTTAGATAGATTAGGCATCAAAGCTGACACACGCACCAACGGCCCTGCTATTGCAGCGTTTTTAGCGGCAGGCGGAATGCGTCCTTGTTGGGGTGGTGAAGGTTGGCACATTCATCATATCTACGACAAAACGGGCAGAATTTCAGGAATAACAACTGAAGTGCCACACGCGGTTCATGATGGGAATTATTTTACGCAGTCGGCAGGTTTGGTTGCAGCACATCCAGTCGCACATTATTTAGCTCATCAATCTGATTTACTGAAATGGCTTCTTCGCCGTGAAGCATTCGTGCGTTTTGGTTTTGATCCGATGGCTGTGTTTTTTGACGCATGATTCCCCGCGAGATTCTCAAAAAAATCCGGCAGATCGAGCTGCGCACGAACCGCATCGTGACCGCTTCGGGGAGCGCACGCGTCGCGCGTGCTGTTTTCGGCGTCGCGCCGAAAACCTCGTCTCACAAACTATTCCCACGAAAGAATCCAAACAATCAGTCCAACGATGATTGGGGCGCGACGCCCTATCCCGCACGCGGGACGCGTCCGCTCCCCATCCCTCCCGGAGCGCGGGCTTCAGCCCGCTTCACCGCCCGCATATCCGCAGCGTCCAAAATAAATCCGGCGCTCAATTCCATTCGCCCATTGAAGCGGCGTGAACGCCGCGCGCCAATCCCAACGGGATTGCGTCCTCCAGCCCAGGGTTGCGAGGAACGAGCTACCCTGGGTCATCGCCCCGCCAGCCTCACCAACCGCAACGCGGTTGCGGCCATTCCGTTTTCGTCCGCCGCGCGTGGGATTGGCCACAACCCCGTTGGGGTAGATGAGAATTTAATTCCGTTCACCCAGGGTAGCTCCTGCGTCGCAACCCTGGGCTGCATGACTCAATCCCGTTGGGATTGCCAGAATCGCATCGTGACCGAAACGCTCGGGGGCGCGTCATTGGAATCGGCGGCGCAGCGTGTCGGCATTCCGGCTGGGATGCCAGATGGCAAGCACGCCGATTTCATCGCCCTCCACCCTGAAATAAATCCGGTATTTGAACCGGGGCATCCGCGCCTTGCGGACAAGGTCGGTTTCCTTTTGGAAAAGTTCAGGGTTTTGTTCGATGCGTGCAAACAGCGCGAGAAGTTCGGCGTCGAATTCCTGACCCAAGCTCGGCTGCCGTTCTTCATACCATTCCAACGCCTGAAGATAATCCAAGTCGGCGGGCGATTTGAGCCGCACCCGCTTCATTTCCAACCGAAGCGTTTGCGGGCTTCTTCGCGGACTTGTTCAAACGGGATTCCGTCGCGCGGGTTCTTGCTAAATTCTTCGGCACGCCGGTCGAGTTCGGCTTTTTGCTCTGGCGTGAGTTCGTCGTTGAAGTCGCCGAATTCCAAATCAATGGTTTCGACGAGTTCGCGCCGTTCGTTTTCAGGCATTCGGCGCAGTTCTTCGAGGATTTCTGTCGCACTCATGGCCTCAAAATTAACCGCCGTTAAGCTTTTTGCAAGCGCATGATACCGCGAGAGATTCTCAAAAAAATCCGGCAGATCGAGCTGCGCACGAACCGCATCGTGACCGAAACGCTCGCGGGCCAATACCATTCCGTCTTCAAGGGCCAGGGCATGAACTTCGACGAGGTGCGCGAATACCAGCCCGGCGATGACGTGCGCGCGATTGACTGGAACGTCACCGCGCGGATGAATCATCCGTTCATCAAGAAGTTCGTCGAGGAACGCGAACTCACGCTCATGCTCGTCGTGGACGTGAGCGGTTCCGGCTTGTTCGGTTCGCGCGGGCAATCGAAACGCGAACTCGCGGCGGAAATCGCCTCGGTGCTGGCGTTCTCGGCGATTCGGAATAATGACAAGGTGGGGCTGATTCTATTTTCCGACGAAGTTGAAAAATTTATTCCGCCGCGCAAAGGCCGCAGCCACGTCTTGCGCGTCATCCGCGAAGTGCTTTTCTTCGAACCGAAGAGGCGCGGGACGGATTTGAATCACGCGCTGGAATTTTTTCTCCGTGTGCAATCGCACAAGGCCATCACGGTGGTCATCTCGGATTTCATTGGTTCGCCCGTTGCGCCGAAGCGTGGCGAGAAACGTTCGCGTTCGCAGATGATGTTGCTGGAATCGCTCGCGCAATCAGCGTTTACGATGTTGAAGCAAGCGAACCGCAAGCACGACCTCGTGGCGGTGCAAATTTCTGATCCGCATGAACTGGATTTGCCGGATCTCGGCTACTTGGTTTTTCAAGATGCCGAGACGGGCGAAATCGTAGAAGTGAACACGAGCGACGCACGCAAGCGGGCCGCATTCGCGGAGCGGCAAACAAAATCGCAGGAATCGCTGGCGCGGCTGTTCCGCAAGGCAGGCATTGACGCGATGCAGTTGCGGACGGATCAGCCATACGGCACGACGTTGGGAAAATTTTTCGAGAAGCGGGAGAAGCGGAGGCTGCGCGGATGATCACGAACGCGACACCACCAGGCATGGCTTCCGCGGCCAACGACATTCGCGACATCAAGCCGCCGCTGGAAATTTCGGACGGCGCCGCGTGGCTTTGGTGGGCGCTGGTTGTGCTGGCGCTGGCGGTTGCGGCATTTTTGATTTGGCGCTGGTGGTGGAATCGCAAGACAAACATCGTCCTGCCGCCGCCGGTTCCGGCGCACGTTCGCGCCCGTGAAAAATTAGATCAAGCGCTCGCGCTCATCGCGCAGCCGAAGCCGTTCGTTGTGGCGGTGTCCGATGCGGAGCGGGCTTACTTGGAAGAGCGTTTCAAATTTCACGCGCCGGAGCGGACAACGGAAGAATTTCTGCGCGAGTTGAAGAGCACAAAACTGTTGATGCCGGAGCAGAAGGAAAGTCTCGGCGAATTTCTGGCAAGTTGCGATCTCGTCAAGTTTGCCAAATACGAGCCGGGTGAAAATGAATTGCGCGAGTTACATTCATCGGCACTGCGATTGATTGAAGAAACGGAACCAGTGGAAGTCCAAGATCCGAAGTCCAAAGTCCAAAGTCAGGAAAGCGCATGACGTTCGCACATCCATATTTTCTTTTGCTGTTGTTGCTCTTGCCGCTGCTGGCGTGGCTGAAGGGCGGGCGCAGCGCGCCGCCGGCATTCGTGTATTCCTCGGTGCAATTGGTGCGCGGGATGCAAAATATTCACCGTTCGCGCGCGGGCGGGTTTTTGAATTCGCTGCGTTGGCTGGCGTTGGCGCTGTTCATCGTGGCGCTCGCGCAACCGCGCTTCACCAAGAGCACGACGGAAGTGAAAGCCAGCGGCGTGGACATCGTGGTGGCGCTGGATATGTCGGGCAGTATGGTGTCGGAAGATTTTGAAGTGCGCGGCGAGCGGGTAAATCGTTTCAACATGGCGCGCACGGTGTTGAAGGGATTCATTGATAAGCGTCCGAATGACCGCATCGGGATGGTGCTGTTTGCGTCGCAGGCGTTCATCGGCACGCCGTTGACGCTTGATCATGATTTCTTGCACGAGAATCTGGATCGTCTGGAGATTGGCGCGATTGAACAAAATTCTACCGCCATCGGCGACGGTCTTGGCGCGGCGGTGAACCGGTTGCGTGATTTGAAGGCGAAAAGTAAAATCGTGATCCTGATGACGGACGGCGTGAATAATTCCGGCAAGCTCGAGCCGTTGCTCGCGGCGGAAGCGGCGGCTTCGCTCAAAGTGAAAGTCTATACCGTGGGCATCGGGATGCGCGGGCAGGCACCGATGCCGGCGGGGCGGAATCCTTTCACCGGTCAGATGCAATACCGAATGATGCCGGTGGATGTGGACGAAGAGACGTTGCAAAAAATTGCGGACAAGACGGGCGGAAAATATTATCGCGCGGACAATGCGGAGAAGTTCAAACAGATTTACGATGAAATAGACAAGCTGGAGAAGACCGAGGCGAGCGTGAAAAAATACACGCAGTTCAACGAACTGTTCCCCTGGTTTATCGCGGCAGGACTGGCGCTACTGCTGGTCGAACAAGTCTTGGGACAGACGGCGTTCAGGAGGCTGCCATGAGATTTGAGCACCAAAATATTTTATGGCTCCTGCTGGTGATTCCGCCGGTGCTGGCGGTGTTTTTTGTCTGGAGCGAAGACGTGAAGCGGCGGTTGTTGACGCAGTTCGTTGAGTCGCGGCTGCTGGCGCAATTGACCGTCGGCCTTTCGCCCACGCGGCGGAAGTGGCGTTATGTGCTCGTGATTTTGGCGGTGGTGCTTTTGATTGTTGCCATCGCGCGACCGCAGCGTGGATTTGATTTGGAAGAAGTGCAGCAGAACGGCCTCGATGTGGTCGTGGCGGTGGACACTTCCAAATCCATGCTCGCGACGGACATTCCGCCGAACCGCCTCGCGCGCGCGAAACTCGCCGCGCTGGAATTGATGCAGACCGCGAAGGCCGACCGGCTTGGTCTCGTGGCATTCGCGGGCGATGCTTTTCTGTCGTGTCCGCTGACGATTGATGACACGGCGTTCCAGCAAAGCGTGCAGGCGCTCGATGTGAATTCTATTCCGCAAGGCGGCACGGCGTTGGCGGCGGCGATTGAAACGGCGCTTGCCACATTCAAGGAAAAGGCAAGTCACAAGGCGCTCGTGCTGTTCACTGACGGCGAGGACAACGATGAGGGCGCGCTCGCGGCGGCGGAAAACGCGGCGAAGGCGGGGCTGAAAATTTTCACGATTGGCATCGGCTCGGCGGAAGGAACGCTCGTCACAATTCCAGATGGCAAGGGAAGCTCTGATTATGTTCGCGATGAAAAGGGTCAGGTTGTGAAAACGCATCTGAATGAAAAATTGTTGCAGGACATCGCGTCGGCGACCGGCGGTTTTTATCTGCCGCTGCGCGGGGCGGACACCATCACAACGCTTTACGAGCGCGGCCTCGCGCCGATGCCGAAGACCGAGGGGCAGGGAAAAATCGTGCGGCATTATCACGAGCAGTTTCAGTGGCCGCTCGCGGCGGCGATTTTGTTGCTGGTGGCGGAATTCTTTTTGCCGGAGCGAATAAAGTCCAAAGTCCAAGCGACGGGCGTTGCCGTGCTGGCGCTGGTTTGCTTGCTGCCGATGGAAATGGCGGCATCGCCAGCCACGGCGTTTCAAAATTATCAATCAGGCAATTTTACCAACGCGCTCATGGAATACACCAAGCTCGCTGAAGTGAAGACGAATGACTTGCGGCTCGTGTTCAACGCGGGCGACGCGGCATATCGTGCAACGAATTTTGATCTGGCGAAAAGTTTGTTCCAGCAAGTGACGGTGTCGCCGGATTTGAAATTGCAGCAGTTGGCGTTTTACAATCTCGGCAATGTGCAGTTTCAAGTCGCGAAGCAGGCGAAGGATTTGGACGGTCTCGAACAAGGCTTCGACGCGGCGGCAAACATTTACGAACGCGCGGTGATGTTGAATACAAATGACACGGACGCGGTTTTCAATTTCAACTATGCGCACAATTCGGCGGAGCAGGTGCGGCAGTTGAAGGCAGCCATCGCCCGCGCGAAGGGCGATGCGGACTCGGCGGTGCGCCAGCGGAATTATCATCAGGCCGTGGAAATCATGGAAAGCCTCGGCCAGTTTCCGGCGGCGGCGAAACAGTTTGAAGAGTTCACCAAAAAATTGAAGGACATAGATGCGATTGCGACTCCTCATCAGCCTTAGCCTTGCCCTGTGGGGATGGCAGCAAGTCGGCGCGCAACTCGCGCCGCCGGATGATTTTTTCCACGGCGGCGCGCAGCTTTACATTACCAATAACATTCCGGCGGCGAAGGAAGTGGTGACGCAGGGACGGAAACTTTATCCCGACGACGAGAAGTTGAAGAAGCTGGAGGATTTGCTGAACCAAAAACAACAACAGCAACAAAACCAGCAACAACAAGATCAGAAAGATCAGCAACAACAACAGTCACAAAGCGACGAGCAGAAAAAATCTGACGAGCAAAAACAGCAGCAGAATCAGCCCAAAGACGATCAGCAAAAAAAGGACGAGGAGAAAAAGCCGGCCGACCAGAAAAAGGAAGAGGAACAAAAGAAAGCCGAGCAGAAGAAAAATTCTGCCGAGAAGCCGAAGGATGAATCGCCAGACAAGCAGGAAGCCCAGCCGGTGAAACCCGGTGAGATGACACCGGAAGAGGCGAAGCGATTGCTTGACGGGCAGAAGGGCAAGGAGCAGTTACTGCAATTGAAGCCGCCGGAAAAGCCGCGCAACAATTCGCGGCCGGTGAAGGACTGGTGATTTTCAAAAAAGATTGGGCGGTTGAATTTTTCCGCCGCACTCTGCTACAATCCAAAAACTATGGGACGCCAATGGCTTCATGCCAAACGATTGGTCGCTGGCCTCAAAAAGGGCCGGACGACTGGAAAACTTGTTCGCGAAATTTCCGTCGCCGCCAAGATGGGCGGCGCGGATCCCGCGATGAATGCGCGGCTCTTCACCGCCGTTGAGAAGGCCAAGAAGGACAGCGTGACCAAGGACGCCATCACGCGCGCCATCAACAAGGGCGCAGGCATCGGCGGCGAAAAGCTCATCATGGAGCATGTCGTCTATGAAGGCCGCGCGCCGCATAACGTCCCGCTCATCGTCGAGGTCTACACTGACAATGTGAACCGCACCGCGCCTGAAATCCGTGTGCTCTTCAAGAAGGGCCAGCTCGCCACGAGTGGCAGCAATAAATTTTTATTCGACCACGTCGGCATCGTCGAGGCCCATCACGCGGATGCGAACATGGATCGCGAGAGTGCGGCCATTGAGGCGGGGGCGAACGAGGTCGAGGCGCTCACGCACGAGCAGAACGACGACATTCCCGCTGACACGGTGGGTGCAAAGTTTATCTGCGAACGCACCGCCGTGGCGGAAGTTTCCAAATGGCTCACAGCGAACGGCTGGTCGGTGGTCACGAGCGAAATCGGCTACGTCCCGAAACAATTTCCCGAACTTACCGAAGCGCAGCACAACGAGGTCGGCGAATTCCTCCACGCACTTGACGAACACGAAGACGTGCACCGTGTCTGGGCGGCTGTGAAATAATTTTAGAACAAGAAAAAAGCCGCGTTAAAATTTTAACGCGGCTTTT
The DNA here is from genome assembly GCA_031411455.1 of Limisphaerales bacterium. Lineage (GTDB taxonomy): Bacteria > Verrucomicrobiota > Verrucomicrobiia > Limisphaerales > UBA11358 > UBA11358. The sequence continues at coordinate 8,810 of JANOBC010000387.1, forward strand.
TCTACGTGACGACCTAGAGCGTCAGAATTATCCGGGCTTTGGCGCGGCCCTGCGCTTTAAGAAAAATTCCCGCAGATAAAATCCGGCGAGCAACAGCAGCCCGGCGAAGAAAAACACTCGCGCGATGCCGCGCGTGCCGTCGTTGAAGAAAAATTCGCCAACCATCCACACGACGTTTGCGCAGAGCCACAGGCAGACC
>JANOBC010000388.1:0-4111 GCA_031411455.1 Limisphaerales bacterium
TCACGCCCTGACTGAAATTATTGTGGCTTACATCGGCATGAAATTTTTTGGGAAAATTTTCGCAACCGCGCAACCGCGCAATAAGCGATAGTCCTTTTGTCCGTATTTCCTCCTGTCCGTCGGCCGCTACAAATCAAACCAGTTGCCCCGCGCCCGATATTCGATTATGAAAACACTTGTGAGACGGAAATTTCTTCAACTTGGCTTGTTGGACGCGGGGCTTTTTCTCGCAATTGCCAGCTATGCGCAACCGGTTATTACCAGCCAGCCGATAAATCAGTTTGCGGTTCTCGGCGGCACCGCAACTTTCAATGTTTTTGCGACGGGCAATGGTCCGCTCATTTATCAATGGCAATTGAATGGCACCAATGTTTCTACCAACGGAATTATTTCAACCGTCGTGGGCGGTTCTTTAGGGTTTTCCGGCGATGGCGGAATAGCCACCAATGCCCAAGTGAATAAGCCGTATGGCGTGGCGGTGGACACGACGGGAAATATGTTTATCGCGGACACGTTCAATCATCGCGTTCGGAAAGTAGATACCAATGGTTTTATTTCCACGGTTGCCGGCAATGGCACGGCAGCATTTTCGGGTGACGGCGGTGCGGCTACCAACGCCAGTTTGAATCAACCCTACGCCGTGACTTCAGATAATTTTGGCAATTTATTTATCGCCGAATACGGAAATAATCGTGTTCGCAAAGTAGATACTAACGGCGTCATCAGCACTTTGGCTGGCGGCGGAAGCAGTTTGGGCGACGGCGGCAAGGCGACCAACGCACAGATTCAACGGGCTGTTGGCGTGGCGGTGGATTTGGCGGGCAATTTTTTCATCGCCGACATGGTCAATCACCGCATCCGCAAAGTGGATACCAACGGCATCATTTCGACTGTGGCCGGAACGGGTGTTAGTGGCTATACCGGTGATGGCGGAGCTGCTACCAATGCAAAATTAAATTCACCATTTGGCCTGACGTTGGATAATTCCGGTAATCTGTTTATTGCGGACAGCAGCAATCATCGCATCCGCGTATTGAACACCAATGGAATCATCACCACGGTCGCTGGCAACGGCTCTGGCGGCGCATTTGCAGGGGATGGCGGCCAGGCCACGAATGCTACTTTATCCACTCCACAAGGAATCTTCGTGGATACATTCGGCTTTCTCTACATCGTTGACTACGCCCACTATCGTATCCGCCAAGTGGATCCAACCGGCATCATGACGACGGTTGCAGGTTTTGGTGCGTCCAGTCCGATCGGAGATGGTGGTTACGCAACCAATGCAGGCGTGTATGCTCCCGAAGGTGTGGCGCTGGATAATTCTGGCAATCTGTTTATTGCGGACAGCAGCAATCATCGCATCCGAAAGGTATTCACGGGACGCGATCCGGTTTTGAGGCTAAAAAATGTTGCTGCAAAAAATGTGGGCTACTATCAAGTCATCGTCACAGGAACTAACGGTAGCGTGACCAGCAGTAATGCCTCATTAACCCTCTTGTTTCCCCCCAGCATCACAATCCAGCCAAACTACACGAAAGCAGCCATCGGCACCTCGACCAATTTAAGCGTGACGGTTTCTGGCACGGCACCTTTCAGTTATCAATGGTTCACCAGTTCCGGCCGAACAGCTAATGCGTTTCCCTTTGTCAATGGCAGCGGCAGAGTCCAGTTGGTTTTCGTCAATGATGCAGGTGCAGGATATGTCTCCACGCCCCAAGTCAATTTTATCGGCGGCAGCGGTAGCGGAGCGACCGCGACTGCAACGCTTCTTTCAGGAGGCGTATTTTCTATCAGCGTGAATAATCAAGGCTCCGGCTATGCCGCTTTGCCGCCGACGGTTCAAATTGATTCTCCACCTAGTATCAACACTCTTATGCCAAGCCAAACAAACGCGACCCTCGTCCTGCCATCAGTCACCAGCTTGGATGCGACCAATTATTTTGTGGTGGTGACGAATAATTATGGCAGCACGACTAGTGCAACCGTGTTAGTGACGGTTTTTCTTTCGCCGCAGAATTTCGCCATCCAAAATGTTGTCACTGGATTACAAATGAAGCTTACCGGCTCGCCAAATTATCCCTACATCTTGCAATCAGCCACCAACCTGACGCCGCCTATAAGCTGGAAATCCATTCGCACCAACTCCACTGACGCAAACGGCAACTGGCAATTTACGGACTCTAGTTTGACTGGAGGCCAAAAGTTTTACCGCGCTTTTGGACAGTAAGAAATTGGCGAATCTTAACGGATTTCACATCAGGCACTTTCGCGAGCACCGTCGGTGCGCCATCTTTGTAGAAACCGTTCGCAGAAAAATCCCCAGCTCCGTCAGGAGCGGCATAGTCATTGCGGACGGCCACCATGTCGCTCCTCCCGGAGCTTGAAAATCTTTTGATGCGGTTTCTACAAAGATGCCAGCCCTACGGGCTTTCAAAAAAATTCGGATCATTCACACCAACACCCACCCCGGTTTGATTTCCTCATCCAGCGCCGGCAGCGGCACGTTCGCCCGCAGTTTTCTTTCGGCCAGAAAAAAACCTTTGCTTTGAAAATAGCCCAGCCTTTTAAGGCTGGGTTCACGGTTCGCAAACGTCGCCAGTCCCGTCAGGGACGAAAGGTGCTTGCGCACGGCCACCGTATTTTCTGCCGTCCCTCACGGGACTCGGAAATTCGGCGGGCGATTTACCCAGCCATAAATGGCTGGGCTATTTTCATCGCTAAGCCAAAACGCCCCACGCTTCACACCAGCACCCAGCCCGGCTTGATTTCCTCATCCAACGATGGCAGCGGCACGTTCGCCCGCAGTTTTCTTTCGGCCAAAATCCCGATCATCACGGCGTTGTCGGTGCATAGGGATTTTTCCGCGAGGCGCAGCGCAAAACTATTCCGCTCGCAGGCGCGCGTGAGTTCTTGGCGCAGTCCTGAATTGCACGTCACACCGCCAGAAGCGGTGATGCAGCGCACGCCTTCACGCTTGGCAGCGCGGATGCATTTCTTCACGAGCACATCCACGATGGCTGCCTGCACGCTGGCGCAGAGGTCGCGGACTTTTTTATCATCATCCAGTAAAATCGGATGATCTCGGATGAAATAGCGCACGGAAGTTTTCAGGCCGCTGAAACTGAAGTCGTCATTCGCATCGTGCATCAGCGGACGCGGAAAGTCGTAAGCCTTCGGGTTCCCCTGCTCCGCTAGGCGGTCAATGATCGGGCCGGCGGGATATGGGAGGCCCATGAGCTTGCCGGTCTTGTCAAAACATTCACCCGCCGCATCATCAATCGTCCCGCCGAGGACGCGATGATTCAATTCCGATTCAACGTGAACCAGCATCGTGTGTCCACCGCTGACGATCAGCGAGACGTTCGGCTGAAAGTTTTTGAAATCGGCAGATAGTAAACTTCCCGCCCTCTCCCCGCCGAGGGGCGAGGAAGAAGTTTCGGTTGAACGGGTAATCCACGGCGAATACAAATGCGCTTCGTGATGATTGATGCCGATAAATGGCTTGTTAAGCGCAAACGCCATCGCCTGCGCCGCCTTGAAGCCGACCAGCAGCGCGATGCCCAAACCCGGCCCTTGCGTGGCGGCAACGGCATCAAGTTGCGGCGCGGAAATTCCCGCTTCACTTAAAGCAGCTTGCGCGACAGGCAGAAGATTTTTCAAATGCTCGCGCGCGGCGAGTTCAGGAACGACGCCGCCGTATTCCGCGTGCAGCTTGATCTGCGACGAAACCACGTTCGACAAAACACAGCCATCCCGCACGACAGCGGCGCTGGTTTCATCGCAGGAAGTTTCGATGGCGAGCAGGGTCATTTACTTGGCCGCCATTTTTCCCGGCTTGGAATCACCGGTCATGGCGTTGTAAATCAGTAGTCCTTGAAGCAAATCCTGCGCGCGTTCAAGTTGCGTGTCATGGATGGCGCGCACTTCGGCCTGCTTGGTTTCGGGCAACGATTCCACGCCGCCGGGTGAATATTGCAACACGACCGCCGCTTCCTCCGCGTCCGTCATCGGCACGAGGATGTCCGGGGTGATGCCGTGCTCGTGAATGACCTTGTGGCTCGGCGTGTAATACTTCGCGACAGTGAGTTTGAGCGCGGAGCCGTCGTCC
>JANOBC010000389.1:0-9027 GCA_031411455.1 Limisphaerales bacterium
TTGTGGAGTTCCTTGTAGATTTGGAAACGATATTTGTGGGGCATAATTTTTGGTGGTTGTTGTGATTTATTTTTTCAAAGCCTGAACACACGCCGCGCAGATGCTCGCGGCGTCAATTTTGTATTCGCGGTAAAGATCGGACACCGTGCCGGACTGGCCGAAGCCGACGACGCCAAGCGGAGTGGTCGGCACATTCAACGCCGCGCCAATCCACGCCATGCTGTGTGGATGGCCGTCCACGACCGTCACGATGGGAATGCCACGCTCGTTGGCGGAAATCAGTTCGTCGAGCAGATGCGGTTGCTTAGGCGCGCCGGAAAGCGCTGCGTGCTGAGACGATTGAAATTCACGATACAGCGGCCCCGCGCCGTTGACGTTGAAGACGTTCGCGAAAACTCCCTGCTCCAAAAGCTTGCGGCTCGCGGCCACGGCTTCGGGAATCATCGCGCCGACGGCGAAGATGTGGGCGACGTTTTTACCCGGTTGATAATCTTCCTCGCCGCTGCGATCCACGAGGCGATACGCGCCGCGAATGACTTGCTGGCGCAGTTTTTCGCGCGCTTCTGCATCGGCGGGCAGATTCAAAAGCGATTGGTCCACCGGCTTGCTCGTGAGGCGGAGATAAGTTGAGTCAGTCCGCGCGCGGATTTTTTCCAGCCCGGCCATGAGAATCCATTCAAGTTCCTGACCGAAGCACGGCTCGTAGGTGGAAATTCCCGGAAGCTCAATTCCGATGGAGCCGGTGATGGTGGACTGGTGCGCGCCGCCTTCGGGTGCGAGCGTGATGCCGGACGGCGTGCCGACGACAATGAACTTTGAGCCGGAATAAAGCGCGTAATAAAACGCGTCCAGCCCACGCGGCACGAAGCAGTCGTAAAGCGTGCCGATGGGGAACAGCAGATTGCCGTTCACCTCGTGCGACAAACCAAGCTGGCCGAGCGCCATGAAGAGATTGATTTCCGAAATGCCGAGTTCGATGTGATGGCCGGTAGTGGTTTCCTTCCATGCAAACACGCCCGCCTCGGCTTCCTCGGGCAGAAATTGTTTTTCCTGACGGCTCCAAACGCCCATCGCATTGATCCAGCCGCCGAGATTGGTCGAACTCGCGACGTCCGGGCTGCACGTCACGACACGCTTGGAAAGATCCGGCAATTCGCGCGCGAGCGAAGTCAGGATGCGTCCGAAAATTTGCTGCGTGGAAAGCGTGCCGGAAAAATTTCCGCCGAGGCTCGTCGGAATCTTCAGGCTCGCGGCGGCATTTTTTCCCGATGGCGATGGCTTGAGGCGCCGACCGGCCTGTTCGCACAATTTGCCCGCTTTGCTATCGGCAGAAAATGCTTCCCAAATTTCATCTTCGGCGATTTCTAGTTTGGCGCGCAACTCCTCCATCTGTTCGGCGTTCAGCAGCAGTGAGTGATTTTGCGGATGGCCGACCGATGGCAGCATCCAGCCTTTTTGCGTGTAGGCAAAAATCACGGTCGGCCCCGGACGCGAATCGGCCTTGGCAAAGGCATCGCGCAGTTCGGCGAAGTCATGGCCGCCGAGATTGAGAAACAATTCTTGAAGCTGTGCGTCGTCCCACTGACCCAGCAACGCGGACATCTCTTTTGGATAGCGGCTCATGCGCGGCAGCCATTCGCGGAGACGTTCGGGCGCGAGCCGCAGGAGTTTTTGATACGCCTCGTTCGTCAGATCATCAATGCACTCATGCAACAGTTCGCCCTTCGGCACTTGAAACGCGGCCTGCAACTGCTTGCCGTATTTCGCCTCGATGACGTGCCAGTCGTTGGCCTTGAACATCTCGCGCCAGCAGCCGACGCGGATGCCGGGAATCACGCGGTCGAGACTCTGACGATTGATGTCCACGACCCAGAGGATATTTTTCAAATCCATCAGCGCCGGTTCCGCGATGGCTTCCCACACCGCGCCTTCATCAAGTTCCGCGTCGCCGACGAGGCTGACGTAGCGACGTTCGCGGCAATTCTCCGCCCCGAAATGCATCCGCGCATATTCCTCGGTCATCGCCGCGAAGTTCGCTGCGCTCGCGCCAAGACCCATCGAGCCGGTGGAGAAATCGGGATGGTCGGGATCTTTCGTGCGGCTGGGATAGGATTGCAGACCTTTGAACGCACGCAGTTCTTTCAAATATTTTCCATCAAGGTTGCCAAGCAAAAATTGCAGCGCGTGATACACCGGCGAAGCGTGCGGCTTGACGGCAATCTTGTCATCGCCGCGCAAAAACTCACAGAACAGATAGGTGAGAATCGTCACCGTCGAGGCGCTCGATGCCATGTGCCCGCCGACCTTCACGCCTTCCACTGTGCGCGCCTTGTTCGCGTGATGCACCATCTGCACCGCTAGCCAGAGAGCGCGGTTCTGGATCTGCACGAGCGTGGCATCACGGCCAACGGCGTGTGGAGATAGAACGGCGTTCATAACAGCGGTGAAATTATTTGCGAACGAATTTGATCTTGCTGCCAACGGAAATTTTCAACTGCGGGCCAGCCTTGCGCGCCTTCACGCCGATAATGATGTTGATATGGTTCGGCTCATGCGTTTCATCGAAGCCGATGATTTGACCGATGGCTTTGCCGTCAACGAAAAGTGTTTCGCCGACGATGATGCAACCACCGCGATTCACTTCAAAAAATGCGAGATACGCGATGCGGTTCGCCGTGTCGCCCGGCTTCTTGCTGGTTTCATCCGTGGCAATGAGTTCATGGATGGAATTTTTCGGCAGCGCGCGCGAGTAGGTGGGGATGAGTTTGAGTCCGCGCGTTTCGTGCGTCGAGTCGAGCACGGTGATGACGCCGCCTTTCACCGCCCGATTGGCGGCGTAAGTCGAAAGCGTCACGAAACGCGTGGTCGCAATTTTTTTAGGCATGGCTGTTCCCGAGAATGAGTTTTGCCCGAACCGTCGTTTTATATTTCACGAATCGAAAAGCTGATCGTCAAAAGCAAAATGACTACGCAGTTCCGAAACGTTGAATCCTTATGCCCGCAACTTTGCCGCCGCCGCGCCGACTCGTCAAGGGGGAAACAAAAAAACGCCGCGTTAAAAAACGCGGCGTTCTAAATTTGATTTGGCTTGGGGAAAATTACGGGTTGGCGAGAATGTCGGCGCGGAGTTTTTGATATTCGTCGGGCGTGACCATATCGGCTTTGTATTTCGCGAGCAGTTCCGCGAGCTTGTGTTGCTGGACAGAATTGATGGGCAGCGGCGGTGCCATGCTGACGATGGCGGGCGCAACCGACTTAGCCGGATCAGTGACTTTGGATTTTTTGGCGAGCTTCGGCTTTTCCGCCTGCTTCGGTTTCGCTTCCGCTTGCATCGGTTTGGCGGCGGGTGTGGGTGCCGTGGCGGTGGAGTTATTGGCGGCTTCTTGGAACAACGAATGGGCGAGGGCTTCGCGTGCCTTGGCTTGTTCTGGCGTGTCCATGGTTTTCACGGTCGCGGACGTTTTGGGCTGTTCCACCTTGGGTTGCGAGAGATTGGACTTCACCTGATTCTTGGCGGCGGCGACTTCGGCGGCTTTTTTATCGGCGGCAAGTTTTTCGTCGAGCTTTTTAGCTTTCGCGTCCGCAACGACTTTTTCTGCATCGGCCTTGGCTTTGGCTGCGGCGGCAAGTTTTTCGGCTTTGGCTTTCGTCTTGGCCTGCGCGGCGGCGGCGGCCTCATCTTTTTCTTTTTGGGCGGCGGCGAGTTTCGCGGCTTCTTTTTGCGCTTTCAACTCGGCGGCTTTGGCGTCAGCGGCGGCTTGTTCGGCCTTGGCTTTGGCTTTGGCCTGCGCTTTGGCAGCGGCCTCGTCTTTTTCTTTTTGGGCGGCGGCGAGTTTCGCGGCTTCTTTTTGCGCTTTCAACTCGGCGGCTTTGGTGTCAGCGGCGGCTTGCTCGGCTTTGGCTCTGGCTTTTTTATCCATCGGAACCATTACCGGCTCGGTGGCTTTCACGACGGGTTTGACCACGGGCTTTTCAATCGGCTTCGCCACGGGCGCAACCACCGGGGCGGTCACTTTGGTTTTGACCTGGGCGGCGGAAGCGTTGTTGGTAAGGGCTGGTTCAGCACTAATCTCAAATAATTTTGACGCGAGCGCGGCGCGGGCGGTGGCTTGGGCGGCGGTGTCGGCGGCGCGAATGGCTGGCGTGACACCTAGCGCAAAAACAAAGAGGGCCAAGGAGATTTTGGAAAAATGCATGACGCTTTTTTACGCCAATTTGCCGGCGGAAGCAACTGCTTTTCGGGTCGGCACGAACAGCCGACGCCACAGAAATGACAACGGACTCGCCAGCAGCGAAATGAAAATCACACACCAGACTTCGCCGCGCGAAATCTTCACGCGCGCCCGCAACTGCGCCCCATCCGCCGCGCGCAGCTTGGCAATCGTCCGCATCCCGAACAGGATCGGCCACGCGCAGGCGAGGCGGACGCGGAATTGCCAGAAGGGAAGTGTGTTCGTGTAGCGCCAACCGGCGGCGAGATGTGCTTCGGCCTGGTCGAGATATTCGCGGAAGAGCGGCAGAAATTTTTCTGCCGCCGCCGCTGATAGCAGAATTTCCGGGAACAACTTCGCCTCTTCCAATCGTTGCTTGGGCAGGTAGCAGCGGCCGTTTTTCAAATCGGCGGGCAAGTCGCGCAGGATGTTCACGAGTTGCAAACCTTTGCCGAAGCGGATGCCGTCGGCGATGAGTTGCTTCTCGTCCAGCCGCACGTTGGGAAACAGATGTGCGCGGCAGATCTTCGTCCAGAATTCACCGACGCAACCAGCCACGCGATAAGTGTAGTCATCCAGTTCCACGGCGGTTTCCAACGCGAGAATTTTTTGCCCAGTGGGACGAGACTCCGTCGAGTCCAAACTTCCAAACCGCCGCAAATCCAATTCCTGCCCGCTCGTGATGGTGGTGAGAACATCGCGAACCAATTTCAAATCTTCTGGCGATAACGTTTGCAAGGAGGACAATCCGTCCTCAACTTTTTCGAGCAGCACACGCTCGGCGGGCAGGCCTTGCGACTTCGCGAGTTCGCCGAAATTCAGCAGTGTGGAACTATGACCGAGAATGCGTTGGCGAAGTTGATCCAGCGCGGCGAGCCGTTCGGCCACTGGAAGAATTTCCGTGTCGGCAATCGTGTCGGTTGTTCGCGCGAGTAAGTAGGCGAGGCCGATTTGTGGGCGCACGGCGGCGGGCAGCACACGCAGCGTCAGGTAAAACGAGCGCGAGGTGGCGCGGAGCAGGGTTTCGGTTTGGCTCGTCAACATACGCTCCAGACTTCGGCCAGCGGCGCAACACCCGAAACAAAACGGATGGCGAAAAGCACACGCTGGATAATCTAAAACCGTCGTCTGACGCTGCGTTCGACGACGGGGACAGCGCAGCGCGCTGTCCCTACCTATCAAGTCGCCGGAACTTCCGGCGCGGGCGCGGCTTCAACGACCACCGGCTCGGTGGCTGTGATGGCGGTTTCAGCCGCCACGGCAATTTCAGCGGCTGGTTCGGCTGGAGCGGCAACCGCAGCAGCGACAGCGGGCTTGGCTTCGGTTTTCTTTTCCTGCTTCACCGGTTTGGGCAGGGGCTTCTTGGCGGTTTCCATGCGGCCATCAGCGAATTCCAAAACGGCACCCTGATGAATGAGCCAGTGCAAATCCACCATGACGGCGGTCTGCTCGGCGGTCGGTTCCGGCGCAGCGGGTTTCGCTGGCGCAGCGGCAGCGACTTCGCCTTCAGCGGTAGGTGCGGCGGGTGCGGGTGTCGGAACGACTGGAATAACCGTTTGCTTCGGCGTGGGCGCGAGGGCTTCGATTAATTTCTTCCGCGTGCATTTGGGCGTGGCGTTGATGAACTCTACGATGCGCTTGATGCCATCGGACACCGGATTCGTTTCGATGTCGAGGAACGTGGGTCGCGCGACGCTGACGTGCGTGACGGTTTTGTTGACCTTGAAAAATTGCAGGCCGTAGTGCGCGAACTGCTGGCTCAACTTGGTGGCGATGGGCAGCGGGAAATGTTTCTGCTGTTCCCATTCCGCGCGGATGAGGCGTTGCAAGCCGCTGCTCTTCAAACTGCGGCTCGGCAAACCGGCGACGATGAGCGTCTCCACCGGCTTGAGGATGCTGTCCTTGTGCGTGGCGCGGAAATGTTTTTCCACTTCTTCCATCGAGGCGAGCTTGACGGCTTCCGGCACGTTAAGCGCGGTGTATTCGGTTTTGAAACTTTGTTCCTCGACCCATTGCTTGACGACGGCTTCGTCCTTCACGATTTTCACGCGGGACTTGAACATATCGAACGGCATCCGCGAAAACTTTTCCGCGTGCAGCTTGCGAAGTTGGTTTTGGTAATCGTGATTGTTCGGCGGACCGAGAATGGCGCCGCTCAAACCGCATTGCGCGACGAACGTGTAGACGCCCTTCGGCGCTTCGATCTGCACGCGGTCAGCCTGATAGAACGTGGCGAAATGATTTTTGAGAACGTGGGCAACGGCTTCGTCCTCGCTCGTCCACGGCGTCTCGTCGAGGGCGCAGGCAAAAATTTTCTCGCTCGTGCCGTCGGCTTTTTTCTTGGCGGTAAGCTGGACGGAATAACGTTCCGCCTTGTCGAGAATCAGCAGCGCGATTTGGAAGAGCGGATACGCGCGGCCGGTGACTTTGATCTGGCGGGCGAGCTGTTCGACGCCGCGATCTTCGGGAATGAAAGCCACATTGAATTCCGGCAACGGCAGCGGCGCGGGGCGCTCGGCACGTTCGTCACGGCGATCATCGCGACGGCCGAAGCCGCCACCCGCATTGCGGTCGCCAAATTTGGCACCACCGCCCGCACCGCGCGACGGACCCCCACGACCGGCACCACCACCGAAGCCACCGCCCGCGCCATCACGACGCGGCGCGCGGCGTTCGCCGGGCTTGCTGCTGAAGGAGCGTTCAGGCTTGACGCCTTCGTTGCCGGTGAATTTGGCGAATTTGTTGGTTTCGGTTTTGCCCTGTGCCCAAGCGGGCTGGAACAGGGTTTCCAAGTTGAGGTCGAGTTCGGACGCGTTGCTCATGGTGATAAAAATGCCCCGACACGCGGGGTTGAACCGGAAGCCTAGCACGGATTGACGAAGCGAGTAAAGCAATCGTATGGCGAGTGGTGAGTTAACTTGCTGGGCCTTTCGAAATTCACCCGCTGCCCGTGACCGGATGGTGAACTGAAATAAAAAACCCGGCTGTCTGGCCGGGTTTGAATAAAGGTTGGGCGAAATTATTTTTCCATTACGTCGCAAAGGCCGTTCAGCCCTTTGTCGTAGGCATCGTATTGGTCACGAAATCCACCGCTGACCCAAAGCTGCTTCACCTCGGCGGTTTTTTTGTTGAAGGAGACGCTGCCGTCTGTGAAAAGAACATCCCAGCCTTTGCTCCGGCTGTGGGCAAAGTTGCTGCCGCTAATCAAGATTTCTCCGGTGGAATCAAACTGTGTGTAATCAATGAAATCCATGGCGAGCAAAGCCCGCCCTTTGACTTTTGAAGCCTTGTCATAGAGGCGGACTTTCTTACCACTGGCGTCCAAAGTTGTTCGCGGGTTGCAGATATAACTGCCACGGACATTGCCGTTGCCATCGGCAGGAAATGAATCGGCATACGTCAGCAGCGGCTGGTGTTTCAGAGAACCCAAGTCCGAATTTTTGGCATTCAAGCTCGGGCAAAAAAATACGCCGCCGGAACCGGCGAGCTTGGCCGGAAACAAACTGCCAAAGTCCGTGAATTTGGCGTTGGCAGAATTTGGGTCAACTTTCTGCCCGGCCTTGCCGGTCTCATAGGCGATCCAGCGGGTGTAGTAGCCGCCATTGATAACATTGACGCCGTTTCCGCCAGCTTGAGTGGTGGGGTATTTATCATCGCTGTCGCTGGCTATCATCGTATAGCCAAGTCCCAATTGCCGTAGATTATTAACGCATTGAGTTCGGTAGGCCTTTTCCTTTGCCGCTGCAAGCGCCGGGAGGAGCATCGCGGCGAGAATGGCGATGATGGCAATGACGACGAGGAGTTCAATGAGCGTGAACGCACGCGGTGCTGAAATGCCGCGTCGGTTATCGAGGTTGAGGTTCATATGCTGAAGGTTAATGGGTTTTGCAAATAGTCGGTGCTGGCATAAACGCGAGACAAAATACTCTCTGGCAACCTTGAGCAATTGTATTCTTGATTATCGCTCAAATGCCGTCGCCAAATCATTGATGCCCTGTATGTCATACATACCAGAAAATCCACCAGCGATATAGGCAGCTTTGGCCGCTGCCCGATCGTTTTTGAAGATCACGCTGCAGTCGCTAAGGAGGACATTCCATCCTTTGGAACGGCTATGGGCGAAGTTCAGGCCGTTAATCAGCACATTTCCAGTCGTGTCAAATTGTGTCGAATCAATGAAATCCATGCCAAACATAATGCGGCCATTTACCCGGCTAGACTTGGTATATTTGCGCACATGATCCACATTCCAATTTACGCCCGCAGGATTGACGACATGTGGGTTGCAAACATAGCTACCACGGCAATTAGGCTCATCCCCAGGCGCTTTGGAAGTCGAAAGCAAAGGAGAATACTGTAAGCTGCCCAAGGGAGAATTCTTGTCGTTCAGTGCTGGGCAATAAAAAACGCCCCCGTCGCCCGCAAGCTTGTTCGGATAAAGCACTCCAAAATCCGTCCAAGTTGTCGCATAATTAGGATTCAATTTCACTTGAGCCGTGGCTCCGTTCACATAGGTGAGCCAGCGCGTGTAATAACCACCATTGATGACGTTGACCGGATTGCCACCCGCCTGCGTTACGGGAAACTTATCTTGATTATCCCCGGCATAGATGGTGTAGCCCAGGCCTAACTGGCGCATATTGTTCACGCAAGACGCTCGCTTGGCCTTGTCCTTGGCTGAAGCCAGTGCGGGCAGCAGCATCGCGGCGAGAATAGCGATGATGGCGATGACGACGAGGAGTTCAATCAGCGTGAAGCCGGATTTTTTACCTGATTTCATTTGTGTTTTCTTAAAATTAAAGCGCGCGGAGGCGTT
>JANOBC010000390.1:0-10978 GCA_031411455.1 Limisphaerales bacterium
GCGCGGTGGCGGCGGTGAGGCAGCCGGGGAGAATTGTTCCACCATAAACGAACACGGCGGGGCGATTCATGCGGGCGATGCAGATCATCGCGCCGGGCATGTTTTTGTCGCAACCGCCGATGGCGACGTAGCCATCCATGCCGCCGCAGCCGACGACAGTTTCAATCGAGTCGGCGATGACCTCGCGCGAGACGAGCGAATACTTCATGGCTTCGTTGCCGTTCGAGATGCCATCGGAGACGGTGATGGTATTGAAGACGATGGCCTTGCCGCCGCCGGCGTTCGCGCCTTTCTCGGCTTCGAGCGCGAGTTTATCAATGTGCATGTTGCACGGCGTGACGTTGCTCCAGGTGGAGGCGATGCCGATGAGGGGCTTCTTGAAATCTTCCTCGGTGAAGCCGACGGGATAAAGCATGGAGCGGGCGGCGGCGCGGTGCGGTCCGTCCAGGAGGGAGCTGGAGTAGGGGCGCATTGAGTTCGTATTTTTCGCGGACGATTTCTTTTTCATCGGACGGAAATTATTTCCGAACAAGCGCCCGATTCCAAGCACCAAGCTAAAACATCAAGCCGCCGGCGGCTCGGTGGAAAACATTTCGTGATGCAGAACAATTCGTTGCGTGGCGGCTTTTCTCCCTCGCCCCCGCCCGCTTTTCTTTGCCCGTCCCGCCCAGGCTCCGTGAAATTTTTTCCTCTCCGTTCCGCTGCGCTGCGATTATCTTTCCCGCGCATGGCAATCCTAGGTCGGCGCAATAAACTTTCCATCATTCGCGAATCCGCGCCCGGGCTTTATCTCGACGGCGGCGAACTCGGGGAGATTCTCCTGCCGGGAAAATACATTCCGCGCGACCTCAAGCCGAGCGACCAATTGGACGTCTTCGTCTATCTTGATTCCGAGGATCGCCTCGTCGCCACGACGGAAACGCCGCTCGCGGTCGTCGGCGAATTTGCGGTGCTCGAAGTCGTCAGCCTGCATCCGCGCGCCGGGGCGTTTCTGAACTGGGGACTCGCGAAAGATTTATTGTTGCCGTTTGCCGAACAAGACCGTCCGGTGCGCGTGGGAAGCACCGTGGTCGTCGCCGTCTGCCTAGATTCCAAGAGCAACCGCATCATCGCCAGCGCGCGGCTCAAGCGGCATCTGCGTTTGGAGCCGCCGTCCTACGTTACGAGCCAACCGGTGAATTTGCTCATCACCGGGCGCACACCGCTCGGCTACAACGCCCTCGTGGAGGAAAGTCACCTCGGACTTTTGTATGCGGATAATTTTTCCGTGCCGCTGGAAATCGGGCAACGCGTGAAAGGCTACGTCCGCAAAATTCGTGATGATGGCAAATTAGATTTGAGTCTGGACGCCGCCGGTTATCGCCGCGTGCTGCCGTTAAAATTGCAGATCGTGCAGGCGCTACAAGCCAGCGGCGGGAAACTGGATTTCGACGACGACTCTTCGCCCGGCCTCATCCGCGCAAACTTTGGCGCGAGCAAAAAAGCCTTCAAGCAGGCGCTTGGCTCGCTCTACAAAAGCCGCCGCATCCGTTTCACAAATCCGGGCATTGAACTGCTCGACAACTCGGCGTGGAAACCGGGGCAGTGATTTAATTTTTGGTCTTGGTATCATTTCAAAAGGTGAGTCGCGTGAAGGCCGCGAAGGTAGCCAATACATCCCTAGTTCTTCCTTCGCCACCTTCGCGCGACATTTTTTAAAATAGACCACCACCTAATTTTTCATTGGCCGCCGGTTCATCCGCCAATTTTCGCCAGTGCCAGCGACGTGATTTCGCGCGCGCGCTCATCCGTTGCGGCTTCGGCGTAGCAACGAAACTCCGGCGCGTTGCCGGACGGACGCAAGTGGATGATCTCCTCGTTCGCGAATGTGATGCGCAAACCATCGGTGCGATTCAAGCCGGCGACCGTGCCGCAAATCGGGCCGAACATTTTTTCAACTTCAATTTTGTCCGCCGCCTCGGAACCGGAATTGAACTTCGCCAGAATCGCCGCACTTTTTTCCGTCGCGAAATCTTTCAGCCGGTCGCTCGCCGTGAAACGCGCGGGCAAGGTCGCCACCAGTTCGGAAATTTTTTGGCCCTGCGATTTTGCCAGCAGCAAAATTCCCAGCATCACCATCACCGCGTCGCGCGTCGGCAAGGCGCGTAGAATTTTTCCGTCGCGGACGAGGTCGGAGTTCAACAAAAACCCGCCGTTCGCCTCGTAGCCGACCACGCATTTCGCGCCGCCCGCAGAGGCTTCCATCATTGAAGCGACCACGAATGGCGAGCCGATGCGTGTGCGGCGCACTTCGCGGAACCAGCCGCATTTTTCCACAGCGGTGTTGCAACTGACCGGCGTGCTGACGGAATCCGCCGCCAAAAATTTCGCGCACAAAATTCCCGCCACATCGCCGCGCAGCCAGTTTCCATTTTCATCGCTGACCAGCGGGCGGTCGCTGTCGCCGTCGGCGGAAACGAGCGCGTCAAAATTCCCGGTCGCCGCCCAATCACGCGCCAGTTGCACGTCTTCCGGGCGGATGGCCTCGGTGTCCACGGGAATAAATTTTTCCGAACGACCCAACGCAGTCACTTCCGCGCCCAGATGCGAAAAGATTTTCACGAGCACATCGCGTCCAACAGCGGAGTGCTGGTAAATGCCGACGCGAACTCCGCGCAACGCGTCATGGCTGAAAAAATTCAGATAACGCATCACATAGTTTTCACCTGCCTCGGGTGAAAAATCGTGCGCCGGTTTAACTTTTGCAAAATTTCCATCCTGACCAAATAGCGCATCATCCAGTTCCACGAACTGGCTGCTCATGCCGCGCTCGTCGTCTTTCAAAACTTCGCCAGTCGGCTTGTTGAACTTGATGCCGTTGCGGTCGTCGGGAATGTGGCTGCCCGTGACCATGATGGAAGGGATTTTATTTTCAAATCCAAACAACGCCACAGCAGGCGACGGCACTTTTCCGCAGTTCACCGCACGATAACCCATGTCCTCCGCCGCGCGGCAAACGGCCGCCATCACGCGATCACTGCTCGGTCGAAAATCGCCGCCCACCGCGACGCGTTCGCCCGCGCGCTGGAGTTCGCCGATGGCTTCAAGGTATTGGAGAAAACCTTTCGTGTAGGCGTAGCAAACGGAATCGGTCATCGCGGTCGCCAGTCCACGCGCGCCGCTGGTGCCAAACGCCACGCCGCTCTGCGCCATGAGTTGTTGAATGGAAATTTTCATGCGGAAATAGGCGCGCAGACTAGCGCATTAGGAAAAGCGGAGAAATAAATTTCCAGCGGAAAAAACCTTTGCAGCTTTGCCGCCTCGTATCTTTGGGTTAAAACTTCGCCGTGCAAGCGCGCTTTCTCCTCGGTCCCGCTGGCAGTGGAAAAACCTTCCGCTGCCTCGCGGAAATCCGCGCCGCGCTCGCCGCCGCACCCGATGGCCCGCCGCTCATCCTGCTCGCGCCGAAGCAGGCCACGTTTCAACTCGAACGTCAGTTGCTCGCGGACGAAAAACTTTCCGGTTTCACGCGGCTGCAAATCCTTTCCTTTGATCGCCTCGCGCAGTTCGTTTTCAACGCGCTCCACGTCGCGCCGCCAAAACTGTTGTCGGGCGAAGGCCGGTTGATGGTTCTGCGCGCCTTACTGCATCGCCACGCCGACGAACTAAAACTTTTTTCCGGCAGCGCCAAGCGCGGCGGCTTCGCGCAGGAGATGGGCGCGCTGCTCGCGGAATTGCAGCAGCACCAGTTTGGCCCGGCGAAACTTCGCGCGCTCGCCGCGAATGAAAAACTCCGCCGCGAACTCCGCGACAAGCTCCACGACCTCGCGTTGCTCTCGGAAAAATACGCCGACTGGCTGCGCGAACATGGTTTGCAAGATGCGAACAACCTGCTGGATTTTGCAACTGAAGCGTTGCGCGGCCAACCCCGCACTCCACACTCCGCACTCCGCATTTCCGGTCTGTGGCTCGACGGTTTTGCCGAGATGACGCCGCAGGAACTCGCATTGCTCACCGCCGTCATTCCGCATTGCGAACAGGCCACGCTCGCCTTCTGCCTCGAAACCGAGCCGACGCCCACCGCCTCGTGGCTCTCAATCTGGTCGGCCATTGGCAAAACGTTCCAGCAATGCCGCGACCAGATCAGCGCCTTGCCCGGTTGCGAAGTGCGAACAGAAATTCTCCCGCGCGAGCCGGGCAAAAATCGTTTCGCGCCGGATTCCGAACTCGCCGCGTTGGAGGAAGCGTGGGCGCTGTCGAATCAGAAGTCAGAAGTCAGAAGTCAGAAGTCAGAAGAAGTCAGCCTCACTGTCTGCGCCAATCCCGAAGCCGAAGCGATCCACGCCGCCCGCGAGATTTTGAAATTCGTGCGCGCCGATCCGCAGAACCGTTTCCGCGATTGCGCCGTGCTGGTGCGGCAGCTCGACGGCTACCACCAGCCGCTGGCGCGCACGTTTCGCCGCTACGGGATTCCATTTTTCCTCGACCGCCGCGAGAGCGTGGCGCATCACCCGCTCGCCGAACTCACCCGCAACGCGCTCCGCACGGTGGCCTTCGACTGGCGCACGGACGACTGGTTCGCCGCGCTCAAAGCTGGTTTCGCACCGGTGGACGAGCAAAAAATTGACGATCTGGAAAACCGCGCGCTGGAATTCGGCTGGCGCGGCAAAAAATGGCGCGAGCCGTTGCCGGATGAAAACTGCGAGCGCCTGCGGGAAATAATTTTCCCGCCGTTTGAGAAATTTCACCGCCGGTTGCAGTCGTTAAAATTTGAACCGACCGGCGCGCAGCTTGCGGAATTCATCCGCGAATTGTGGCGCGCGCTCGACGTGGAAAAAGTTTTGGATCAATGGGCGGCGGCTGAAGTTGAAACCGCCGCCCGCGTCACGCGTCACGCCTCACCCCACCAAACGGTCTGGGAGCAAATGAACTCGTGGCTCGACAACGTCGCGCTGGCGTTTCCGCAGGAACAGATGAGTTTGCGCGATTGGCTGCCAGTCTTGGAAGCGGGCCTCGGCAACCTCACCGTCGGCGTGATTCCGCCGGCGCTCGACGAGGTGCTGGTCGGCGCGATTGACCGCGCGCGCAACCCCAGCCTCAAATTTGCGCTGCTGCTCGGCGTCAATGAATCTATTTTTCCCGCCGCGCCCGCCGCGCCGGTGATTCTCACGTCCTCCGACCGCGTCGAACTGGACGCGCAAAACGCGGCGCCCGGCAGCAGCCAGCTCGACCAGATTTCCCGCGAGCGTTACCTTGGCTACATCGCCTGCACGCGCGCGAATGAAAAACTGACGCTGACTTTTTCCAAGCAAAGTGCGAATGGGAAGGCGCTGAATCCCTCGCCGCTGATCGCACAGGTAAAAAATATTTTTCCAGATCTGGTGATTGAAGAATTTTCCAGCGAGCCAGACTGGCGCGTGGCGGAACATGCGAATGAATTAGTGCCCATGCTCGTGGGTTTGGCGACCGGCGCTTCGCCGCGTTTGGAAATTTTCGCAGAACTGCTTTCAATCACTGCGCTGAAATCACTGGCGGAAAAGCTGGCGGAGTTGCGCGAGCCGGCGGCGGCGGAAAATCTTTCGCCCGCGCTCGCGGAAAAATTTTACGGCGTGACATTGCATTCGTCCATCAGCCGACTGGAAGAATTCGCGGCGTGTCCGTTCAAGTTTTTTGTGAAGTCGGGACTGCGCGCGAACGAGCGGAAGACGTTTGAGCTGGATGCCCGCGAGCGCGGCAATTTCCAGCACGACGTCCTGAAAATCTTTCACGAACAGTTGCAGGGCGAAGGCAAACGTTGGCGCGACCTCACGGCAGCGGACGCGCGCGAACGTATCCGCAACCTCGCGGACGCGCAGATGAAATCGCATCGCGATGGCTTGTTTCAAGATTCAGCGGAGACGGCGTTCGCGGCGCGGGCGATGACGACGGCGTTGGAGGATTTTGTGGAAGTCATTGTGGGTTGGATGCACTCGCAATACGAATTTGATCCGGCGGCGGCGGAGTTGGGCTTCGGCGGCAAGGATGATGCGGCTCCCGCGTGGGAAATTGAGCTCGGTGACAAGCACAAGCTGGCGCTGCAAGGACGGATTGACCGCGTGGATTTGTGGCATGATGTGAAAAATAATTCCGCGCTCGTCGTGGTGACAGACTACAAATCTGGTGGCAAAAAACTGGAGCCGCTGCTCGTTGAAAATGGAATTCAATTGCAACTGCTGGCGTATCTCGGCGCGTTGCGGCGCTGGAAAAATCCGTCGGCTGTTTTTGGTGCGGAAAAAATTATTCCTGCCGGCGCGTTTTACGTCAGTCTGCGCGGCAAGTTCGAGGGCGGCGATTCGCGCGATGAAATTCTCGGCGATACGGCGGCGCAAAAGCTGGCTTACCGGCATAATGGAAGATTTGATGCCAGCGCACGATTGAAACTAGATTCGCGCACGGACATCGAGCGCGGCGATCAGTTCAACTTCAGCGTGAAGAAGTCGGGAGAATTGTCGGCCACTTCCAAGGAGCATCTGGGCGGCGATGAATTTGCCGCGCTGATTGACGGCGTGGAAGAGCAATTGCGCGGGCTGGGCGAAAAGATTTTTTCTGGCGCGGCGGCGGTTGCCCCGTATCGAAAGGGCAAGGAGACGCCGTGTGAAAACTGCGACTACCGCGCGGCGTGCCGGCTGGATGAATGGACGCAGGAGTTCCGGGTCTTGAAGGCGAAAACATAGTGCCGCGGCAGCACCTCAATTTCAATCGGCTGGTGGACGCTCGCCCCAAAAATCAAGGCACTGCCCGCGCCGCCCGCGATTTGTCGGCCACGAAGTTTGAACTAAACTGCCTGCACGCGGTCAGAATTACCGCAACAAAAAATAACAACCATGAAAAAAATTCTATCTCTCCTCGCCGTCACCTTTGTTCTCGCCAGCGCTTACGCGGGTGAATTTGCCGACATCAGCCTCACTGATGTCAAAGCCCTCACCGAAAGCAAGACCGCCGTCATCATTGACGTCAACGGCGGCGACTCCTACAAGGAAGGCCACGTGCCCACCGCCCTGAACTTTGAAGCCATCGAAGACAAGCTGGCTGCGAACCTGCCGGCGGACAAGAACACCCTCATCGTCGCCTACTGTGGTAATCCTAAATGCCCTGCCTACCTGCGCGCCGCCAAGGCCGCCCAGAAACTCGGCTACACCAACGTCAAGCACATGGCCGCTGGCATCTCCGGTTGGAAAGACGCTGGCTTGAAGACGGAATAATTCTACTGCAGAAACATTCAGGGCGGCCTGCTCGCAGGCCGCCCATTTATTTTTTCCGCCGCACCGCCGCTGCCGGCATCCGCATCCATCCGTGGTTGAGAACTCTGCGGCTTTGCGTTGAAATCTTTTCGCGTTTGTCGCATCTTCTGCGCCGCATAAAATTTCTATGGCCGAAAAACCAAAAGCAGTTTACGACGAGAGCAAAATCAAAACGCTGTCTTCGCTGGAGCATATCCGCCTCCGCACCGGCATGTATATCGGGCGCATCGGCAGCGGCTCGCATCCCGACGACGGCTGCTACGTCCTGCTCAAGGAGGTCGTGGACAACGCGATTGACGAATACATCATGGGCCACGGCAAGGAGGTCGAGATCACGCTCGATGGCAACAAAGTTTCGGTGCGCGATTATGGGCGCGGCATTCCGCTCGGCAAAATCGTGGACTGCGTTTCCAAAATTAACACCGGCGCGAAATATAATGACGAAGTGTTTCAATTCAGCGTCGGCTTGAACGGTGTCGGGACGAAAGCTGTCAACGCGCTGTCGAAAAACTTTTTTGTCCGCAGTCATCGTGATGGGGAATTTGCGGAGGCGAGTTTCAAGATCGGAAAATTAAAAAAAGAAGATACGGGCAAGACGAAGGAACCGAACGGCACATTCATCGAATTCGAGCCGGATGAAGAAATTTTCAAGAGCAGCGAGTTCAAAATGGAATTCGTCGAGCGCCGGCTGCGGCATTACAGCTACCTCAACACCGGGCTAAAGCTGATTCTCAACACGCCGCAATTCGCCGAGCCAAAAACATTTCAGTCGCGCCACGGCTTGATGGATTTGGTGATGGAAGAACTCGGCACGGACGGCAGCGAGCCGATTTATTCGCCGCTGCATTACAGCGGCAAGACGCTGGAATTTTGTTTCACGCACAGCAATTCGCGTTACGGCGAAACGTTTTTCTCATTCGTGAACGGCCAATACACGAGCGATGGCGGCACTCATTTGAGCGCGTTTCGCGAAGGTCTGCTCAAGGCGGTGAATGAATATTGCAACGGCAAATATGAAGGCGACGACGTGCGTGAGTGCATGGTCGGCGCGGTGGCGATCCGTTTGAAAGACCCGCTGTTCGAGTCGCAGACGAAAAACAAATTGGGCAACACGGAAATCCGCACGGAACTCGTCAACAACGTGCGCGAGGAACTGCTGCATTTTTTCCAGCGCAACAAAACCATCGCCGAGACGATCATCGCGAAGGTGAAGGACACGCAGGAGTTGCGGAAGGAATTGCAGAACGTGAAGAAGCTTGCCCGCGACCGCGCGAAGGCGATCACGTTCCGCATCCCGCAGTTGAAGGACTGCAAAAATCATTTCGACAAGAAGAAGGAAAAGGGCAAAGGCACGATGGTCTTCATCTGCGAAGGTCAGTCCGCCGCCGGTTCCATCACGAGCTGCCGCGACGTGAATAATCAGGCGGTATTCGTGCTGAAGGGCAAACCGCTCAACGTCTGGGATCTCAAGCGCGACGTAATGTATAAAAACGACGAGATGTATAATCTCATGCAGGCATTGCAGGTCGAAGACACAACGGAAAGTTTGCGCTACGAGAAAGTTATTTTGGCAACCGACGCGGACGTGGACGGGATGCACATCCGCAACTTGATGATCACCTACTTCTTCAAATTCTTCGAGCAACTCGTTCACGACGGCCACGTTTATGTTTTGGAAACGCCGCTGTTCCGTGTGCGCAACAAGGCGGAGACGATTTATTGCTATAGCGAAACGGAACGCGATGCGGCGTCCACGAAACTCGGCGGCAAACCGGAGATCACGCGGTTCAAAGGTCTCGGCGAAATTTCGCCGAAAGAATTTCAGCAATTCATCGGCAAAGGAATGCGGTTGAGCAAAATCGAATTCGCACCGCGCGCCGAGTCCGGGCCGATCTTTGATTTCTACATGGGCAAGAACACGCCGGAGCGCAAAGACTACATCATGGACAGCCTCGTGGTGCCGGTGGAGGAGTGAGCGGGCTGGCTATTGTTGCGAGGAATACGAATACGGGCTTGTTCTGGCATAATGGCCGGTCATTTGAGGATGAGTGCGAATCCCCTGTTTGCATCAATTGCCGGCGAAATCCGAATTTGACAGCGCCGTTCAATTGTTCCAGAGTAACGCCGTTGACTGCGAGTTTCCCCTTGCCGGTTTGAGAAAATAAAATCCCGAATCGGTCAGCAAATTCAAATTGAACTTTTCCTGAAGCAGAACGTCCAATGCGGACAATTTTATCCGCATTGCTTTCCGGCAATTGGAATCCAGTCACGAAAAAATTTATTATGGCCAAAGCCCCCGCAAAAAAACCAATCTCCAAAAAACCGGCGCGCGCCGCCGCCGTTGCTGCCGAAACTCCGGCAGTGGAACTGCCGCTGGCCGCTGCGCCCGCAGTGGAAACCCCCGTCGCTGCTGTCGGCGAACAACCGTTGGCCGCAACGCCCGCACCCGCACCGTTGCCGCCACTCAAACCCAGGCCGCGTCCCGAACCGGAACCGATGTTTGAGCCGATCGCGGAACGCACGGTGGACAGCATCAAGGCCGCCGCGCAAGCCGAGGCCAAACGCGACGCGTCCAATTTCCCCGCGCAGAACCGCTCCGCCGGATTGCGCCCACCCTCGGCTCCCGTTGAAACCACCGACGACGAACCGCGTGGTGGCGGACCAAGTGGCGGCGCTGGCGGAAATCCCGGCGCTGACCGGCGCGTCGGTTATCAACGCGACAAGATCGCAACGTCGCTCAACATTGCCAAGCTGCAAGGCATGCCAATGACGGAGTTGAACGCGATGGCGAAAGATTACGGCGTGGAAAATTTCGGCACGATGCGCAAGCACGAGGTCATCTTCCACATCCTCGAACGCAACGCCCAGCGCGCGGGCGTTTTGTTTTCCGAAGGCGTCGTCGAGGTGTTGCCGGAGGGTTTTGGTTTTCTCCGCTCGCAGAGCTTTAATTATCTGCCCTGCCCGGAAGATATTTACGTTTCGCCATCGCAGATCCGCCGGTTTGATTTGCAGACGGGCAATCTGGTCACGGGACAAATCCGTCCGCCGAAAGAGAAAGAAAAATTTTTCGCACTGCTCAAAGTCGAAGCCGTGGATGGTGAGGAGCCGGACAAGGCGAAGGACAAAACGCATTTCGACAATCTCACGCCGCTGTTTCCAAACAAGCGCTTCATTCTCGAAACCGATCCGACTGAATTGAGCACGCGTGTTTTGGATTTGGTTTGTCCGATTGGCAAAGGCACGCGCGGCCTCATTGTCGCGCCGCCGCGCACGGGCAAGACGGTGTTGATGCAGAAGGTCGCCAACGCAATCCTCAAAAATAATCCGGAGTCGTATCTTTTCATCCTGCTGATTGATGAGCGGCCAGAGGAAGTCACGGACATGGAGCGTTCCTGCAAAGGCGCGGAAGTGATTTCCTCCACGTTCGATGAACCGCCGGAACGCCATGTGCAGGTCGCGGAAATGGTCATCGAAAAAGCCCGCCGCATGGTGGAGCACAAGCGCGACGTGGTCATCTTGCTCGATTCCATCACGCGTCTCGCCCGCGCCTACAACACCGTGCAGCCGCACTCGGGGAAAATTCTCTCCGGCGGCGTGGACGCAAATGCGCTGCACAAGCCCAAGCGTTTCTTCGGTGCGGCGCGTAACATCGAAGAAGGCGGTTCGCTCACCATCATCGCCACGGCGCTCGTGGACACGGGTTCGCGCATGGATGAAGT
>JANOBC010000391.1:0-9222 GCA_031411455.1 Limisphaerales bacterium
CCTGCGGCGCAATTGAAAATAGCCCGCAGTTTTAACTGCGGGTAACCATGTCAAAAAATTAAAGCCCCAGCGGGGCGACAGATTCTTTCGTCCCTGCGGGACTCATTTTGATTTATGCCGAAGACCCGCAGTTAAAACTGCGGGCTATTTTCTATCGCCACTCCGTGGCTGAAAAAACTTCTTCAGTTTTTCCAGCGCTTGCGCGCGGTGGCTTAATTTATTTTTAACGTCCTCACCGAGTTCGGCGAACGACTGCGTGAAACCTTCCGGCACAAACAGCGGGTCGTAGCCAAAACCACCGCCACCGCTGGCTGTCAGTTGAATCCGCCCTTCGCAAGCGCCGTCGAAAACTTGCGCTTCAAACTCCTCCGCAAAACAAACTGGCGATGCGCTTTCAGTTTTTTCGTAAGCCACCGGCACGAGCGCGAGGACGCACCGGAATCTGCCGGTGCATTTTTCCGGCGGCACATCTTTGAGCAGGCGCAGGAGTTTAGCGTTGTTGTCCGCGTCCTTGGAATTTTCAGTGGGACTCGCGGGCGGGCCGCCCGCGCTCCGGTCCAGCGCGGCGAAGCGCGCGGAGTGAACGCCGGGTGCGCCGTTCAGCGCGTCCACTTCCAAGCCAGAGTCGTCCGCCAAGACAAAATCGGGTTTTGAATTTTTAATTTTTAATTTTGAATTATTAGCCAACAGCCACTTCGCCAATTCCACAGCCTTCTTCGTGGCGTTGCCCGCAAACGTATTGGCGTCTTCAATGACCGGCGAGGCGTCGGGAAATTCTTTTAGCGTGAGGCAGCGAAATGGCGCGCCGAGGATGGCCTGGATTTCCCCGACCTTGTGGGCGTTGCGCGTGGCGATGAGCAGCGTCGTCATGCGCGGAGTTTAAGAAAACTGAGTCATTTCGACAGGCGAAAAAGTCGATCGTAGAGAAATTGAAGAATTATGTTTTGAACGATGCGTGGCGCGCTTAAAATCCACGGCTGAAACATGGACAATCTGCTCGTTAATCTCCGCACGATTCTGGAGCCGCTGAAGCTCGCGGAACTTTTTCGGCAACCGCAGCCGCTGGAAGTGGAGTTGGGCTGCGGCGATGCCTCATTCCTCATCGAATACGCGCGGCGCAATCCGCAGACGAATTTCATCGGCGTGGAGCGGTTGCTGGGACGCATCCAAAAGCTCGACAAGAAGGGGCGGCGCACCGGGCTGACGAACACGCGCGGCGTGCGCATTGAGTCGGCATTTTTTTTGGAATACCTGCTGCCGCCGCACTCCGCGTCGGCGCTGCATATTTATTTTCCTGATCCGTGGCCGAAGAAGAAACATCGTCGTCACCGGCTCATTAATGAAAACTTTCCTGCGCTCGCCCGCCAAACACTGTCGCCGGGCGGCAGCGTTTTTCTGCGGACAGATGACGCGGATTATTTCCAGCAGATGAACGAGGTGTTTGACGCCGCGAAGGAATTTTCAAAAATCGAAACGCCGGCTTCACTGGCGGAAATCACGACGGACTTCGAGCGGGATTTTAATGCGGAGGGAATCCCGACGCTGCGGGCGGCGTATCAACTGAAAGGTGGAATGAAGAATGAATAATGAAGAATGAAGAAGTTGGGCGGGACGGAATTACGGTTTCTTCATTCCGTATTCTTCCTTCTTCATTCAAACGTCTATCACCGGGCCGTTGCCGCCGCCGGGAGTTTTGGGCGGGCCAGGCGGACGGCGTTGCACGTTGACGCGGGCGTTTCCGGTCAGGAGGTTCAGCGCGATGGAGACAACGCTGATGATGAGCGCGCCGAGGAAGGCGGAGCCAAAAGTGTCCACGGTGAAATGCGGCGCCAACAACCAGCCGACGACGCAGAGGAGGAGGGCGTTGATGACGAGGGTGAACAGGCCGAGGGTGAAAATCAGCAGCGGCAACGCGATGAGCATCAGGATCGGACGCACGAAGGCGTTGAGGATGCCGAGCAGCAGCGAGGCGAGCAGCAGGCCGGTCTTGGTTTCGTAGTGGATGTGGCCGTTTAGAATCATCACGGCCAGCGCAACGGCGAGCGTGTTAATAATCCAGCTTTGCAGGAAGCGCAGCAGTTTGTTTTGTCCGGTGGGCATGGTTTCAGAATTGACGCGGGCAAGTTGCGCCAGTTTAGACGGAAAAACAAGGAACGATTTTGGTGGTGTTGCGGCGGCGTTCGCGCCAGATTTTTCCGCACATGAAAATTATTTTCTTCACCGCTCTATTCGCGTCCGCCCTGTCCGCGCTGGCGGATGGCGTGGTGGCTCCGGGCGCGAAGTTGGAAAAGCTGGCGGGCGATTTCCAGTTCACCGAGGGACCGACGGGTGATGCGCGGGGAAATTTATTTTTCGTGGATCAGCCGAACGACCGCATCATGGAATGGAGCGCGGCGGGAAAGCTTTCGACCTTTCTCCAGCCGTCTGGCCGTGCGAATGGGATGATGTTTGACGCGGCGGGCAACCTCATCGCCTGCGCGGACGAGCGCAACGAGTTGTGGAGTATCGCGCCGGACAAAAAAATCACGGTGCTGGCGAAAAACTTTGGCACCAATTATTTCAACGGCCCGAACGATGTCTGGATCGCGCCGGACGGCGGGCTTTATTTCACGGATCCGTTTTACAAGCGCGCGTGGTGGAATCATTCGACGATGGCACTGACGAACGAGGAGGTCTATCACTTGGCGGCCGATAAGAAGACGTTGCGGCGCGTGACGGAGGATTTGAAGAAGCCCAACGGCATCACCGGCACACCGGATGGAAAAAAACTTTTCGTCGCGGACATTGGCGCGGGCAAGACGTGGCGTTACGACATCGCGGCGGACGGTTCGCTGACGAATAAAACCTTTTTCTGCGCGCTGGGTTCCGACGGAATGACGTTGGACGAGCAGGGGAATCTTTATCTTACCGGCAAAGGCGTTACGGTGTTCGACCGTGAAGGAAAGCAGATTGACCACATTGACGTTCCTGAAAATTGGTCGGCGAATGTCTGCTTCGGCGGGGCCGGGCGCAAGACGCTGTTCATCACGGCGAGCAAATCGCTTTACTCTATTGCGACCAGTTTCCAAGGGGCGAACGCCGCAAAATGATTCCATGAGCGTTGCGTGGATGAATGACTATTTTGTTTTAGCTGGATCAACTTTCCGTCGGAACAAGGCTAGGTCAGGTTCGCCCTGAT
Source organism: Limisphaerales bacterium (assembly GCA_031411455.1). Lineage (GTDB taxonomy): Bacteria > Verrucomicrobiota > Verrucomicrobiia > Limisphaerales > UBA11358 > UBA11358. The sequence continues at coordinate 3,179 of JANOBC010000391.1, forward strand.
AATTTTTGGCGTCTGCGTCCCATAAAAAGAATGATTGGGCGGCGGAGTGAATGTCGGCAATGCCCACCCGTTCGTAATGGCTTTGGGCGTATTGGAAGAACCAGTTAATGATCGTGCGGTCAGAGTTCGTGCGGATGTTCCAGGAATTGGCGGCGGTCACCCACACCAGATATTCCGGTCGGCTGGCTTCGATTTCGCTGATCATTTCGCGCTGCATCTGCAAGGCAAACGGCTGGGCTTCCATCAGCGCGTAGGTGTAAAGATAGCCGGTGGCGGAGTGGCGGCGGGCGTGAAAATAAATTTGCGGTTCGGAACCCATCACCGCAATACGCGCATCGGCTGAAGAATTTTCCCGGATGTATTCGGCGATGACGGGCGTTTCTAAAACGGGATCCAGATGGTAGATGATCTGGACGATCTGGCTGGCCGGCCATTCAAAAAAATATTTTCGCTGGTAAAAAATATTGCTGCAAAAAATCATCCCAAAACAAAACCAGGGAATGACCCGCGCCAGTCCGCGTGATGCTTTGGACTCGAGATAGTTTTGCAGGCCGACCACGGCGAGGCCAACTGCCAGCGCCAAAGTCGGCAGCAGCAAGATAAAATAGTGTTCGCGAAAATATAGCCCGATGGCCGTGCCGAAAAACGAAAACGCGGAGAACACGGCGATAAAATAAATTGGTCGTCGCAGCCGGTGACTGCGGGCGGCGATGAACGCGCCCAAAACGGCCAGCGCCACAAAACCTTGAAAAATCACACCCTTCCGCTCCACGAAGCCGCGTAAATGTTCCAGCCCTTCCGCCAGGGGCAGATTGGCGGCGTAGTTGCCAGCATAGGAAAAAGTCCAGAACCAAAATTTTGAAAACACGCCGACGCCCGCCAGCCCGGCGCAGACCAATGCGAACGGCAGCATCACGCCCAGCCCGAAAATCAGACCGCGCCCGGCAAAATTTTTCGAGAAAAGATTTTTTTGGCCGATGGCGACGGCCATCAGGGTGGCGCAACCGAAGAGGCAAAAGCAGATACCTTGCTGCTTCATCAAAAAACCTAGGCCATACAGTAACCCGCTGAAAAATATTTTTTGCGAGCGGCCCGATTCCAAGCCGGACCATAAAAGCAACGTGGCTGGCACAGCAAACAGAACGACAAAATGATTCGCGTGCGCCGCCATGCCCATCACGGCGGGGCTGACCGACAAAATTCCATAGGTGGCGCAGGCGGCCAGCCCGGCGTTCACGCCCAGAATTTTTCGGCCCAATAAAAAAATGAAGACGCACGTCAGGCTGTTCGCCAGCAGCAGGGTCAGATGGATTCCCGCTACCGTCTGGCCGAACATTCCCATGCCGAGGGCGTAGGCGAAATAGGTCCCGGGCAATTTCATGTTGTAAGCCAGTTCGTAGGGTGGAATGCCTTGGAGCAGCAGTTGGCCGGCGTAGCCATATTCGCCCTCATCGCGTTCGAGCGGCATATCCAGCAGCCGAAACCGGATGAAGCCGACGAGCAGAATCACGAGCAGGACGAACAGCCACGGCCATAACTGGCGAAACGAACGGCGGGAAAATCCGGCGGGGTTTGATTGATCCATCTGGGCTTTCAAATAACACGGAACACTTTTTAACAAAAGCTTTTTGCCCGCCGCCGTTGAAAAAATATGAAATAGATTCTTCTGCTGCCGCGCAAAAAAATTACCCGTTGAGCGAAGTTGCGACGACTAGAGCCGATTCAATTGAACTGCGGCCGTAATTGCTTGCGCCAAGGTCATGAAGGCGGCTAAGGACTGATCCATGAATCCCTTTACATCTTTGGCGGCCTTGGCGTGAGGCGCAGTTTTTTTATTTGCTCTGAAATTTTGTGAATAAGTTTTGTTTGGATTTTTCTCAAGGCAGCCGATGCTTGCTGCATTGTATGTCGCATCACGATGCTTTCAATCCGGAGGAGGTCGATGACATTTCCATCTGGCTGGACGGCCTGCCCGTCGAGCTGCCGCGTGGACGCAGTTCGCTGAATTCCATCCGCTGCTATCTCGAAACCGTGGCGTTAGAAAAACAGCGCGTGCTGTCCGCCTTTAATATTGATGGCTGCGCGATGAATCTCACCTTGCCGTTGCCGGGGCATCACGCCTTTTCCCGCATCGAAGCCGAGTCCATCGAGCTGGATGAAACCGCGCTGCTTCTGCTCAAAACTGCGTTGCAACAAACGAACCACGCCCGCGCCTGCGTGGAAACCGCGCTCACGCTCGTGCTGATCAACGACGCGCAGGTCGCGCGTGAACTCTGGTGGAATCTGGCGCGCCAGCTCAAGGAACCGGTGCTCACGTTGAGCCTGCTGCCCGATCATCTCTGCGGCCCGGCCAACGGGCGCGCCTCACTCAAGCAGCTTCGCAAATGGCAGCTCGAACAGGTCGCCGCCATCATCCGCGACGTGGATCAAGCCTGCCACACCGGCGATACCATTCACATTTCCAACGCGCTCGAAACCCGCGTGCTACCGTGGCTGGGCAAGCTGGACGAACTCATCCAGCTCTGGCATGAAACCGTGCTCGCCGCGACGCGGTTGGGAATCACGGACGGGGCGTTTTAATCAGTGACTTGCCAGTTCAAGATTAACAATGACTGGCAGGTGGTCGCTGCCGACGTGCGGGCCGAGTTCTTTTTGGATGACTCTGATGGATCGCGAGACAAGGCAATGGTCAATCGGGATGCCAACGATAGCGAGCGTGGCTGGCCATGAATTGAAAACCCCCAGCCCCTGCGACGTATTTTTCAATCCGCCTGTCGCCAGCAATCTTGAAAAATACGGACTCCACGGTGTGCAATTCAGGTCGCCAATCACGATTGCCGGCAGGCTCTGGCTGCGCACAGTCGTGGCAATTTTTTCAAGCTGCTCGTTGCGTAAGCGGGAATTTTCGGCGGAACCTGGTGGTAACGGGTGCGTTCCCAGTAGGAAAATTTTCTGACCGCCCAGTTCAATCTCCGCCGTCAGCGTGGGAATTTCCGCTTCGCCCAGTTCCAGCACGCTGGTATTCGTCAGCGGAATCCGGCTGAAGATCGCGATACCAAAATTATCTTCCCGCGCTTCCTTGAGCTGATAAGGATAGTTCGTTTGCCACGCCGCCAAATCAGCCAGCCACCGGTCATTGACCTCCATCAGCAGAATCACATCCGCCTCCGTCCGCCGCAAAAAATCCAGCACCAGATCGGCGCGTGAATTGGAGGTGAGGACGTTCAGGCTCACCAAGCGCAAGGGCTTCCCCAACACAGCCCCGGTTTTTTCGGTCGGCCAAAACAGTGAAAGCCCCAAGGCGGCGTTCAGCACCGCGAAGCCGCCGCAGATGGCGGCCATTCGCCATCGCCGACAGACCAGCCAAATCAGCGCGAACACTCCAAGACCGAGGGCAAAGTGCAGCCTGAAATGCGACGCCAGTTCAAATAGCCACCAAAGCCGTCCGCAAAAACCAGCCGCCGAACCGGCACACATTAACCCGGCGGCAACTTCGAGCAGGCCGACCAATGAAAACGATTTTCGATTTTGTCCGGCGGTCATGCTTTGTTTCTCCGTCCTTTTGATTTGCGATAATTTACCGCCTTGGTTTTAGGTTCGACGGGTTCGCCGCTCATCATGCGCTTGAGTTCTTTGATCTGATCCCGGAGCAGCGCGGCTTTTTCAAACTGCAAATCTTCGGCGGCCTTCAGCATCTCACCTTCGAGTTCGCGGAGAGTTTCCGTCACGTCGAGGTCGGTGCTGGTTTCGCGCAGCAGGCCGGTGGCGGCGTCGCGCTGTTCTTCGGACACGGCAAGACTTTCCTCGACGGCGCGGCTGACGCTGCGGGGCGTGATGTTGTGCTCGAGGTTGTAAGCGACCTGCCGTTGGCGGCGGTAGTCGGTGACGGCGAGAAATTTCTGGATGCTCTGCGTCATCACGTCGGCATAAAGAATCACCTCGCCATTCAAATGCCGCGCGGCGCGTCCGGCGGTTTGAATCAAGCTGGTTTCGCTGCGGAGAAAACCTTCCTTGTCCGCGTCGAGAATCGCCACGAGCGAAACTTCCGGCAAATCCAAACCTTCGCGCAGGAGATTGATGCCGACCAAAACATCGAACTCGCCTTTGCGGAGCGAGCGGAGAATTTCCACGCGCTGAATTGCGTCAATGTCGCTGTGCAAGTATTGAACGCGAATCCCAATCTCGCGCAGATAATCCGTGAGTTCTTCCGCCGTGCGTTTGGTCAACGTCGTGACCAGCGTGCGCTCTTTTTTGTCGGCGCGCTGGCGGACTTCTTCCATCAAATCATCAATCTGTCCCTTGAGCGGTTTGATGGTGACACGCGGATCAATCAATCCCGTCGGGCGCACGACGAGTTCGGTGACGCGTCCTTGCGACCACCCAATCTCACGCGGCGCGGGCGTGGCGCTGACGTAAATCGTCTGGTTCTGCATTCCTTGGAACTCAAGAAAGTTCAGCGGGCGGTTGTCTAGTGCGCTCGGCAAACGAAAACCGTGATCCACCAAAACCGTCTTGCGCGATTTGTCGCCCTCGAACATCCCGCCGATCTGCGAAACGGTGACGTGCGATTCGTCAATCACGAGCAGATAATCGTCCGGGAAAAAATCGAACAGCGTCGTCGGGCGCGAGCCGGGCGGGCGGTTGGCGATGTGTCGGGAATAATTTTCGATCCCCGAGCAGAAACCCATTTCTTCCATCATCTCCAAATCAAACTCCGTCCGCATTTTGATGCGCTGCGCTTCAATGAGTTTGCCATCGCGCTCAAATTCAGCGATGCGCATTCCGAGTTCCTCGCGGATGGCAAGAATGGCGCGCTTCATCTTGTCGCCGGTCGTGACGAATTGTTTCGCTGGAAAAATCGTATTCGCCAGGAGCGTTTCAATTTTATTTCCCGTCAACGGCTCGAACCGTGTGAGCTTTTCGATTTGATCGCCGAAGAATTCAATCCGCAATCCATCCTCCCGTCCGGCGGGCCAGACTTCCACCGTATCGCCGCGCACGCGAAAATTGCCGCGCTCAAAGGCGATGTCGTTGCGCGAATACTGCAAGTCCACCATGCGCGACAACAGTTGCTCGCGCGACAAATCCATGCCGACCCGCACCGGAATCAGCAGCGCCGCATAATCTTCCTTGCTGCCGATACCGTAGATGCACGAGACGCTGGCGATGACGATGACATCGCGCCGCGTGAACAGCGACGCCATCGTGGAGAGCCGCATCCGCTCAATGTCGTCATTCACAGCGGAATCTTTTTCGATGAACGTGTCGGTGCGCGGGATGTAAGCTTCGGGCTGGTAAAAATCGAAATAGCTGACGAAGTATTCGACGGCGTTGTTCGGGAAAAAACTTTTGAACTCCGCGTAAAGCTGCGCGGCCAAAGTTTTGTTGTGCGAGATGACGAGCGTGGGTCGGTCGAAGCTCTTGATGACGTTGGCGACCGTAAAAGTTTTTCCCGAACCCGTGACGCCGAGCAACGTCTGATGCTTCGCACCGGCGACAATTCCGGCGGTCAGCTTTTCAATTGCCTGCGGCTGGTCGCCAGCGGGTTGGTAATCGGAAACAAGTTCGAACACGCGCAGACATTAGAATGCGAGTTGGCTGTCGTCAACGGGCGGGAGCGGCGTTGCGAAGCAGTGTCCCGATTTCAAAAAACGGTGGTGGGGCGAGCGTCCCTGCGAGCGGCTTGAATCCCAGTCGCCCACGGCTCGGGATGATGCTCGCCCCACCAAACCCGAAAAGTGTTCTTTACGAAACCGCATTGACGTTGCGCGATTCAGTCGTCAGTATTTTGCAAATTATGAAAGTGTCCGCCTTAACAAGGGAGCGGTCGTCCTTCTCCAATCGCAACGCAATCGTGCCGACCGTGGACCAAGTCATGGTCGAGGAACGCGCCACATCCTTCACCAAGCGCAGCATCAAGACCAGCGCGAAGCTCGCCGGCCTCAAGCTCGCCGTGTCCATGTGCGACCTCACCACACTCGAAGGCAAGGACACTCCCGGCAAGGTCGCCTATCTTTGCCGCAAGGCGCTCCAGCCTATCGAGG
>JANOBC010000392.1:0-3324 GCA_031411455.1 Limisphaerales bacterium
AATGGCCGAAGATGCCCGCGAGAAATTTCGCGACGGTCAGCGCGACGTTCGCGGCAAGGCCGAGGAACGTGGCGCGGAGACTGCGTTGCAGGCGGGTGGATGACACCCGAAAAAATTAACCACGAAAGACACGAAAGACACGAAACAAATCATTGGAACAATACACCCACGGTCTTTCACGGTTCGAGCAGCGAGCGGAAGGGCGCGGCGGAATTTTCTTTTCGCTCGTGCAGAATTTTTTCCAGCCGCTGCTGACAGACCCAGGCTTCCATTTCGTCCCAAGTCGCAACGCGATGCCCATTTGCTGCCGCTTTTTGATTGGAGAAGAACGGGCGGAATTCCCATTTATTCAAATCTTTGATTCGATCCAGACCGCCGAGAATACGGAGTGATTCGAAAGCCGCAATGCTATCGCGGGCTTCGCCAAAAACTGCCAGATCGTGTTCGGAATCCGGTGCACTGAACCGCCCGCGTCCTTGATGGAAACGGAGGACGCCTTTGATACACGCTTCTCGGTCAACGCGGCTAAGCCCGCCGAGCTTTTCCAGAATTAGCAGAGTATTGTAAGTGTCGTGAATCGGATCGTTGCACATCGTAAAAAACAGTCCGTTCAGAATGGAGGTATCTGCCAGCGGGCGACGGCCTGATGGAATATGACCGCCAACAATCTGGTGCTGGATGAGCAAATCAATAATGGGCTGTTTATCGAACACGTCCAGACATCCGAGCTTGTCCAAGCAAGCCACTTTGCGTGCCAGTTCATCCGTGGGCAGGATGGTGTAGCCGGCTGGGCGATATTTTCCCGGCTCGCCAACCGCGACTGCGCCAGGCTCAAGATTGAACCAACGATTTTTTTGACGCGCGGATGAATTGATGATGGTTCGACAAATGGTTTCGGAACTTAAGCCAAGGTCTTCCGCAGTGATCCAACCGCCCGCGATGGCTCGCTGCAAATCAGGTGTGCCCAAGATCCGATCTACGCGTGCGGCTTCGTTCAAATCAAAAAAATTTGTGTCCCAGAGTGTGAGGCGTTGGAGTTTTTTAAAAACCTCTCCGCTCATCAAGTTAGTGGGCGGGAGCACTTCATTAAAAGCGGGCGCGCTATTGTCGTCATATCGGAAAGCTTCTTCCTGAGATTTGAAGCCAGCTTTGATTTCTAGCGATTCACGCACTTGGGCTTCCGTCAACGGCACGAGCTTAAAATGGTTCGAATCATGTTTTGGCAAGAACAGCGGCACGAACATACCAAGCGCCATCAGGGTCACCGACGTGCCTAGCATAATCCGCCACCACCGCGTGGACTTGGAGCGGGCGGGCGAAACGAGGAATATTTCCGATTCCGGCGAATCACCCAGCGCTCGTTCGGCGGCAGAAAAATTCTGGCGGCGACATTCCGCCCACGCTTGCAGTAGACATTTTTCCACGAGGCTTTCCAAGGCTGACAGATGAACCGTCTGGCTGGTTGTTAGCGCCGATAATTCGGCGGCATCCACTGGGCCGCAATGCGCCCGAAACGTTCCGTTCCAACCCAGAAAAATGTGTGAGCAATTCCGGCTGATCGGCGGCAGAAAAAGCGTCACCATATTGGCAAGAAACTGGTTTTTGACCGGCGGTAGCCGCAAGGCCAGTCCGCCGGACTCCCATCGAAAATTACTCACCAAATAACGCGAGCCCAGAAAGCGGGCAAAGGCCAGCAGTTCGGCGCGGCCATAGTGACCTCTGGAGAACGCGGCTGGTGCCGCAACTGAAGGTTTTAACAAGCCATGCGCGGCGCGGAGGAATAAATTGTAATCCATGCGCACCGGCCGTTGTTTGAAAAACACCAGCAGGACGACCGTGGCGGTCAGGAGCGGAAGTTGAGCCAAACTTGCGGGCAGCCAGCCAAACGCCAAAGCTGCCAGCCCGAGCGCGATAATCAAACAATAGGCAAACATACTGACTTGATACGCATTGCGACCAATCGTCAATGAGCGCGCGGAAATCAACGCAATTACCAACGTAAAACTGGTGAGAATAACTTGATGCGTTTTGATGCCCCAAGCGGCCAGCACCGATTGATTTAGAATGGCAAATCCCACCAGCAGGAGTGGGAAGCCCCAGATGAAACTGGTGAAAAAACGCCGGTGCAATTCAGGGCGGAAACCTTGAGTGTCGCGGAAATTTTCCCGTTCCTTCCGCATGATGAATGACACGGCAATCAAACTGGGAATATTCCCGATAAGCATGATGAACGGGAAGAACCAGGAGAACAAAGCCGTCTTACTCAAGACTGAAACAATTTTGGTTCCAACACCAATGGCGACCGTTCCACCCGTCGCCGCCTTGGCGGATGACGACGCCAGCACGCTGGCCATGATGGCGGGGAGGAGAGCTTTGCTGGGGCGCAGTTTTTCCAGCGAGCCTTCGAGTTTTCCGTCCAGCCGTTCGCGCAGCGCGGCGCGGGCGCGGTGCAGACGCACGCGCAAGGCGGATTCGGAAATACCCAGCGCCGTCGCGGCTTCCGCGCCGCTCTTGCCTTCGAGGTAAAACAGCACGAGACATTCGCGATGCGCGGCGGGCAATTCAGCGAGTGTTTGCCGCAACGTTTCCGGCGAGTGCGGCGAATCATTTTCGTTCGCAGAATTTTCCGGTGCGGCTTCAGCATAGTTTTCCAGTGCCCAGCGTTCGCATTTGTTCAGTTCGCGGCGATGACGCAAGCCGAAGTTGATGGCCACGCGGCGGGCAATGGTGGAAACCCAGCCGGAAAATTTTGCGCCATCGCCCAGCAGCCACAGGCGGCGGTAGGCGCGGATGAAGGCTTCTTGCGTGACTTCCTCCGCGAGCGCGGCATCGCCCAGCCGGCTCCACGCAACGGCGAAGACGCGGCGTTCGTGGCGTTCGACGAGTTCGCGGTAGCGTTCCGCATCGCCACCGCGCACGGCGGTCACGGCGGATTCGTCCTGTTGGTTACTGTCAGCCATCTCGGGTGTCGTCATTTAACCGCAAGACAGCGTCGAAGGGAATTTGTTACCGGCGAAAAAAAGAAACCGTTAATCTGCGCTCATCCGCGCTAATTTTTTATCAGCGGAGATTAGCGAGGATTAGCGGTTAAAGATTTGGGGTCGACGGAGTCTCGCCCCACCGGGATTGAATTCAAATCATGTGGCAGAACATCGCGTCGCGGAGCTTCGGCTCGAACCAGGTGCTCTTGGGCGGCATGATGCCGCCGGCATCGGCAATCTGCATGAGGTCTTCGATGCTTGTCGGGAACATGGAGAACGCGCAGGCGTATTCGCCGCTGTTCACGAGCTTTTCCAACTCCGCGGTGCCGCGAATGCCGCCGAC
>JANOBC010000393.1:0-6365 GCA_031411455.1 Limisphaerales bacterium
AAGCGCCAGCGGGCTGGCGCACTCCAAGACGCTGCCGCGCGAGTCCCAGCCGCCCGCCCATCTTTCGGCTACAGTTTTAATTAAATCGCTCTAGCTTGCCCGACCACTTCCAGTGGAGACGTGCGATCCAGACGTGCGCACCGATTTGTTCATCCCAAGCCGGCCGCACGGAACGTGTGATGATTCACCTGAGTGCTTTCGGTCCTGAAATTCAGGTTGGAAGATTTGTCGTCCGCATTCCGGCGAGGTCATTTGACCAACGCCTTCACCGGAAACCGCGAAGAACCTTTTCTCTTTCCGCATCCGCCGCCACCCGACATAGTTTCGTTATGAAATCAATCTTTGCTGGTCTGTTGTTGTTGGGCGCGTTTCCCTGTGTTGCGGAAAAAATTGCGCGGCCCAACGTGATCGTCATCCTCGCCGATGATCTCGGCTACGGCGACCTGGGTTGCTACGGCCAGAAACTTATAGCCACTCCAAACCTCGACCAGCTCGCCAGGGATGGCATGAGGTTCACGGACTTTTACGCGGGCGCGACCGTCTGTGCGCCGTCGCGCTGCACGTTGATGACCGGGAAAAACAATGGCTGCGCCAGCGTGCGCGGCAACAACTCGCAGCAGCCGCCCAGCCTTCAAGGCTTGCAGGCGGGCGAACGCACCGTGGCGCATGTGTTCAAGGACGCGGGCTACGCCACGGCACTGTTCGGCAAGTGGGGACTTGGCGAAATCGGTTCGGCGGGACATCCGAATCGCATGGGCTTCGATGAATTCTTCGGCTACCTGAGCCAGACCCACGCGCATAATTACTATCCTGAATTCCTCATCCACAACCGCGAGCGCGTGCCGCTGCCCAACGTGCTTGCGTCCGGCAACACCAATCGCGGTGACGGTTGGGCGCGCGAGAAAAAGGAATACGCGCCCGAACGGATTTTCAACGAGACGTTGAAATGGGTCGCGTCGCACAAGAACGGGCCGTTCTTTCTCTATTATGCGCCAACGTTGCCGCACGCCAACAACGAGGGCGCGCGCGGCACGGGCAACGGACAGGAGATTCCTGACCACGGCATCTACAAGGACAAACTCTGGCCCGATCCCGACAAGGGCCAGGCCGCGATGATCTCGTATCTCGACGCGCAGATCGGCGAACTGCGCGCCAGATTAAGTGCGCTCGGCGTCGCCACCAACACGCTGATAATTTTCACTTCGGACAACGGACCGCACCGCGAAGGCGGAAACCATCCGGAGTTTTTCAACGCCTCCGGGCCGTTGCGTGGATTGAAACGCGCGCTCTACGACGGCGGCATCCGTGTGCCGTTCATTGCCGCTTGGCCCGGAACGATCAAGGCTGGCAAGGTGAGTGAACACATCGGTTACGGCGGTGACCTGTTTGCGACGGTCGGCGAACTGACCGGGCAGAACACGCCCGCCGGTCTGGACTCCGTAAGTTTTCTACCGACATTGACTGGCAGGAAAAGGAAGCAGGCAACGCACGACCGATTGTATTGGGAATTCTACGAGCAGGGCGGCAGTCAGGCCGTGCGGTTCGGCAAGTGGAAGGCCGTCCGCCAGCCCATGTTCACGGGCGAGATCGAGCTATACGATCTGACTCGGGACATCGGCGAGACAAACAACGTGGCCGTGAAGCATCCGAAGATCGTGGCCCAGGCCGCAGATAAATTGAACGCCGCGCACGTCCCCGACCCAGTCTGGGTTGTGACACCGAAGTCAGCCGGGAAGTGAACGGCACCGCGAGGTTGCAGCACGTGTATTTCCGAATGGCATTAGGCGCTAAGGCCAGACGAAACGGTAGTAGCGTTGTGGCGCATTGGTGGACGTCACATCGTCCATATTCAGCATTCCATTGTTGTCGGTCGCGTTGGTCGAGAGGCTGGGCCAATTCAGCAGGTTGGAGGAAACTTGCAACGTATAAGTCGAGTTTGGAATGCCGCTGAACTCCAAGTGGAACGCGCCGTTGCTCAACAGTTGCCACGCGGTGATCGTCGGGCGAATAATTGTCAGCGAAACTGCGCCGGTGCTTTGCCCGCCCTGATTGTCGCTCAGGAAATAATTGAACCCGTCCGCGCCGAAGTAGTTCGTCGGCGGTTGATAATTCACGACACTGCCCGCGAACGAAACTCCGCCGCCGTTCGCGCTGGGGGTCGTCACTCCGGTCACGTTCAAAATGTCGCCATCGGGATCGGAGTCGTTGGCCAGCAAATTTGTCAGGGCAATTATCGTCGCCGTGTTCCAGTGCGCGAAGATCGAATCGGCCACGGCCACGGGCGGACGGTTCACCGCGTTGATGGTGATGGTGAAGAATTGTTGCGTGGAACTATTCTGGCCGCCATTGGCCGTGCCGCCGCTGTCGGTCAGCGTGGCCGAAACGGTCGCCACGCCGAACGCGTTCGGGGCGGGCGTGAAGGTCAGTGTTCCGGCGGCACTGATAGCCGGTGGAACGGAGAACAACGCGCTGTTGTTGTTGGTCACGGTGTAGCTCACGGTCTGGGCCGATTCATCCGCCGGGCCGGGCGAGATGTTTGTAGCCCAACCCCCGATCGTTTGCGCGCCGGAATTTTCGTTCACGATGACGTTCGATCCACTCGTGAACGAGGGCGCATCGTTCACACCCGTCACGGTGATGACGAGAGTTTGCGCGAGCGAAATGTCTGCGCCGCCGTAAGCCGTGCCGCCGTCGTCACGCGCTTGGACGGAGACGTTCGCCACGCCGCTGGCATTGGTTGCCGGAGTGAAAGTCAGAACGCCGCTGGTGCTGACTGCGGGTTGAATCGCGAAGAGTGACGGGTTGTCATTGGTGAGGCTGTAACCAGTGATGGTCTGCCATGATTCGCTGGCCGGGCCGACGGATGAACTGGTGATCCAACTTGCGACCGTGCGCAGACCGGAATCTTCCAGCACCGTTTGATTGGCGGCTTTGGTGAAGCTCGGCGCGATGTTCGTTGCGGCGGCAGTGACGCGAATCCAATCAATCGAAAAATCTCCGCTGCTGGCATTGGCAACGGGTGCGAGCCGCAAGGCCGTGACGAGGTCGTTAGTCCACGCGGGATTATTTCCCAGCGCCCAAAAACAGGTGGTGAAGTTGGTGTTGTTCGCGATCAGAACCGCGCTGGCGGATTTAGATTCGGTGAAAGTTGGGTCGCCATCTGTGGTCCAATAAAGTTTCGCCGTCGTGGCAGGAGTGCGGTTGCGAATGCGCGCCTGAACCAACTGTGATGAGATCCCGCTCAGGTTGAGCGGCGCGATCTCGATGGCGGCATTGGTGGCAGTCACATTCGCCGAGAGCAAGCCGCCGAGGACAGTGGCATTGCTGATGCCGCTGGCCGCCGCCCATCCTTCAAAGTTTGCGTTCGTGTTGAAGTGCCAGAGGTTGGTTGTCGCAATCGTGTCCGAACCCGGAACGAATTCGGCTGAATCCAGCGACACGGTGAGGCCGGACTGGCCCGCGGGGTCAATGCGGAATTCGTTGATGTAACCTTTCCATTGCGGAAATACCGACAGGTCTATGTCCAAATCCTGCCAGGTATTGTTTGCTGGTAGCGTTAGGTTGGCCGAAACGAAACCACCTTGCGAGCCGCCGTTGACGCGCGGAAAAAAGAACAACTGGGCGGGATTGCTGCCCGCGCTGGCCACTCGGATGCGGCAGCGGAAACGTTTGTAGATGTCCGCATTGATGCCGCGCGAAAAACTGGCGCCGCTGTTGAAATACACATACGGATCATTGTTGGTAGTGGTCGCCTGCCAGACGCCCGCACTGAGGGATGGAACGGAGAAACCACTGGAGCTGGCGACGTCGGCGAGCTGGTTGAAATTCCAGACGCGGATGAACATCGGCATCGGCGTGGCCCAAGGGGAAATCTGGCCCGAGCTATCGCGGGAGCGGATGCGCCACCAGTAAGTGCCATCGAGGACGGCGCTCCCGTTGTAGGTCAAGCGACTGCCCGTGAGATTCGTGGCGCTAAAAATCACGTTGGTAAAATTAAAATCTGTCGCCAGTTCCAGTGAACAGGTCACGCCCGGATGGTCATTCTCCACCGCTTTTTCCCAGAGAAATACCGGCGTGGAGGAATTTACGATGAGGTCCGAGTTGCCGATGCGCGGCGGCAACATGACCGGCGACACGCTGACGTAATCCACGGAAATAGTCGCGCCGTCGGTGTTGATGGGATCAAGTCGGAGACGAGTGACTTCACCCGACCAGTCGGCATTGGTGGTGAGGTTCAACTCGTAAGTTTGCGTGCCGGCGTTGACCGGAAATGTGGTTGTGAAAAACGACGTGCCCCGTTTCCACCAGAAGAGTTGCGCCGTGCCCGAAGCCGTCGCACTCACCCGGACGCGAAGCTTTTTGAAGACGTCGGCACTGATGCCCGCTCGATCGGCATCCACGTTGGGATCGCGTTTGTCCGTGGCCAAATAGAAGTAGCCGTCCGGGCCGCTAGTGCCGCTGAAGTTGCCGCCGGTGACCAGCGCATTGGTCAATTGGTTCACGCCATAGACTTCATTCGGATCGGTGAAATGCCAGCAGTGATTGGCTTCGAGTCGAAACCAATCGAGTTCAAATGCTCCCGTCGCCGCGGAAGCAAGTTGGATGTCTAGTCGCTTGATGCGTTTCTCGCGCCAGCCGGAGTTCTCGGCCAGATTGACGCGATAGATGTTCCAGCCAGGTTTCGCCGGGAAAGTGATTGACCCTGTTTGGTTGAATTCATCCTGCCAAAGAATTTTTCCAAAGCCGGGCGTCGAGTTCGTCAGGAACAACCGGAAGGACGCGGCGTGGTAGGCATCGGACAGAATGAACCGGCTCGCGGTCTCAGCAAATTCCAAAGACAGCAGGGGACTGCCGCCGGTGATGATGCCCTTGAGAATCCCGTTCGTGAACTGCAACCCTGTCACATCGGCGGAAGTTTCCACGTCATCGCTTTCGCTCATCGCCCAAATTAACTCGCGGGCCGTGGGCGAGACTTCGTAGGGCGCAAGGTTGGTGAAGGCATCGTTGCGGTGATTAAAGATGAATTGCGTCATCGCCGTTTCAAGCGCGCTGTCGCGAATTTGGTAACCCGTCACGCCCCACCACATGAACGGCGAGACGATGCGGCCTTGCGAGTTCCACACCGAATCGAGCGCGGCGAGATTGGCGGCGACGTTGTTTGAAACGAGCGGATTGTATTCAAAGATGCCCCAATTTTTGTCGTTCACGCGGAGGGCGGCGAAAGTGGTGGTGTTGGAGGAATCCGACCCGTAGGTGGTGATGCCGTTGGCGCCGTTGTTCACGAAGGTGGTCGTCCATGGGGCGCCGTATTTGCGGTCAAGATCAGCCGTGGAAGCCGGGTTGATTGGCACTTGATGACCATAGAGCATATCGGGACTCCAGCCAGCGTCGCGACACCAGTTGACTTGCACCTGCACCATCTGCAAGACCTGATTGGTGCGGAAGGCGTGCCATTTATTCCACCAACGACCATTCGCCGTGCTGGTGCTCCAAACCACGTTGGTGGGCGGCTGCACGGCGTCCCAAGTAGCCACCGGAAATCCGGTTGCCCCGAGGAACGCGGCGTTGAACGCGGCCACGCTGGCATACTGCGCTTGTCCGGCGTAAAGATTTGTTCCGCTCAACCAATCGCGAAACTCCTGCTTCGACCACGTGGAATAATCTGAGTATTCAACGTTGGCCTGCACGTTCTGGGATACCTCCGAAGACATGCTTGCGAACGTGATCAAGTCCGGGTGCTGTTCGCGATACCAGCCCAGCACGCGCATGGCGGTGCGGCAATTTCTCGCGACGTAGTCTTGAACGGTCGTGGCGTTGCGGGAGAGGGTCAGCTGCATTTCCAGCGCGTCCGCCGACGAGAATTGTTCATTGATAGTCGGGTCTTGGGCGGTAGTGGAAGTGCGGATTCTTCCAAGCCGGTCCACTTGCAAAAGACTTCCGCCGCCAAACTTTTCCAAATAATTGTGGAGAATGTCCTCGCTCTGGATGGGGCTGTCGGCCCAAGGCATGCCGTTGACGTGGAAGCCCACCCGCATGTCTTGGGGAAATATGTATTGCGCGTAAAAATCCGATTCGCCGTTCACATAATCCGGGAATTCCCATTGCTTGCCCGTAGCAAAAATATAATCGTAATAGCTGCCATGAGTGGATTGGAGGAACTCCACTCCGGCTGAAATTCCTGCCTTCACGTTTTTGGGCATCACGCCCCCTGTCAGTGCGAGCATCCGGGCGCGATAATTTGTCACCGAATTGACGCTGCCCGCCCGATAATCCCACGAGCCAATCGTCGAAAGATGAAACGTGCGGTAAGCCGCTTCATCCATCGGGTCAGCCCAACTGGTCGAGGTGGCGGCGGCGAGCAACAG
>JANOBC010000394.1:0-13216 GCA_031411455.1 Limisphaerales bacterium
GTGGCCGAACACGAACAACTGCCCGTAGCCCAAGCCCGCGCGGGCGAACCCGCCGCGTGGGACGCGCTCTTCCGGCGCTACCAACTGCCGCTTTATGTTTACGTCTTTGAACTCGTCCGCGACGAACAGGCCGGTCTCGACATCGTGCAGGAAACATTTATTGCCGCCGTCAAACACCTCGGCAGCCTGCGCGAGGACAATAAATTTGGAAGCTGGCTCTTTGGCATCGCCCACCAGAAAGTCGTCCAGCGCTGGCGCAAAAAAGGAGGACATGAAATTCTGTTCGATGAAATTCCCGAATCAGCGGATGAGCTGGAAGCAAGCCCGGATGAATTTCTCATCCGCCGCGAATCGGAGGCCGAGTTTACGAAGCTGCTTGAACAACTGCCACCGCCGCAGCGCGCCGTGCTGCTGCTGCATTTCGTCGAAGACTTTTCGCTCGATGAAATCGCGCACATCACGGAAGCAAACATCGGCACCGTCAAGTCGCGCCTGCATTACGCCAAAAAATCCCTGCGAAAATTACTGGAGCAAAAGAAATGAAAACGCCGCGTGAAATCCTGCTCGCACAACACCGCGCCGCCGAACCAAAGCTCGACGGCATCCGTCAATCTATTGTAACGACAGTCTGCGAACGGCAGTCACAGACCGCCACCACCACCATCTTCCAAACCCTCTGGCAGGAATTGTTTTTGCCTAGCCGTCGTCTCTGGAGTGGTTTGGCGACCGTGTGGCTGCTGATTCTCGCCATCAACCTCGCCCAGCGCGAACCCTCGCCCGACGGCAAAATGATCGCCTCCGCCCCGACGATGATGAGCCTCCGCGAGCAGCAGCGCTGGATGAACGAGCTGTTCGCCGACCGCTCCGCGCCGGTGGAGGCCGCGCCGCCAAAAACTTTTTCACCCAAACCGCGCACAGAAAATTACCAAGCATTTACCGTATGAACGAAAAACCGAAACGAAAACTCGGCTGGCGCTTGCTGCGCTGGGGATTGATCAGCCTCGCCGTGCTCGTCACGCTGGCGGCACTGCTCGTCACCGAGGAAAACTGGCGCGGCAAGCGCGCGTGGGAAAATTTCAAGCGCGAGGCCGCTGCGCGAGGCGAGCGACTGGACATCGCCTCGGTGACTCCGCCCGCCGTGCCGGATGACCAGAATTTTTTTTGTGCGCCGATTGTGGCCGAGGCGCTGGCTCATTCCGGCGGCGCAGACTCTGACTCGTTTGGGCAACCAGCCTACCGCATGAATTTCAAAATTTATCGCGGCGGCTCCGAACTGTGGCCGACCAATTGGGACATGGGTGCATGGCAAAGTTATTTCAGAAATTTCAACACGACGCCCGAAGGCAGAACCAACGGCTTTCCCGTCCCCGCGCAGCCGGGAGCGCCCGCCGCCGATGTGCTGCTGGGATTGAGCGGCTTTGATTCCGCACTCGAAGAATTGCGCGCGGCAGCGGCACGTCCCGCTGCGCGCCTGCCCATCCGTTACGAAGACGGCTTTAACGCCGCCAGCACATTGTTCCCGTGGCTCGCCGCCACCAAACGCTGCGGCCAGTTTTTGAAATTGCGAATCCAGGCAGAATTGGAAGCCGGCCAGACCGATCAGGCGCTCGCCGATGTAAAATTATTTTTGCGCGTGACGGACGCCAGCAGTTACGAACGTTTTTTGATCTCGGAACTGGTTCGCATGGCGATGCTGGCAATTTTACAGGATACGATTCATCAAAGCATCACGCAGCACCAGTGGTCGGACGCGCAGCTCGCGGAATTGGAGGGCGAACTGGCGAAGAAAGATGTGCTCGCCGACTATGTCCGTGCGATGGAAGGTGAAAAAATCTTCGCCATTGATGAGTTTGAAAAACAGCGGCTCACGCGGGAAATGAAAAACGTGGTGGACGGGCCGCACGGCAATGAAATTATCACGAATAGCCTGCGCTGGATGCCCGCCGCATTCTTTAACCAGAACCAGCTTGCCTTCGCACGACTGCACCGCGAATTCATCACGCCGCAGGTGGATTTGACCAACCGTGTCGTATCACCCGGCGTGACGCGGCAAGCGGAAGCGGCAATGCAGACGCGCATCCATCGCCGCCTGCATTCGCCCTATGAAGTGCAGGCGCTGATGGTTTTCCCCGCCATCTCCGCCGCCGTGATAAAATTCACCAAACTGCAAACGCAACTGGATTTGACGCGCGTGGCGTGTGCGTTGGAACGCTTTCATCTGGCGAATGGAAATTATCCCGAATCGCTCGACGCACTCGCGCTAAAATTCATCGGGAAACTTCCGCACGACCTTATCAACGGCCAACCGCTGCATTTTCGGCGCACGGATGATGGAAAATTTCTGCTCTACTCCGTCGGCTGGAATGAAACGGATGATGGCGGACAAGTTGTCCTCGGCAAAAACGGCGTCGTGGAGCGTGAGAAGGGTGATTGGGTTTGGAAAAATTGAAGCCCAGATTTTTTAGACAGAATTCACAAAATTATCAGAATTCCAAACCGGAAATTTAATTCTGAAAATTCTGTTCATTCAGTCTAAAAAATCTTCACTGGTCACACCGCGCTCTGCCCGCCGCCGTCCGCGCCGCCGCCGTCGAGGTCAATCAAGATGTCGCGCGGTTCCGCACCTTTGCTGGGGCCGACGATGCCGCGGCCTTCGAGTTCGTCCATGATGCGCGCGGCACGGGTGTAACCGAGGCGCAAGCGGCGTTGCATGAGCGAGACGCTGGCCTTCTGTTCGCTGCGGATGACTTCGATGCACTGCTGGATAATTTCCTCGTCTTCATCAATGCCGCTCTCGATGTCGGTGTTGATGGCGGGCTTGGAAAGTTGCTGGTGAATCTCCGCCTCGTAGCTCGGCTTGCCCTGCTTGGCGATGAAGTTGACGATGCTTTCCAATTCCTGATCGGTGATGAGCGCACCTTGCGCGCGGTTCAATTTTGCAGAACCGGGCGGGAGGAACAGCATATCGCCCTTGCCGAGCAATTTGTCTGCGCCCATCGCATCGAGAATCGTGCGCGAGTCCACGCGGCTCGCGACCTGGAACGCGATGCGCGCCGGGATGTTTGCCTTGATGACGCCGGTGATGACGTCCACCGAAGGCCGCTGTGTCGCAACGATGCAATGAATGCCCGCCGCGCGCGCCATCTGCGTGATGCGCGCGATGGCCATTTCGACATCCGCCGGCGCAACCAACATCAAGTCCGCCAGCTCGTCAATGATGACGACGATGTAGGAAAGTTTTTCGGGGATGATGATGTCTTCCTCGCGCGGGACGATGATTTCCTCGTTCACTTCGACCGCAAATCCATCCGCGCCCGCCTCGACTTTTTCGCGTTTCGCGGCGAGTGGCAGTTCCAATTCTTGTTCCGGCAACGGCTTGTTTTTTGGACGGTCATTAAAGGACTTGAGGTTGCGGACGCCGCACCGCGCAAAAATTTTGTAACGCTTCTCCATCTCGTTCACAACCCAGCGCAACGCGAGCAAAACTTTTTTTGGATCGGTCACGACGGGCACGACGAGATGCGGCAGCGCGTTATACATCTGCAATTCGACCACCTTCGGATCAATCATCACGAAGCGCAGTTGATCCGGCGAGAAGCGGTAAAGCAGTGAGGCGATGATGGAATTAATGCAGACGGATTTGCCGGAGCCGGTGGAACCGGCGATGAGCATGTGCGGCATTTCCGCTAGGTCGGCGACGATGGGATGGCCGTAGACGTCCTTGCCCAGCGCGATGGGAATGCGCGCTTTGGAATTACGCCATTCGTCCGATTCAAACAAATCGCGCATGATGACCTTCGATTTGACGAGGTTCGGAACTTCCACGCCGACGGAAGATTTTCCTGGAACGGGCGCGAGGATGTTGATGCGTTCGGCCTTGAGCGCGGCGGCGAGGTTGTTGTTGAGGTTAAGAATTTTTTCCAGCTTCACGCCGGGCGCGGGATGCAATTCGTAGCGCGTGATGGTCGGCCCCTTCGTGATGTCGCCGAGCGAAACCTCGATGTCGAACTGCGCGAGCGTCTGCTGCATGAGCCGCGCGTTGGCCATGAGTTCTTCCTTCGACTCCGTGGGCTTCACAGTCATGTCCGCGTGCTGGAGAAAATCCATCGAGGGCAATTGGTAGTTGCCAATCATCGGCACGCTCGCGACGGTCATCGGCTTGGGCTTCTTGGGCAAAAGTCTCGGACGCGGTGCGGTGGGCGCTGGCGTAGAACCATCGGCAATGGTGATGATGGGTTCCAACTTCGCGGCGGACGGAGTTTCGGCAGCGACTGGGACCGCTGCCGTCTCGGCGGCGAGTTGCGCCTCCGCACTCGCCGGCTGGAAGCCAGCGCTCCCAGTGGACTCCGGAGTTTTTTCGGTTTCAGATTTACGGCCAAGAATTGCATCGGTGGTTGCCGCTGGTATTTCTTCCGCATGAATCACCTCGCCCACTTCCAGACCATCGGTGGCGGGCGCAATTTCTTTCGGCGGTTCCGGCAAAGTCGTTTTGCGGACGCGCGGGCCTTTTTGCTGCGGCACGCTCAAGTCGCGCACCATCGGTTCCGGCACGGGCAAGCCGTCCGCACCGAGACCGCTGGAAACTTTTTCTGGCAGCTTGTCCGCCACGCGGTCCGGGAATTTTCCGCTCTTGCCGACTTCTTCTTCGAGCTGGCGCTTTTGTTTTTCCAGTTCCTGCGCGCGTTTTTCGAGCGCGAGCTCGTCGTCGGATTTTTTTTCGACCGGGGTAAAATTTTCCTTTCGCATGAGCAATCGAATCCAAGTGCTCAAATGAAAGTTTGTCAGGAACAGCAGCGCGATGAGGCCGAGCGCGGCATAAACAATCGCGGCGCCGATGGTGCCCATCATCCAGAAGCCATAGTCGTAAGTCAGCCAGCCCAGACCGCCGCCCGCGCTGTGCGCGCCGATCCGCTCGTGCGCGTGACCGGCATAATGATTGATGTCGAGCAGATGAAAAATACCCGTGGCCGCAATCAGCAGCAGCACCGACCAGGCGATGAACCAGCGGACGCGTTCACGCAAAAAGTGTGGAATACCGAATAGATACGAAAGGCCGAACGCGCCAAAAATCCACGGCAACAGATACGCACCTTGCCCGACCAAAAGAAAAAACCAGTGCGCCAGATGCGCGCCCAGTGGCCCGATCCAGTTGTGAGTGTGCTTGTTGACGTTCGTGGTGTGGAACGCAATGTCATTAATGTCGAAAGAGAATTGCGCGATGAGCAGCGGCAGGGCGAGGAAGAGGATGAGGACGATGCCGATGACATCGTTGAAACCGTTTTTGGAATGGGCGTTGGAATTTTCGCCCGATTTTTTTGCCATGCCGCAGCGTAACAACGCCGGGTGCCGAGTTCAAAGTTGAAATTGGCGTCGCGACTTCGCGACCACCATTCAGCGCCCGGGTTTTGACTTGCCATTTGGCGGTCGGGTTGAGAAATTATGCGCCCTTCGGTTGCGCGGTTAGCTCAGTGGTAGAGCATCACCTTGACACGGTGGGGGTCACAGGTTCGAAACCTGTATCGCGCACCATTCCTTAAAAATCTTCCTGATTTAACTGGTTTCACACCACTCCATTTGACAGCGCGGTAATTTTTTACAACCGGAAAAAAACAAATACTGCCCAACACCAAGGATGTTGTCATTAGTCGAAGGTGAATTGTCCCCCGCGCTGGTTCCAGCCTCGCGGACCAAAAGTTTGAAGCGAATTAATCCGCGTAGCCCGTGGGATTTTTCTGATGCCACGCCCACGCGGTTTTCACGATGTCCTCCAACTTGGGATACTGCGGACGCCAGCCTAGTTCGTTGAAGGCTTTGTTCGCGGCAGCCACCAGCTTCGGCGGATCACCAGCACGACGCGGCTTTTCAATCGCTGGAATTTTTTTACCGGTTATCTTCGCGCACATCTGGATGACTTCCTTCACGGAATAACCATCGCCATTGCCCAAATTAAAAAAACCGCTCTTGCCCGGCTGCAAGCCGAGAATGTGCGCCTGCGCCAAATCCTTGATGTGAATGTAATCGCGGATGCACGTTCCGTCCGGCGTCGGATAATCCGTGCCGAAAATTTCTAAATGCGTCTTCTGTCCAAGCGCCACGGCCAGCACGTTCGGAATCAAATGCGTCTCGATGCGATGATGCTCGCCAAATTTTTCACTCGCGCCCGCGGCGTTGAAATAGCGGAACGCCACGAATTCCAAACCATAAATCTGCTGATACCAGATGAGCGCCTTCTCGAACATCAGCTTGGATTCGCCGTAAGGATTGATGGGGCGCTGCGGCAAATCTTCCGTCATCGGCACGCGATCCGGCGGGCCGTAGGTCGCGCACGTCGAACTGAAAACAAACTTCTTCACGCCACATTCCACAGCGGCATCGGCCAGCTTGAGCGCGTTGACGAAGTTGTTGTGGAAATACTTTTTCGGATTCGTCATGGACTCGCCCACGAGCGCGAACGCGGCGAAGTGCAGGATGGCATCCGGCTGCACCGATTTGACGGCGGCGAGAATGTTCCCCTCTTCTTCCGGCTTCGCCAAAATAAATTTCGCGCGCGGATCCACCGCCGAGCGATGGCCTTCCGTCAGGTTGTCATAGACCGTGACCTGATGCCCCGCGTTGAGAAGTTCTTCCGTGCAGACCGACCCGATATAGCCCGCGCCGCCAGTAACAAATACATTCATGCCGCTAGTTTAGAATAATTTCCACGCGGTGAAAGTTCAAAAAAAGAGAAAGCCGCCACGCGCGCAAAGCACGGTGACGGCTAAAAAAACGGCGACCGAATTTAAGATTTAGAACCAGCCTTTTTTGCCGGTGAGGTAGGTGGCCACAAATTCTTCATCACTTTTGGTGAGATACACGATGCCCTCGATTAGGCCAATGATTCCCATAATGAATCCGCCCAGTCCCAGCGTCAGCACCGTGACCAGCAGCATGATGATGCCTTCTTTGGTGTAGCCGAGGATGAATTTATGGACGCCCAACGCACCCAGAAGAATACCGCAGATTCCGGCCGCAATTTTTTTGTCGGCTCCAGCAGGTTTGTCGCTCATAGGATTAGTTTGGTTGGTTGGTGAATTTCTTTCGCGGCCATTGTTAAGAATTTCATTGGCGGCAGTCAACGGCATTTGCCGTCAACCTAGCTGGTAACGCCGCATCGTCGCATCCACTTCCTGCGCCCACGCATCAATGCCGCCGCGCAAACAGCGCACGTTCTGCAAACCGTGGCCCATGAAATACGCCGCCGCATCCAGACCGTTCTTACCTGCGTGATCAATCACCACCACCGGTTCGGCGTTGGAACCGCTGCCCATGAGTTGTTGCATCACCGCTTGCGAGAGCAGCACGGAACCCGCTATGTTCACTGCCTCAAACTCCTCGCGCGAACGCACGTCCACAAGTTTTATGGATTTATCTTTCTGCAACAGCTCCGCGAGTTCTTTCGGTGAAATCAAAACTTTTTCATCTTGCGCGTGACTCGATGCGATGTGCGCCAGCACTTCGTCCACGGAAAGATTTCCATTGCGCGCGCATACTTCCGCCAGCGTTTCCGTCGGCGCAAATCCGCAACTGCTGCAGCCGCCGATATGATAACGGCGGAACAGCGCGCGTTGTGCGCCGGAAAATTTTTCCAGCACCGCGCTCATCGGCGACTGCGGAGTGATGTTTGCTTCGCTCATGGAAAGCCAGTCTGCCACAGAATTGCGTTCTGTCCATTCTCGCAAATTCAATTCTACGCTGGCAAAATACCGGGAATGGAACTGCGGGAATTTGCCGAACAGATTTTGTTCACCACGTCGCTGGAGGAAAAACTCCGCACGCCAGATGTCATCACCGATGAACATCCCGGTTCGCCCATCATCACGCCGGAAGCGCCGGGTCGCCCCGCGCAGATGCAGTTCAAACCTCACGCCACCGGCAAAAGCGAATTCCCCGGCCTGCATCGCCTCGAAGACCAAGCCGAGCGCGGCAAGCTGCTCCACTTTTTCGGCAACCACGAACTGCTCGCCACCGAACTCATGGCACTCGTGCTGCTGAAATTTCCCGATGCTCCCGCCGCGTTTCGTCATGGCGTCTTGCGCACGCTCAAGGATGAGCAGGAACATACGCGACTTTACATCGAACGCATGAAATCCTGCGGCATTGAATTCGGCGAACTGCCGGTGAGCGGCTACTTTTGGCGCTGCGTCTCGCCGATGGAAAATCCGATTGATTACGTCGCCGGCCTCTGCCTCACGTTCGAGCAGGCGAATCTGGATTTCGCGCGCCACTTCTCAAAAAGTTTTTCCGCCATCGGCGATAATGAAACTGGCAACTTGCTTGAAAAAATTTACCGGGACGAAATCGGCCACGTCGCCTACGGATTAAAATGGTTTCGCCGCTGGAAAAATCCGGGCGAGTCCGACTGGGACGCGTTCTGTCGCACGCTGAAATTTCCACTCTCGCCACAACGCGCGAAGGGTCTGACGTTGAATGTCGAGGGCCGCCGCGCCGCTGGCTTTGACCCGCGCTTCATCGCCGAGATCAACGTCTATTCGCAATCCAAAGGCCGCACGCCGAGCGTGTTTGTTTTCAATCCGTTCGCCGAAGGCCGCATCGCGGAAGGAAAAACTTTTAACCCCACGAAGCATCAGGCGCAGCTCGCGCGTGATTTGGAAAATCTACCGCAGTTTTTGTGTCGGCAGGACGACATCGTGCTGACGAGCCAGAAACCGTCCGTAGAATTTTTGAGCGGCATTAAGCAGGCGGGTTTTCCGCTGCCGGAATTTGTAGTGGGACAGGCATCTTGCCTGTCCAGTTCACCCGGCAAGACCACGACAGGCAAGATGCCTGCCCCCCTAAAAAGCCTCACCGCGCGCAAACTCGGCTCGCTGCGTCCGTGGGCGTGGGGGCCGGATAGTTTTCAATTATTGAAGCCGCTGTTCGCCAGCGTTACCGGCGAACAGCGCGCGGATGAAGCACGCTTCAACAGCGGCCTTGCCAAACTCTATTCCAAATCGTGGAGCGCGACGTTGCTGCGAAAAATCATTTTGGAAAAAGCGGAAAGCGGAAAGCGGAAAGCGGAAACGGGTTGGCTTTGCACCGCCGCCGAAATCGGCGTGGCAGTTAATTCTTTGGACGAAGCACTGGCCGCGATTTCCAAAATCCGCACGCGCGGTCATCACAAAATCATCGTGAAGGAATCTTTAGGCGTGGCGGGCAGTAATGCGATGCGCCTGTTTGAGCCGGAAATTTTGCCGCCGCAAATCCGCTGGCTGGAAAACGCCTTTACGCGCAAACGCGAACTCGTCGTGGAGCCGTGGCTGGAACGCGTCATGGATTTCTCCGTGCAACTGGAGATGAGCGAGCGCGGTCTAAAACTATGCGGCTACACCGGTTTGCTGAACGATGCGCGCGGCCAGTTCGTCGCGAACTTCGCGGAGTCGCATTTTCACAAGCGGATTCCAACGCGCGTTGTGACGCAGTTCCAGGCGCAAGCGGACATCTCCGGCTGGCTGCTGGAATTTTACGCCGACGTTTTCAAAGTGCTGGAAGCCGAACTGGGCGACGTGGATTTCACCGGGCCGCTGGGCATTGATGCTTTCGTTTATCGTGATGCGAGCGGCGCGGTGAAATTAAAACCCATCGTCGAAATCAATCCGCGTTACACGATGGGACGCGTGCTGGTGGAGTTGATGAATCAGGCGGCGCAAGGAACCTGCGGCCTGTTCCGCCTCGTGAACGCGGTTCAGTTGAAGGCGGGAGGTTTTGATAATTTCCCGGCGTTCGCCCAATCGCTTGCCGAAAAATTCCCGCTGCAAATTGAAGGCGAGGTTGCTCCGCGCATCCGCGAAGGTGCGCTTTGCCTGAACGACCCAACGCAGGCGCAAGTCTGTCTCGCGGTTTTTCAGGTGGCGCGCTCCCTCGCTACCTTGCCGCAAATATAATCCTCGTTAGCTATTAGAATCCTGCTACCATGGGACTGTCGTTTAGACATTTTACATGACCTCAAAATTATTTTCCGAACTCGGACTTTCCCCCGAACTGCTCAAGGCCGTTGAAAAAATGGGCTTTGAACAGGCGTCACCCATTCAAGCCGCCGCCATTCCCGTGTTGCTCACCGGCAAAGACATCGTCGGCCAGTCCATGACTGGCTCCGGCAAGACCGCCGCGTTCGGCGTGCCGGCCGTGGAAAAAGTGGACGTTACCAAACGCGAAGTGCAGGTGCTCATCCTCTGCCCCACCCGCGAACTCGCCGTGCAGGTGTCCGAGGAAATCCACAAACTTTCTTTCTTCAAGCGCGGCGTGAACTCGCTGCCGATTTACGGCGGACAATCTTACGACCGCCAGCTTTACGGCCTGAAGCAGGGCGCGCAAATCGTCATCGGCACGCCCGGTCGCGTGATGGATCATATGCGCCGTGGCACGTTGAAACTTACCGGCGTGAAGATGGTCATCCTCGACGAAGCCGACGTGATGCTGAACATGGGTTTCCGCGAGGACATTGAATTGATTTTGAAAGACACGCCGAAAGAACGGCAGACGGTTTTCTTTTCCGCCACGATGCCGAAACCGATCCGCGACTTGATTGAGAGAAATTCGCGCGAACCGCAGAGCGTGAAGATTGAACAGAAGGCGATGACTGTGCCGACGGTGGACCAAGTTTATTTTGAAGTGGATCGCCGCTACAAAATGGAATTGCTCACGCGGCTCATTGATATTTACGACCTCAAGCTCGGCATTGTTTTTTGCAACACCAAGCGCATGGTGGACGATCTGGTGGATCATCTCGAAGCCGCCGGTTATCAGGCCGACCGTTTGCACGGCGACATGACGCAGGCGCAACGCGACCGCGTGATGAACAAATTCCGCAAATCCGGCCTCGAATTTCTCGTCGCCACGGACATCGCCGTGCGCGGGATTGACGTGGACGACGTGCAGGTTGTTTTCAACTACGATCTGCCTTACGACCCGGAAGATTACGTTCACCGTATCGGCCGCACGGGTCGCGCGGGTCGCAGTGGCCGCGCTATTTCGCTCGTGCCAGGACGCGAACTGTTTCAGATCCGCAATATCGAGCGCTTCACCAACGTCCGCATCCAGCGCGGAAAAATTCCGACCGCAGACGAAGTTTCCGAAGCGCGCGAAAATGTTTTTATCGAGAAACTCCGCGCGTTGCTCACCGGCGCGGAATACACGAAGCACGACGCCGTCATCGAACGCTTGCTCGAAGAAGGGCACAGCTCGACCGACATCGCGTCGGCGTTGATTCACCTCTTGCAGAATGGCGAAGCGGCCAAGGCTGCGCCGAAGACCGAAAATTACGACCGCCCCGAACGCGACGAACGTCCCCCTGCCCGCTTCGATGATCGCGGTGGGGATCGCGGCGCGCGTCCGTCGTATCGCGATGACCGTGGTGGTGATCGTGGAAATTACCGCGACGATCGCGCCCCGCAACGCGATGATCGCCGTCCGAGTTTTGGCAATCGTCGTGATGAACGCGCGCCTGCCCGATACGAAGACCGCCCGCCGCGCGCCGGAGCGCCCAGCAGCGGCTCGGCTCGGCCAAATAGTTATGCGCCGCGCAACGACGTCGCCTTTGCCGATCCGAAGAAAAGCAAGCCGTCACCGTGGAAACCTGCCGCTGCGCCCGCACCGAAGGCCGTCGTTTCCGCCCCGCCCATCGAAGCCAAAGCTGAACCGGTGAAAACTTATTCCGACGAAGAAATTTTGGCGTCCGTAAAAGCGCCGGAGCCGAGACCCGCTTCTAAATTATTCATCAAGCCTAAGTCTGAACCCGTTGCCGCGTCGAAGCCAAAGCCCAGCCGCGCCGTCGCTGCGGAAAAAACGCGTCTCTGGATGAGCGTCGGTGAGTCGCAAGGCATCACGCCGATTGACGTGGTGAACAGTGTTGCTGGCGAAACCGGCCTGCCCGGCAAAGTCGTTGGCACGGTGGACGTGCGCGAGAAACATCTTTTCGTGGACGTGGACAGCGAACACGCCAACGGCATCATCGCCAAGTTGAACCGCGCGGAAATCAAAGGCCACAAGGTTAAAGTGAAGTTGGCGTGAACGGAGCGCGGACGGCTCGTCCGCGCATTGGAGTTCAAGCTTTAGCTTGTTTTTCCGCGATGCAGGCTAAAGCCTAAACTCCAACAAACTTGCGGACGAGCCGTCCGCGCTCCTAAAAATTATGTCCGACCAAGCCCAACCGCATCCTGTCGAACGCCTCTTTCCCTTCGTCATTAAAACCCGCGCGCTGCTGGTGGGACGCGACACGTTGCGCGCGAATAAAAGCAAACTCCATTTCGTTCTGATTGCTGAAGACATCGCCGAATCGAGCCGCGAAGAAGTGCTGAAGGATTTTACCCATTACCCCGTCGTGCAGTTTTTCACGGGTGCAGACTTTGAAAGATTCTTTGCCGTGCGCGGCGCGAAAGCCGTGGGCTTCGCCAAGTCCGGCCTCGCGCAATCCATTTACGCCGAACTAAAAGCCTTCCGCATCAATCAGCCGATGCACTCGAACAAACCGCCAGAGCCGCCGCAAACGAATGGTTGATCCCCTTCGCCGTGTCGGTTGAAAAAGCTGCGTCGGCATCCCGTCCCTTCATTTGGCATCCACCGCCTTGGCATCCGGTTTGGCCACGTAGGTGGTAACTTTCAGTTCCTGAATTTTGAGAACTCCGTTGCCGTCGCGTTCGTAGGAAGCGATGAACGAGCCGGGCTTGACCGCTCCGACATGAATAACTGTCGCCGTCACCTTCACCGAAAAACCGTCCGCTGAAAATTTAACGTCTTCGTATTTGTCCAAGTTTCCCTCTTTCTTCGCGATTGAATCCTTCAGGATCTCGCGAAACGCCGCCGCCTCAATAAACATCGTTTTCTCTTCCAGATCGTTGATGGTTTTTAACCGGATAATGCAGTTGG
Organism: Limisphaerales bacterium; assembly: GCA_031411455.1. GTDB lineage: Bacteria > Verrucomicrobiota > Verrucomicrobiia > Limisphaerales > UBA11358 > UBA11358. The sequence goes on from JANOBC010000394.1 coordinate 12,901, forward strand.
TGGCGAATAGGTCCAAAGCCCGGATGTCATCGGCTTTCTGATAGGTCAGCAACGTTTCAAAGGCCGCCTTGGCATCCGCTACATCATCGGCAGCGCGAACGGAAAAACACGCGGACACCGCCAACAAGAATAAAAACAAACGCTTCATAATTTTTTGATTAATTGAATGTCACTCCGCCAAAAGTTTCTCAATGTGCGCCAGTTCGTCCGCGCTAAAATTCAGGTTCTTCGTCGCGCCCACGCAGTCGTCCACCTGCTGCACTTTGCTCGCGCCGATGAGCGCGCTCGTCACGACCTTGTGCCGCAACACCCACGC
>JANOBC010000395.1:0-1731 GCA_031411455.1 Limisphaerales bacterium
TGGCAGAATTGTCTGCATCGCTGGCCTGATCGCGGTATTTGCGATCGACAGGGAAACAAACATATCAAAAATGGATTCAAAAATCAAGGACTAAGGAGAGACTCCCAATAAGTCTTTGAACTTCAATGCTTGGCGCATTCATTTGGTACACATTTCTGATTAAACTGCGGTGCATGCAGCGGCTGGCCAGAAAAAATTATTGAGCGATCGGCCCTTTAGTCCGCTCCCGTGGTCGATTCCGCCATTTCTTCCGCCCGCTCTTCTTCCTGCTGCAAGGCCCACATGTGGGCGTAGGTACCCGCCTGACCGAGAAGGTCGCGGTGGTTACCGCGTTCGATGATGCGGCCCGCTTCCATGACTAGGATCTGGTCGGCATCAATGACGGTCGACAGGCGGTGTGCAATCGTGAGCGTGGTGCGGCTCGCGGAGATACGCTTCAATTCCGCCTGTATTGCCTTCTCCGACTTGGAATCGAGGGCGGAGGTCGCCTCGTCGAAAATCAGGATTTCTGGATTCTTGAGCAGGGCGCGGGCAATGGCAACCCGTTGTTTTTCGCCGCCGGAAAGCTTCAGGCCGCGCTCGCCGACCATGCTCTCGTAGCCATCTGGCAGCGATTCGATCAAATCATGGATGTGCGCCGAGCGCGCCGCGTCAATGACCTGATCGCGCGTTGCCATTGGATCGCCGTAGGCGATGTTGTAGTAGATCGTGTCGTTGAACAACACGGTGTCCTGCGGCACTATCCCGATGGCCGCGCGCAGGCTCCGCTGTGTAACGTCGCGGATGTCGGTGCCGTTGATCGCGATGCGCCCGCCGCTAACGTCATAAAAACGGAACAGCAACCGGGCCAGCGTGGATTTGCCCGATCCACTGGCCCCCACCACTGCGACGGTATGCCCGGCAGGGATTTCGAAACTGACGCCATGCAGGATTGTGCGCCGCGGTTCGTAACTGAAATCCACCTTCTCGAATGCGACGGACGGCAGCGCCGCCGCCAGTTCAACCGCGCCCGCGGAATCCTGTACTTCGCGGTTCTCCGACAACAGCCGGAACATCTTGTCCATGTCGACCAGCGACTGCTTGATTTCCCGGTAGACCATGCCGAGGAAGTTGAGCGGAATGTAAAGCTGGATCAGCAAGCCGTTGACCAGCACCAGGTCGCCTAGCGTGAGCTTTTGTCCCACCACACCCTGCGCCGCCAGGATCATAAGCGCGGTCACGGCCACGGCGATGACCAGGCTCTGGCCGATGTTCAGTGCGCCGAGCGAGACTTCGTTTTTCACATCCGCGGATTCGTATTTCTGCAGGCTCTCGTCGTAGCGCTTCGCCTCGAATTCTTCGTTATTGAAATACTTCACCGTCTCGTAGTTGAGCAGGCTGTCGATGGCGCGGGTGTTCGCCTTGGCGTCCAGTTCGTTGGCGCGCCGGCGGATATCCATGCGCCACTCGGTCACCGAGATGGTGAACCCCAGGTAGACCACAACCGCCCCCATGGTAATGGCCATGAAGCGCCAGTCGAACTTGGCAAGCAGCACGAAGGCGACCAGGCTGAATTCGATGACCACCGGGATGATGGAAAACAGCATATAGCTCAGCAGCGTGGAAATGCCGCGGGTACCGCGCTCGATGTCGCGCGATACGCCGCCGGTCTGCCTGTCGAGATGGAAACGCAAACTTAAACTATGCAGATGCCGGAACACCTGTAGCGCGACGCGGCGGATGGCGCGCTTC
>JANOBC010000396.1:0-9950 GCA_031411455.1 Limisphaerales bacterium
ACTTGGAATACTTTGGTTCAGCTGATGGCTGGGAAATACAAAATGTCGATGCACGAGGTCGTTTTGATGTGGTTTTTAAAATGGCTTCTTCCTGCAACGCGAGTCGCGTGGTGAAATCGCCCGCCACTTCGGCGGTGCGGATGAGTGGAGTTTCCAGCAGCGCGATGAGCAGCGCGCGGATCATGTTGCGCGTGCCGATGGTCCACGCAGCGACGCGATTAATGCTCGCGTCAAAATAATCCAAGCCGATATGGACGCGCTTTGTGTAGCCATTCACCGCGATTTCGCGGGCGATGGCGAGCAGGTCGTCGTTCAAAATCACAACGTGGTCGCTGTCCCAGCGGACGCCACGGCTGACGTGCAGCAAAATCTCCGGCATGAATTGCAGCACGCTGGAAATCTTGTCCGCGATGCCTTCGGTCGGATGATAATGCCCGGCGTCGAGCGTTAGCAATTTTTTGCGGCTGACGGCGTAGCCCAGATAAAATTCATGCGAGCCGACGACAAAACTTTCGCTGCCGATGCCGAACAGCTTCGGCTCGACTGCATCAAGGTTCAGTTTCGGTGAGAGTTTCTTTTTGAAAATAGCATCCAGTGATTCCGCTAGGCGTTCGCGGGGCGAAACGCGGTCGGCGGGCGTATCTTTCATGCCGTCGGGAATCCACACATTCGTCACGCAGGTTTTGCCGAGCGCCTTACCCATCGCCGCGCCGATTTCGCGCGAACGTTGGCAATGCTCAATCCAGAACTGGCGAATTCCATTGTCCGCATTGGACAAAGTGAAACCATCCGCCGATTTCGGATGCGAGAAGCACGTCGGATTGAAGTCGAGGCCGAGGCCATTCTTCTTCGCCCAACCAATCCAGTTGGCGAAATGTTTCGGCGCAATTTCATCGCGATCCACTTTCTTGCCGCCGAACTCGCCGTAGAACGCGTGCAGGTTCAAGCGATGCTTGCCGGGAATCAGCGAAAGCGCCTTGTCCAAGTCCGCACGCAGTTGATTGGGAGTGCGCGCCTTGCCGGGATAATTGCCGGTGACGGCGAGACCGTTGCCCAGCGCGCCGCCAAAATTTTCAAACCCACCCACGTCATCGCCCTGCCAGCAGTGCAGCGAAATGGGAATGGTCGCGAGCGTTTTCAGCGCGTGATTCACGTCCACACCAAGTGATGCATAGCGTTCTTGGGCGAGGGAAAAAGTGGTTTGCAAATTGGAATTGGATTGAGCCATAACGTGCGTTGCTTTGAGATTACTGATTTGTCAAAAAGATAGCGCACGCACCACGCCGCGTCCTTGACGATGCCGCCAATCATTAGCACTATCTGGCCAGCCAAAAAACACCTATGCCGCACGCCATCCTCAAGCGCAAAGACTGGTTTCAGACGGACGGATTTCCCATCGCGGTCGAGCGCCGCGATCCGCAGGAACCGTTCGGCTTGCACGCGCATGAGTTTGCCGAGATTGTCATCATCACCTCTGGACGCGGCGTGCATATCACCGGCCAGGAATCGTATCCGCTCAACACTGGCGATGTGTTTGTCATCGGCGGCCAGCGACCACACGATTATCACAGCATGGAAAAACTGTGCCTCATCAACATTCTGTTTCAGCCGGAGAAGTTGAACCTCCGCAACTACGACTTGCGGACGCTGCCCGGTTACCATGCGCTCTTCATCCTCGAACCAGCGTGGCGGCAGCGGCATCAGTTCAACAGCCGCCTGCGCCTGACGCCGCAGGAACTCGCCCGCCTGATGGGCTTCGTGGACAAGCTGGAAGTGGAACTAACAACCCGCGCGGACGGTTTCAAATTTATGGCCACCGCGTCGTTCATGCAGGTCGTCGGCCACCTGTCCCGCTGTTTTGCCAAGGCGAAAAATTCCGACGCGCGCGCCCTGCTCCGCATCGGCGAAGCCATCAGCCATCTGGAAACGAATTTTCAGGAGCCGATTGACCTCGACCAGCTCGCCCAAACGGCGCGGATGTCGAAGCGGAATTTCATGCGGAACTTTCAGGCGGCGATGGGCAATTCACCCATCGCGCATCTCGTGCAACTCCGCGTGAACCGCGCCGCGGCTCTGCTCCGCCGCACCGACCACACCGTCACCGAAGTCGCCTTCCAAGTTGGTTTCAGTGACGGCAATTATTTCACCCGCCAATTTCGCAAACTGCTCGGCGTCACCCCCAGCCAATACCGTCAACAGCACGCGCGGCTGGGTTGATGACTTCCGCTCTGGGCTATTTTCAAAAATCCAAAAGGTATACGGCGCTCGGAAAACGTTGGTGGTGGTTTTCGCGCTGCGAAAACCCCGTCGCCGAGCTGACCCAGGGTAACTCGTGCCTCGCAACGCTGGGCTGGGCTGTTGGATGGAATCCCGTTGGGATTCTCGGCGTCCCTGAAAATAGCCCAGCCATTTATGGCTGGGAAAATTGTCCGGTGATTTTTTAAGTCTCGTCAGGGACGGCAGAAGTCTTTCGTCCCTGACGGGACTTAAAATTTTTGGATGCGCCAAACCCAGAGCTAAAGCTCTGGGCTATTTTCGGGAAGCCCGTTAGGGCTGGCATCTTTGTAGAACCGGGATTCAGAGAAGGTTCAAGCTCCGTAGGAGCGGAATATGCCGCCCCGACGGGGCTGGATTGGTTTGGGGATTTGGTTTCTACAAAGATGCCGCGCCGACGGCGCTGGGAATGGCGGTTTGAATCCCAAAGGGATTTAATCATTCAGCCCAAGGTTGCGCCTCGCGCTACCTTGGGTGGACGTGTGGAAAATAATTCTACGCCAACGGCGTTGAATCAGGTTGTTGGCGGGAGGCGATTCAATCCCTTCAGGATTGATGGTGTTTGGATGCGGCACCCGGCGTAGCCGCTGCGCGTCAACACCGGGCTGAATGATTTCCATCCTTTCAGGATGACGGCAAATTTCACCTGCGGCACTTGTTGTCCAAGATCACGCAACACGACAAGGAAGTTGGGTTAGATTTCGCAGTGAATCTCTGTGTTCCCATGTCCAATCTGGAAGCAGCGATTTTGGTAGGATTTCAATCCGACAACTTGGAGCAACTATCTCTTCAATTATTGCTTTAGCCCGATTCTGTCGATTTTGTTCTAGCTGTGATGGATGATCTGTTCCAACGATTAATAAAAGCCTTGCAGAATTTCGACAGCGCTGAACAGTTTTACCAAGCCACGACAACATCTGTTCGTCAATGAATCCAAAAAAACCACTCCAGTCTTTAATTTGCGAATTAACAGTTGCCCACGGACAAAAATCAATGTGAGCTGCCAGAAGCGCCTGTGGACATTTCAAAATATGCATAGACTCCGAGATTTCTCCAAACCATCTATGAGCAGGTGGTAGGTTAACTCCGGCCAAGCGAAAGTAATTGACCATGCGGAACGTCAATTCTCTTGCGTCATTTGTGGCATCCCATTCACGCCATGGTGCAAATTCGGTAGAAGATGGATTAAGCCCTACAGTTACTATCCGGGCATGATCTATATTTCCAAAAAATGGTATTGGAATCGGCTTTATGCCAAACGCCGCCTTGGTTTGTAATGGAATGCTGGCTGACGACTTTTGAATTTCAGCAAGGTGGCTAACCAAACCAATGTTTGGATTTAGAGCCGATTCAACGCAATCCTCTAAATCAGTTTCTAATAATTGAATTGCATCGGTAAGGCAAAAGTCCCGGTTTACTTTCAAAGTAAAAACGGCTCTGGCTGATTCAGGAATATCATCAATCGCCACGTCAGCTTTCGTTGCGTAGCTTTCGAAGAAGCCCGTCAAACCGAATTTAATAGCTATCTTTTTCGCATAGTCAGCACCACCGGTGGACCAAAGTTGCAAGCGATGGCCTTTCGACTGCAATTGAAGAAGTTTTTCAGACGATTGAGGGTTTAAATTTTCGTTCTCGTCTAGCAACGTGCCATCAACATCAATTGAAATGTTCAGCGGCATATTCTTCGCCAGAGTATAACGTTGACGTAATTACTGCTTCCCCTTCACCAACGCCTCGACCACTGCCGGGTCGGCGAGCGTGGAGACGTCGCCGATCTGGTCGGTCTGGTTCTCGGCGATCTTGCGCAGGATGCGGCGCATGATTTTGCCGGAGCGCGTCTTCGGCAGGCCGGGCGCAAATTGGATTTTATCCGGCACGGCAATCGCACCGATCTCTTTGCGGACGTGATTGGCGAGTTCCTTTTTCAATTCATCGCTTTCGGCAATTCCATCCTTCAAGGTGACGAACGCGTAGAGCGCCTGGCCTTTGATGTCGTGCGGCATGGGCGCGACGGCGGCTTCGGCGACTTTCGCATGGCTGACGAGCGCGCTCTCGACTTCCGCCGTGCCGATGCGGTGACCGGAGACATTGACGACATCATCCACGCGGCCGAGCAACCAGTAATCGCCGTCGGCATCAATGCGGCAGCCGTCGCCGCTGAAATACATATTCTTGAACGTGGCGAAATAGGTGTTGATGAAACGGTCGTGTTCGCCCCACGTCGTGCGCATGATGCCGGGCCACGGCGTCTTGATGCAGAGTTTGCCGCCTTCGTTGGGATTACATTCGCTGCCGTCATCGCGGAGGACAACGGGTTCGACGCCGAAGAAAGGTTTGCCCGCGCTGCCGGGTTTGAGCGTGTGCGCGCCGGGCAAATGCGTGATGAGATGTCCGCCGGTCTCGGTCTGCCACCAAGTATCCACGATGGGGCAACGTTCGCCGCCGATGTGTTTGTGATACCACATCCACGCTTCGGGATTTATAGGCTCGCCGACGGAACCGAGGACGCGGAGTGAACTCATGTCATACTTCGCGGGAAATTCTTCGCCGAGCCGGATGAGCGCGCGGATGGCGGTGGGCGCGGTGTAGAAGCTAGTGACTTTGAACTTCTCGACAATTTTCCAAAAACGTCCGGCATCGGGATAAGTGGGCACGCCCTCGAACATCAGCGTCGTGCCGCCGTTGCAAAGCGGACCATAGACGACGTAGCTGTGACCAGTGACCCAGCCGATGTCGGCGGTGCAGAAATAAACGTCGCCTTCGTGGATGTCGAAAACGTATTTGTGCGTGAGCGCGCTCCACAACAAATAACCGGCGGTGCTGTGGACGACGCCCTTGGGTTTGCCGGTGGAACCGCTGGTGTAGAGGATGAATAAATAATCCTCGGCGCTCATCTTCTCGGCGGGGCAATCAGCGGAAGCCTTCGCCATCAATTCGTGATACCAGACATCGCGTCCGGCGACGATGTTGCACGGCTCATCGTTGCGTTTGACGACGACGACCTTTTGGATGCTCGGCGTGTGCATGAGCGCGACGTCGGCGAGCTGCTTGAGCGCGAGGGATTTTCCGGCGCGGAGCGAGACATTGGCGGTGATGAGCAGTTTGCACTCGGAATCCGTGATGCGGTTCGCGAGTGAATCGGAACTGAATCCGCCAAAGACAATCGAATGAATTGCCCCGATGCGAGTGCAAGCGAGCATGGCGACGGCGGCTTCGGGAATCATCGGCATGTAAATGGCGACGCGGTCGCCCTTCTTGATGCCGAGCGATTTGATGGCGTTGGCAAATTTGCAGACGTCGCGGTGCAACTCGGCATAGGTGACGCGCTTCACGTCTTCCTCCGGCTCGCCTTGCCAGATGATCGCGGTTTGATTGCCGCGAGTTTTCAGATGGCGATCAAGGCAATTGGTGGAGACGTTGAGTTGGCCGTCTTCAAAAAACGTGTGCTCAATTTTGCGCGCGTCGGTGGCCCAAGTATATTTCCGGGCGACGGTCGGCGGCTTGAACCATTCCAGCGTTTGCGCCTGTTCGAGCCAGAATTTTTCCGGCTCGCTGATGGAGCGCGCATACATGGCATCGTATTGTGCGGCCTTGATGTGCGCGCGTTGGACGGCATCGGCAGGCGGTGGAAAAGTGAGACCGGCTTGTTGCAGGGACTGGGTGGAAATGGCTTGGTTGCTCATGGTGTTTTAGGTGGAATCAGTCGCAGAATTTCCGAAAATAATCCGCCGCTGTCAATCGCGGGAGTTGTCGAAGTGCCGTGACATCGTTAATCTGGTGGCAAAATGTCGCAATCACCCGTCCTCCTCGCCGGCCAATGGCGCGCGGCGAAATCGTCTGCCAGTTTTCACGCCGAGAATCCCGCGACCGGTGAAAAGCTGCCCGCCGAATTTCCCGTCTCGACGTGGGCAGATTGCGATGCCGCCTTGAACGCCGCCGCTGAAGCCGCCGCCATCTTGCGCACAATTCCGCCGGAACAACTCGCGAAATTTCTCACTCGCTTCGCCGAACGCATCGAGGCGCGCAAGGTTGAACTCGTCGAAGCGGCACACGCAGAAACGGCGCTGCCAAAATCACCGCGCCTTGGCGATGTGGAATTGCCGCGCACGACGAATCAGTTGCGTCAGGCTGCCGCTGCCGCGCCCGATGGTTCGTGGGCGCTGCCGACGATTGACGCGAAGTTGAACATCCGTTCCATGCTCGCGCCGCTTGGCCCGGTGTTTTGCATCGGCCCGAATAATTTTCCGTTCGCCTACAACGGCGTGGCGGGCGGCGATTTTGCGGCGGCCATCGCCGCAGGCAATCCCGTCATCGCCAAGGCGCATCCGTGTCATCCGCTCACGACGAAGCTGCTGGCGGAAGAAGCGTTTGCCGCGCTCGGTGAAACCGGCTTGCCGCTGGCCACGGTGCAGATGCTCTATCAAATTTCGCCGGAAGATGGATTGCGGATGGTCGCGGATAAACGGCTCGGCGCGGTCGGCTTCACCGGCAGCCGCGCGGCGGGTATGAAATTGAAAGCCGCTGCGGACGCCGTCGGCAAGCCAATCTATCTGGAGATGTCCAGTTTGAACCCGGTGGTGATTTTGCCGGGCGCGCTGGCGGAACGCGGCGCGAAAATCGTGGAAGAATTCACCGGCAGTTGTCTGATGGCGAACGGACAATTCTGCACGAGTCCTGGCCTGACCATTTTAATTGCGAGCGAAGCGGCGGAACAATTCATCGCTGCCGTGAAAGCGAAGCTGGAAAGCGCCGTGCCATCCACGCTGCTTTCATCCGGCGTCACGCGGAATCTGGCCGCGAGCGTGAAGATGTTGCAGGCGGCGGGCGCGGAACTCGTCACCGGCGGTTCGCCGCTGGCGGGAAATAAATTTGCCAACACGCTGCTCCGCGTGAGCGGGGGAAAATTTCTGGCGTCGCCGGAACATTTACAGACGGAGGCTTTCGGCAATGCGTCGCTCGTCGTCGTGGCGCGTGATGCGGACGAACTGTCCGCCGTCCTTAAACAACTCGAAGGCAACCTGACCGGCTGCATTTACTCGGACACCAACGGATGCGATGACGCGCTCTACGAAAAATTTGCGCCGCTCTTGCGCTCGCGCGTCGGTCGGCTGCTCAACGACAAGATGCCCACGGGCGTGGCGGTCACGGCGGCGATGAACCACGGCGGGCCGTTTCCGGCGACGGGACATTCGGGTTTCACCGCCGTTGGTTTTCCAGCGGCAATGCGACGGTTTGCGATGCTGCAATGTTTCGACAATGTCCGCCCGCACCGCCTGCCGCCTGCGTTGCGCGACAAAACTATTTAACCGCAGAAAACGCAGAGAACTCAAAGATCTAAAAAATGAAAACAATAATTGCCGTGGCAGTTACAGCCGTTTTATTCGCTGAAAATAATTTTGCGGCGGATACAAACGCTACGCCGTTTCCCGTCACCATCACGGTGGACGCGGGCAAGCCGCTGGGCGAATTAAAACCCATCTGGCGCTTCTTCGGCGCGGATGAGCCGAACTACGCCTACATGAAAGACGGTAAAAAACTTCTCGGCGAACTCGGCGACATCGGGCGCGAAAATAAGAACCAAGTTTTTTTCCGCACGCATCATCTGCTGACGAGCGGCGACGGCGCTTATGCGCTGAAGTGGGGTTCCACCAGCGCTTACAAGGAAGACACGAACGGCACGCCGATTTACGACTGGACGCTCAACGACAAGATTTTTGACACCTATCTCGCGCGCGGCATCAAACCGTATGTGCAACTGGGTTTCATGCCGGAGGCGCTTTCGACCCACCCGCAAAATTATCCGCATCATCCGCCGGTGAATGAAAAAGCCGACGCCGGCGCGGGGCAGGCGTATCCGCCGAAGGATTATGTGAAGTGGGGCAACCTGGCCTACGAATGGACGAAGCATTGCGTGGAAAAATACGGCCGCGCGGAAGTTGAAAAATGGTATTGGGAAGTCTGGAACGAGCCGAACATCATGTATTGGCACGCCTCGCACGCAGATTATTTCAAGCTCTACGACTACGCGATTGACGGCGTCCGCCGCGCGTTACCAAACGCAAAAGTCGGCGGGCCGGAAACGGCGGGCGGGCCGGGCGGAAAATTTCTCGGCGAATTCCTGGAGCACTGCGCGCACGGGACGAATTTCGTTTCCGGCAAAATTGGTTCGCCGCTCGACTTCGTTTCGTTCCATGCGAAAGGCTCGCCGGTGTTCACGAACAACCACGTCCGCATGGCGATGGCGAACCAGTTGCGCAACATCAACGATGCCTGTGCGGTCATCGCGAAGTTTCCTGAATTCAAATCGCTGCCCATCGTCATCGGCGAGTCTGATCCCGAAGGCTGCGCGGCTTGCACCGGACCGTCGAATGGCTATCGCAACGGCACGATGTATTCCAGCTACACCGCCGCGAGTTTTCCGCGCAAGCTGGAGATTGCCGCGAAACACGGCGTGAATCTCGAAGGCGCTTTGACGTGGGCATTTGAATTTGAAGATCAACCGCCGTTTGCCGGTTTCCGGCAACTCGCCAGCGCGGGTCTTGATCTGCCGGTGCTGAATGTCTTCCGCATGTTCGGCAAGATGAGCGGGCAACAACTCGCCGTGACCAGCAGCGCGGGACTCGACGCGGAAGCCATCCGCAAAGCTAACGTGCGCAATGCGCCGGATGTCTCGGCTTATGCGAGCCTCGACAAAAATAAAATCGCCGTGCTGGTGTGGCACTACCACGATGATGATGTGTCTGGGCCGGACGCAGCAGTGGATTTGAAGCTGGCCGGAATTCCGTTCGCCTCCGACAAGGCGAAACTGACGCGCTGCGTCATTGATGCTGAACACGCGAATACTTTCAGCGCGTGGCAAAAGATGGGATCGCCCCTGCCGCTCACGGAAAAACAATTCTGCGAACTGGAGGCGGCGGGGAAATTAATCGCGCTGGGCGAGCCGGAATCATTGACAATCAAGGAGGGCAGGGCAGATGTGAGATTCAGCCTGCCGCGCCAAGGAGTTTCGCTGCTGGTGTTGGTGAGCGAGTGAAACTTCTGCCGGCGAAGCTGAAACTGAAAACCGATGCCGCCGGATGGTGGAGGATAGCGGTCTCGAACCGCTGACCTTCTCAATGCCATTGAGACGCTCTACCAACTGAGCTAATCCCCCGTCCAAAAGCGGAGGCACAATCTAGATTTTTCACGCACCAAGTCAAAACATTTTCGCCGGGAATTTGAAGCTGACGGATTGATTGAACAATATTTAACCAAGGAATCGCCAGATTTTCCGGCGCTGGCAAACAACATTGGCAACAAAGTTTTTTTGGAAATGAATTTTGCCCACGCCGGATTGGACGGAAAAAATCTTGCTGCTGGCGGCAGAATTTTCTAGCCTGCGCCTCCGTCAAGGCACGCGCGATTAGCTCAGTGGTAGAGCATTACCTTCACACGGTAGGGGTCGCAGGTTCGAAACCTGCATCGCGCACCATTCCACCACTAGACGAGTTTTCTGGCTATTCGCTTTTTCCATTTCCGTCGCGGAACTAAACCAATCATTATCTGCCCATGTCCAAAGCAAAATTATTCTCCCTTTTCTCCGCCGCGATGTTGTTTGCTGGCTGCGCCCACTCCCAGCCGTCCGCGCCGCGCCATACCTTCGCCATCGGCACGAATGATTTTCTGCTCGACGGTCA
>JANOBC010000397.1:0-2006 GCA_031411455.1 Limisphaerales bacterium
CCCGGATAGCCTATCGGTCCGCACCCCTTCAACACCATCACGCAGGTTTCGTCGACCTTTAGCTTGGGATCGTCGATGCGCTTCCTGTAATCCTCAATGTTTTCGAACACGACGGCACGGCCGCGATGCTTCATCAGCTTCGGCGTGGCCGCTGACGGTTTGATTACGGCGCCTTTCGGAACCAGGTTGCCGCGCAGCACCGCAATGCCGCCCTGCTTCTTGAATGGCTTCTCGACCGGGAAGATGACCTTCGGGTTCCAGTTCTTCGCGGCTTTCACGTTGTTCCAGATGGTATCGCCGCTGACCGTCATCGCGTTCTTATGCAACAGGCCGGCCTTGCCAAGTTCGCGCAACACCACCGGCAGTCCGCCGGCGTAATAGAAATCTTCCATGAGGTATTCGCCGGAAGGCATCAAGTTCACCAGGCAAGGCAGCTTGCGGCCCAACCGGTCCCAGTCGTCCAGGGTCAGTTTCACGCCGATGCGTCGCGCAAGCGCGAGCAGATGCACGACCGCGTTGGTCGAGCCGCCAATGGCGCCGTTGACGCGGATCGCGTTCTCGAATGCCTGCCTGGTCAGGATCTTCGACATGCGCACGTCGTCCTTGACCAGTTGCACGATGCGCCGCCCCGCCATGTGCGCCAGCACGTAGCGGCGCGAATCCACCGCGGGAATGGCGGCATTGGTCGGCAACGCCATGCCCAGCGCCTCCGCCATGGACGCCATCGTCGATGCGGTACCCATGGTCATGCAGTGCCCGGCGGAACGCGACATCGCCTGCTCGGCATCCAGCAAGTCGTCGTCGTTCATCTCCCCGGTCTTGAGCATCTCCTTGAACTTCCAGATGTGCGTACCCGACCCGACCGTCTGGTCGCGCCAACGGCCGTTCAGCATCGGCCCGCCGGATACCACCAGCGCCGGCACATCGCAGGACGCTGCGCCCATCATCAGCGCGGGCGTGGTCTTGTCGCAACCCGTGAGCAGGATCACGCCATCGAGAGGATGGGCGCGGATGGATTCCTCGACGTCCATGGAGGCGAGGTTGCGGAACAGCATCGCGGTCGGCCGCATCACCGGCTCGCCAAGCGACATCACCGGAAATTCCAGCGGGAAACCGCCCGCCTCCAGCACGCCACGCTTCACGCGTTCGGCGATCTGGCGGAAATGCGCGTTACAGGGCGTGAGCTCCGACCACGTATTGCAGATGCCGATCACCGGCCGGCCGTCGAACAGATGCGACGGCAGGCCCTGGTTCTTCATCCACGAGCGATGCGCCATGCTGTCGATGCCCGGCTTGCCGAACCACTCGTAACTGCGCAGCTTTTTCTTTGCGGCCATTTTTTTCCTTTAAATAAATAAACTCAATCAAACTTTTCACCGCAAAGACGCAAAGGCGCAAAGGGAACGCAGGGAAAAACAAAGAAAAAGAAATGCCGGGATATGAATACCCGGCGTGCGTAGCTGATTGCCAATCGTGTCAGCCCCGGTCATTCATTCGCCCTTGCCCTCCTTTGCGTTTCCTTTGCGCCTTTGCGTCTTTGCGGTGAAGTCCTATTCCTTAACAGCGCCGGTCATGCCGGCGACGTAATACTCGACGAAAAAAGAATACATGACCGCAACCGGCAGCGATCCAACCAGGGCACCGGCCATCAGCGCGCCCCAGTGGTAGACGTCGCCTTCCACCAGCTCGGTGACCACGCCCACGGGCACGGTCTTGACCTCGGACGAGGAGATGAAGGTCAGCGCGTAGATGAACTCGTTCCAGGACAGCGTGAAGGCGAAGATGCCGGCCGAGATGAGCCCCGGCACCGCCAGGGGCAGGACGATCTTGATCAGGATCTGCCAGCGCGTCGCGCCGTCGATCAGCGCGCACTCTTCGAGCTCGTAAGGGATGGAACGGAAGTAGCCCATCAGCAGCCAGGTGCAGAATGGGATCAGGAAGGTCGGATAGGTCAGGATCAACGCCCAGAGGTGTCGAACAGGCCGAGCTTGAAGACGATGGCCGCC
>JANOBC010000398.1:0-1712 GCA_031411455.1 Limisphaerales bacterium
GTGAAGCCGGGGCGATTGCGGAATTTTTTGATGAAGCTGAAAATGTAATCCCAGCGCCCGCAATTCAAACCGGCGGAATGTTCGCGCAATTCGTAAAGAATCTCCTCGGTCTCGAACGTGGCGAGAATCGTCTCGATCAAAACCGTCGCGCGAATCGAGCCGCGCGGAATTTTCAGCGCGTCCTGTGCGAAATTGAAAACGTCGTTCCAGAGCCGCGCTTCGAGATGGCTCTCCATCTTCGGTAGATAAAAATACGGGCCACTGCCACGCTTCAACAACTCGGCGGCGTTGTGAAAGAAATACAGACCGAAATCGAACAGGCTGCCGGAAATCGGCTGGCCATCCACGAGGGCGTGTTTCTCCGGCAAATGCCAGCCGCGCGGACGAACGAGCAGCGTCGCGGTCTGCGCGTTGAGCTTGTATTGCTTGCCGTCCGGATTGCTGAACGAAATTGTCCGGCGCACCGCGTCGCGCAGATTCGCCTGGCCTTCGATGAGATTTTTCCAAGTCGGTGAAGTCGCGTCCTCGAAATCGGCCATGAAAACTTTCGCGCCGCAGTTGAGCGCGTTGATGACCATCTTGCGGTCCACCGGCCCGGTGATTTCCGTGCGCCGATCCTGCAAATCGGCGGGAATCGAAGCGACACGCCATGACTTGTCCTCACGGATGGATTTGGTCGCTGCGAGAAAATCCGGCATCGCGCCGTTATCAATTTCTTTTTGCCGCTCGACTCGACGGGCGAGAAGTTTCTGGCGCGTCGGTTCAAACTGGCGGCAGAGTTTCTCCACGAAGGCGAGCGCTTCGGGAGTCAGGACTTCGGCCATCTGGCCTTCAATTTTTGCTTTTAGTTCCATAGATAAATTTATTTTTTAGGGCGTGGTTTAATTTTCCTCACTGGAGCATCATCATCCTTCGGCATCGCGAGTTGATAAAACTCATGCAGCTTGCGTTGCAGCAGTTTCCGGGCGGGCAGCGCGGTCTGGTATTCGGCGATGAGCGCGGGCGACACCGCGCGGCTCAAGGCGTATTCCACGACTTCGCTGTCCTTGGTCGCGCAGAGCAGCACGCCGATGGACGGACGTTCGTGCGGTTTCTTCACGTCGCGGTCGAGCGTTTCGAGATAAAACTCCAGCTTGCCGAGATGCTCCGGCTGAAATTCCTCGATCTTCAATTCAAACGCGACAAGGCATTGCAACTCGCGATGATAAAAGAGCAGGTCAATCCGAAAATCTTTTCCGCCGACCTGCAACGGGTATTGCTCGCCAACGAAAGTAAAATCACGCCCCAGTTCCAAAAGAAAGTGCCGCAGTTTCGAGATCAAACCTTTCTGCAAATCCGATTCCGAATGACCTTCCGGCAGTTCGAGGAAGTCGAGCAGGTAGGTGTCTTTGAAAATGGTTTCGGCTGCGGGATGCAATTGTCGCAGCACTGCCGAGACTTTTGCCGGATGGATGATAGTTCGCTCAAATAGTGCGCCATTCAACTGCCGCTGCAACTCCCGGCTTGACCAGCGTTCACGCACGGTGGTGTGCAGATAAAATTCACGTTCCTCCGGCTGTTTGCAGCGCGACAAAATCATCAGGTGGTGCGTCCACGGCAATTGTCGCAGCAGTGCTGCGACTTTTGTCTCGCGACGGTAGACCTCGTAAAACTGCCGCATCCGAAACAGACTCGCGCGCGTGAATCCGCCGAACTCTGGATGATGATGCTTG
>JANOBC010000399.1:0-6288 GCA_031411455.1 Limisphaerales bacterium
GCCGCTAGCGCCTTTGACAAGATTATCCTCGGCGCTCATCACGATGAGCCGACCGGTGCGCGGGTCGAGTCGCCACGCAATTTCACAGACGTTCGTGCCCACGACATTTTTTGTGTCGGGCAAAGATTTTCCTTCGAGCAACCGGACGAAAGGTTCGTTCGCATAAGCGCTAGCGTAGCACGCGGAAATTTTTTCAGCGAGCGCGGCCATTTCGTCCGGCGTGGAAAAATGTTTTTCCGGTGCGAGATAGAGCGTCGTCAAAATTCCCCGGTTAACGGGAATCAAATGCGGCGTGAACTGGATCGTGACTTTGGTTCCGGCGGCGAAGGACATTTGCTCCTCAATCTCGGACAGATGCCGGTGCTTCGGCACCCCGTAGGGGCGCACACTTTCGTTGCACTCGCAGAAAAGATAATCAATCTCCGCCTTGCGACCCGCGCCGCTGACACCGCTCATAGAATCAGCAATGATGCCCTGCGGCTTGATGAGTCCGGCCTTCAGCAGCGGCAGCGTCGGCAGCAAAATGCTCGTCGGATAGCAGCCAGGCGAGGCAATGAGCAAAGATTTTTTAATTTCTTCGCGATAAAATTCGGGCAAGCCATAGACGGATTTTTTCAACAACTCCGGCGCGGGATGTTCGTGCGCGTAAAATTCTTTGTAGACCTCCGCGCTCTTGAGCCGGAAGTCCGCGCTCAAATCAATGACGATGCAGCCCGCGTTGATGAGCGGGATGGCGTATTCCGCAGCGACGCCGTGCGGCAGCGCGAGGAAAACCACATCCGCCTGCTTCGCGAGCAGTTCAGCGTTCGGCTCGACGAACCGGAGCAACTTGGATTTCGGATGGCTGGCGAATTTCGGAAAAACCTGCGCCAGCGTTTGCCCGGCATTCTGGCGCGAGGTGACGGCCACCAATTCCGCGTGCGGATGGTGCAGCAACAGGTTGACAAGTTCTTCGCCGGAATAACCTGACGCGCCGACGATGGCGACTTTCTTCGTTTTCATTTCAAAAAATCTTAACCACGAAACACACGAACTACACGAAAAAATGTTTCATCCTCATCGTCATCTTCAATTCTGATATATGAGCATGAGGATGACGGGGAAACAAAAAACCCGCCGGCAGAAGCCAGCGGGTTTTGAAACTTTCCGTTGCGATTAACGCTTCGAAAACTGGAAGCGTTTGCGCGCACCGGGCTGGCCGTATTTTTTGCGTTCGCGTTCGCGCGGGTCGCGGGTGAGAAAGCCTTCGGCTTTCAATGCGGGACGCAGGGCGGCGTCAAATTTCAAGAGCGCGCGGGAAATGCCGTGGCGCACCGCGCCGGCCTGACCGAGCGGGCCGCCGCCGCCGACGTTCACGCGCACATCCACCTTGTCGGCGGTGCTGGTGATGGTCAGCGGCGAGGAAACGGTCGCGCGCTGGGTGTCGAGCGGGAAATAATTTTCAAACGTGCGTCCGTTGACGGTGATCTTGCCGCTGCCGGGCGCGAGGCGGACACGGGCGATGGCGGTCTTACGACGGCCGGTGCCGAGGAATTCGTTGGTGGTTTTAGTGGCCATACAAAAAATCAGTTAGCGGCTTTGAGCGCGGCAGGAGTCTGCGCGTCGTGGTCGTGCTTCGGTCCCTTGAAGACTTTCAGCTTGGTGAGGAGAACGCGGCCGAGGCGGTTCTTCGGAATCATGCCTTTGACGGCGTGTTCGATGAGTTTCTCGGGCTGGCTGGCGCGAACCTGTTCGACGGAACGATATTTTTCGCCGCCTTTCCAGCCGGAGTAGGACATGAACTCCTTGTCCGTTTCCTTTTTGCCGGTGACGCGGACTTTCTCTGCGTTGACGACGATGACAAAGTCACCGGCGTCGAGATGGGGGGTGTAGACCGGCTTGTTTTTTCCGCGCAGGATGTCAGCAACCTGCACAGCGAGACGGCCAAGAACCGCGCCGTCGGCATCAATGACATGCCACTTACGCTGGTCCAGATTTACTTTCGGCAAATGCGTTTTCATTTCAAAATCGAATCAAAGGGACGCGGAATTTATCAAACGCGGGAATGAAGTCAACAGGTGATTTCCAGTCAAACAGGTTATTTTCAACGCATGGGCATCCGGCCACCGGCGGTGGAACGTGCGGCAAAGGAATCATGGTTGGACTTTGAAACCCGGCTCAACTAAAACATCCGAAATGGCTCACGGCAAAATCATCGGTTCCACTACGGCATCGCCCGCATGAACACTGATTCCGATCCTATCGGCACGGCGCGGCGCGATTTATTCCTTCCTTTGGCGGCTGGTTATTTTGCGCTGCCGGTTTTAATTTTTTTATTTAGCTGGCTGCGTCCGGTCATCGGGATTCCGGCGGGACTGGTTTTGGCTGGTGGTTGTTTTTGGTTTGCCCGGCGGAACGATTCGTCAGTGCGGCCCGCGCTCACCCAAAAAAATCTTTTACTAATCCTCACCGTGACGTTTGCTTGGACGCTGCTTGTCGGCGTGGGCGGCGTGCTGCCGCAGAGCAGCGACTATCTCAAGCACAACCTGCTGCTGCATGACTTGACCGGCGCAAGCTGGCCGGTGATGTATCCGCACGCCGGTGGTGAAACTTTTCTTTGCTACTCGCTGGGCTACTACCTCGTGCCGGCGCTCGGTGGGCGATGGGCGGGAGCGGACATCATTCCCGCACTTTCGTTTGTCTGGACGTTTGCCGGGCTGTTTCTGTTTTTTTGGTGGGCGGCCACTTTGACGACGTCGCCCAAGAAAACCATCGCGGCCATTCTGCTGTTTGCGCCGACGGGAATTTTGTGGACGCTGTTCAAAACGCACGGGTTGCCCGGCGTTGTCACCGCCGCCGACCTTGAACCCAAACTGCTCTACGGCGGACTGCTGTTCGGTTACAACGACAGCTTCACGCGGTTTAATTATCAACCGCAACACGCACTGACCGGCTGGCTCGGCGCGGCGGTGCTTTATGAACTGCTCTGGGTGAAAAAAAATCCGCGCGGCGCAATTTTTGTGTGGGCGCTGTTGGTCTTCTGGAGTCCGCTCACCAGCTTGGGATTGCTGCTGGTGCCGCTGGCGGCGTGGGGGCGCGTGCGCTGGCAGAATTATTTCGAGCCGGTCAACCTGATTGGCGGCGGCGCGCTGCTCGCCGTCTTGGGAATTTATTTTCAAGGCCATGTGCCGCTGCCGGACAAGGGTTTTATCGGAACCTTTCTTCCCGGTCGGGAATGGCTTTTTTATTATGCGCTATTTTCCCTGCTCCTGCTCGTGCCGCTGTTGCTGCTCTGGCTCGTGGAACGTCGCGCGAAAATTTTGGGCGAATTCCGTCCGCTGTTCTTCCTCGCCCTCGCATTGCTGCTGCTGCTGCCGCTCTGGAAATTTGGCGTCGCCGGCGACTTGCGCAACCAGGCTGGCGGCCCGGCGACATTGTTCCTCGCGCTCGCCGCTGCTCGCATCGTGCAGTCGGAAAAATTTTTGTGGCAACGTCCACTTGGCTTGCTGCTGGTGGTGTGCCTGTTGATTGGGGCGATTAACCCAATCCTCCGCCCGCTGAAAAATCTGGCCTCCAACTCGCCAGATTATGCCTACGCTAACATCGAGCAAAGCCTCGGCTGGCATCATCTCACCGACATGACCGACCCGCGTTTCGACCTCGCCGCCCAATACCAAGGTCGCGGCGACAGCCCCGCCGCGCACTGGTTGCTGCGGAAAAACCCCGCCCCCGCTACGCCATGAAAAAAATCATCTTCATCACCAGCACCGACACCGGCGCGGGCAAAACCGTCCTGACGGTGCTGCTCGCGGAATTTTTCCGCGCCAAAAAAATCCCCGTCGCCGCCTGCAAGCCGCTTTGCTCCGGCGGTCGTGCTGATGCGGAAAAAATCCACGCTGCCCTAGGCGTCGCGCTGTCGCTAGACGACATCAACCCGTGGCATTTCCGCGCGCCCATCGCGCCCGTGCTGGCGGCGCGGCGTGAGAAAAAATCCGTGACGCTCGCCGCCGTGCTGAAACACATCCACGCGGTGGGGAAAAGTTTTGAACTGATGCTGATCGAAGGCGCGGGCGGATTGTTAAGCCCGCTGGGTCAAAATTTTGATTCGCATGATTTGCTGACCGCGTTGAACGCGACGCCCGTCATCGTCGCGCAAAACAAACTGGGCGTGGTGAATCACGTCTTGCTCACGCTGGCCGCCTTGCCAGAAAATCAGCGGCGGCGGGCGCGCGTGGTGCTAATGTCGCCGCCGAAACCGGATGCCGCGACCACCAGCAATGCGGGACTCCTTGCGGAATTTTTTCCAGCGGAAAAAATCTTCACCCTGCCGTGGTTTGGCGAAACATTTTCAGCGGCAGCCGCCGTAAAAAAACCGACGGTGAAACGGACGTTGCAAAAACTTGCCGAATAAACTTCGGCTTTCCTGCCGGGTTGGTTCGTGCTGCGAGCCAGTCGGCCAAACGAGGTGGTGATTTTCGCGCTGCTAAAATCCCGTCGCCGAGCGAAGCGTCAGGCGACGGCTCCGACTTCCTTCTCCCCTCGGAGGGAAGAAGGATTGAGGATGAGGGGTGGACTACCTGCGAGCGGCTCCAAAAATTTACACACGTCCTTCGTGATGCCACCCCTCACCCCGGCCCTCTCCCCTCGGAGGGGAGAGGGAGAAGACTGCGCTGGCAAAATTTGTCGCGGCGCGACAAATTTCACCACTGGAAGCCAGCCGTTCCCGTCATTTCACCGGTGCATTCGGCGCGCGGAAGGATTCCCGCCATGGCCGGTTTTGTTGGTAAAGTTCGAGCCGTTGCTGCAAGGGTTCCAGCTTTTTCATTTTAGCGGCGTTGGCCAGCGTGAGCGCGTTTTGCACGCAGGCCACGGCGTTGGTGAAGTCGCCGGTTTCGGCGAGCGCCATGCCCAAGATGTCAAAGATGCCGGGCTGGTTGTGGCCGGAAAGTTCGTTGGCTTTGATGGCGAGGATGAGCGCATTGCCTCCATCGCGCGTGGCAGCGTTTTCGTTCGCGGCCAGGTGATGCGCGGTGGACGACAGAACTTCAAGATTGTCCGGCTCGCAACGCAAAGCGGCGCGGAGTTCGTCCACGGCCTCGGTATCGCGCCCTTGTGCAAAAAAAACTTTGGCGGTTTCCAGATGCGGCATCGCGTAGCGGGGAGATAGTTTCTCGGCGGCGGCGAATTCTTTCAATGCCTCATCATATTTCCCCAACGCCGACAGTTCACCGCCAGCGGCGCTGCGGGCGGTGGCGTTGTCGGCGTCCAAGCGAATGGCTTCACGGAATTCGGCGAGTGCCTCACGATGTTTTTCTGCCCCGCGATAAATCAGGCCGAGGTTGAAATGAGTCTGCGACCGATCGGGATTGATGCGGACAGCGGCGCGGTATTCCACGAGTGCCTCGTCGGTGCGGCCCTGCACGTTGAGGGCGGCACCGAGGTCCACATGGGCGACATCGTTGTTCAACGTCACGGCGACGGCGTGGCGGAACAGCGTTTCACTATTGCGCCAGTGCTGCAGTTACTTCTTCTTCAGGCGCGTGAGTCGGCACACTGAACAGATTGAACAGGAGAATCATGAACAAGCCGACCACCACCCAGAAAAGCAGGTTCTTGACCCGGGAATTCATCCAGTTCTCCTTCGCGACAGCATTGGAGGCCACGTATGTAGAAATCGTGATGATGTTATCATAGCCTTGCGCAAATTGCCAATAGCTCGTGAGAAAACTCTACTCCTCTTGCTGGTCCAGCTGGTCGAGAACGGCGAGGTAGGGAAGGTTCCGGTACTGTTGTTGGTAATCAAGTCCATACCCTACGACGTACTGGTTCGGAATTCTGAACCCAATATACTGCAACGGGACATCAACGATGCGGCGTTCCGGCTTACTCAGCAAGGTGCAGACCTTGATGCTTCTCGGTTTTTGCTTGGCCAGCGCCTTGGTAAGATATTGAATCGTTAATCCCGAATCGACGATATCCTCAACCAGTAGTACATCTCTATCCTTGATCTTTTCGGTCAGCTCGGTCACGAGCTTGACCTTTCCGGACGTCTTCGCCCGCGTTCCGTAGCTCGTCACGATGATGAAATCGACCTGTACTGGAATTCGAATCGCTCGTGCCAAATCGGCAAAAAACGCATAGGCCCCCTTGAGCACACCGACAAGCACAAGGTCCTTGCCCGCATAGTCGGCGCTGATCTGTCGTCCCAGCTCACGGATGCGGCTTCGCATCTGCTCTTGTGTAACGATCGGACGTCCAAACATACGTTCCATCTCACTCAGTTCCTTCCATTCACGCTAGATCTTCGCA
>JANOBC010000400.1:0-10904 GCA_031411455.1 Limisphaerales bacterium
AACGCTGTCGCCAGCGGCGCGTGCGCGATCCACGGCTTCCTTGATCGGACCCTCGGTCGAACCCCAGCCGACGAGCAAAACATTTCCTTCCGGCGGGCCGTAGACTTTCGGCGTGGGCAGCGTCGCGGCGAGCGCCTGCAATTTCTTGCGGCGCTTATTGGTCATCAATTGGTGAACTTTCGGCGAGCCGGTCGGATGGCCGAGTTCGTCGTGTTCGAGGCCGGTGGCGATGGGATATTTGCCGGACAAAATCTTCGTGCCGGGCGGAACGTGCGTGGTGATGCCGTCTTTCGCGGACAAGTCGTAGGGTTTGTGATCCGCGACATCCGCAAAATCGGGGGAGATGTCCTGGCAAACTTTTTCGAGGTTTGGTTCCACGAACGCCTCAATGCGCGTGGCGATGCCTTGGTCGGTGAGAATGATGACTGGCACAGAATATTTCCGCGCGATGTTCACGGCTTCGATGGCCATGTAGAAACAGTCTTCGACGTTCGCCGGAGCGATGACGACGCGCGGGGCGTCGCCGTGGCCGCCGTTGATGGCGATGTTCAAGTCGGATTGCTCAATGTTCGTCGGCATTCCCGTCGAAGGCCCGCCGCGCTGAACGTCAACGACGACGAGCGGCATTTCCGCCATGATGGCCCAGCCGAGTGCCTCGGTCTTGAGGGAAATTCCGGGGCCGCTGGAGCCGGTGACGGCGACGCGTCCGGCGTAGCTCGCGCCAATCGCCATCGAGACGGCGGCGATTTCGTCTTCGGTCTGGATGAACGAGCCGCCATATTTCGGCAGTTCGCGCCGGAGCAATTCCATGATGTCCGACCACGGCGTGATCGGATAGCCCGCACCGAAACGCACGCCGGCGGCGATGAGGCCGTAGCCGAGCGCTTCGTTGCCGTTCATCACGACTTGATGACCGTCTTTCTTTTGGGCGTCAACGAACTTGAACGTTTCGAGGATATTGCCAAGCGAGTGCGAGTAGCCGGCATGGAACGCCGCGAGTGCATTGTTCAAGATGCTCGGGTCCTTGCCGGTGAAACGTTCGCCCAAAAGTTTTTCCAGTTTGGGAATGTTTAGGTCGAACATCTTGGCGATGAGGCCGAGCGCGTAAATATTTTTGCCCTTGTCCTTGGCCGTGCCGCCGATGGCTTCGACCGTCAGGCCGGAAATCGGCACGCCGACGTGGTGATAATCACCCTGCAATTCCTGCTTGGGTTCCACATGGTCGGAGTCGTAAAGCACGATGCCGCCTTTTTTCAACGAGCCAATATGGCCTTCGTAGCTGTGCTGATAAAACGCGAGCAGCACATCGGCTTCGTCGCCGGAACTCAAAACCTCGCCGCTGCCCATGCGGACTTGGAAGATGGAGGCGCCGCCGGAAATCGTGGCGGGAATCGTCATGAACGTCATGACTTCCTGTTCGCTGCGCCCGGCAAGGCGCGCGAGGAAACCGCCGATGGCTTGGATGCCGTCCTGCGAATTGCCCGCGATGCGAATCACCGCTTCGTTGATCGGTGATATTTTCTGCGCGCCACCTGACGACGGCACTCCGGCTGTTGTATTGCTCATAATGGAACCTCGGAACTAAAGAATTTCTATCGCAAGGTGGAATGACGACTGAAGACGTTTCAGTGCGACACCGTTGCCTTAACACACTAGCAGCAAGCGTGAATGTGTCAATTTCTAATGCTGACTCTATCTAGTTGTATTTGAGCAATATGCAGTAATGTTAAAAACTTGTCTCACCCGCCAAAAACTGTGGATTAGAACATTTTATTTCATCTTCTGGCTGCATCAGGCTAATGCGTTGGCTTGCCGAAGGGCGTCACGACCGTTAGCGTTCAGCCGCACATGACTTTGCAGGAACAATCTGACGACGCGATGTTTGACTTCAGCCGGGGCGAATTCGATTCGGCCATCGCCAAGCTGAAGCAAGTTCTCGCGCAAGACCCGGAAAATTTTGACGCGCAGCTCGCGCTCGGCATGGCGCATTATCGGCTGGGCGATTTTCCGGCGGCGATTGCGGAAGGGCACAAGGCGGAGAAGCTGCGTCCGCGCGAACAGCTCGTTCACACCAACCTCTCGCTCTTCTACATGAAGTCCGGCGACAAAGTCACCGCCGAGAAACACGGCTTGCAGGCGAAGATTGAAGGCTGGCGCGAAGACGCGAAAAATTCCGGCGAGAAAAAAGTTGAGGCCGACGCTGAACTGCAAGTCTCCAAGCCCACGCCGATGCCGATGAAATTTCCCAGCCAGCCGTGGAAGAAAAAGCCGACAGGTTGAAACCACAAAATACGCGGACTACATGGCAACATCTTGTTCGTCGCGAAATTTTTTTACTGGTTTCCTTTTCGTGTGTTTAGTGTATTTCGTGGTTAAAGAATGAAATCATCCTACGAACTGGCGATGGAGCGTTTGAATAAAACTGCACCCAGCGCGAAACTTTCCGCCGTGCAGAAAAAGGAACTCGCGGAACTGGATTCCAAATACGCCGCGCAGATTGCCGGTCGTGAAATCGCTTTGAACGGCGAGATTGCCGCCGCTGGCGATTTTGAAAAACAGGAAGCATTGCGCGCGCAGCTTGTGAACGAGCGCAAAAAACTTCAATCGGAATTGGAAAATAAGAAGGAAGGCGTGCGGCAGGGGCGACGTTGAGCTTTTGAAAAACTGCCGGGTTGCCTCTGACCACATTCGGGTAGCGTCGCCAGCATTCGCCTTCATCCGTTTTGGCTAAACCATTCAATCAAGAGTTGGAAGCGATTTTTTACCTGTTCAAATCCGCCGTGCGTGAGCCAGAAAATCACGACGAGCAGCAGTGCAAATCCCGCCCACACCATCGCCATACGGACGTAAGGCAGCCGGCCAAAATTGGTGAGCGTCGTGATGGGGCCAAGGTCAAGTTGGCGCGGCGTCATTTTGGACAATTGAAAATCCGGGCCGGCGCGGAAGAAACTTTCGCGCATAGACTCGACAAATTCCGTCGGCCACGGGCCGGGGCGGAGAAATTGATCCTGCCATTTGCCCGGCATATCCGCGAGCAGCAGCGCGAGGCGTCCGCGCGTGGAGAGGGTTTGTTCGCTGCCCACGGGCGATGTTTGCAAAACTTCCGCGAACCAGTCGGTGACAATTTTATCCATCTCTTCGGCGGCGAGTTCGGTGGCGGTGCGGCCGGGGTCGGCGGGCGCGCGGCGCTGGGCGCGTTCGAGCACGCGCAGCGTGAGCTGGCCGAGCAGGGGCTTGTTGCGGATGCGGAGGGCGTGAAAATAATTTTCCACCTTCACATACGCCGCGTTCCATTCATCGAGCGAACGCCCGGCGATTTCGCCGGAGACATCCGGCAGAATTTTCAAGGCGGACTCCATTGATAGACCCAGGTTTCACCGACGGTGTTCGTGCCGGACTGCAACGTGCAGCGCAGGTCAACGGCTTCGTGGCTGTCCGGCTTGGGCATCATCTTCACGATGACGCGCCAGGTGCCGAGGAAAGTATTCCGCATGACGAATTGATCCACGATGTGCGCGCCCGCGCTGCAACTGGCGACGGCCACGGGAGGTTTGTCTTCGGGAATCTTGTCGAACTTAGGCCCGTCGAAATCCAGGACAAACTGCCGCGCGCCCTTGAACTGCGCGTCCGGCCCGATGCGCGTGGAGACGACGCGGTTGGGCGAACGTTTCAAATCGGCAGCACCGCCTTCCCAGTGCAGCGTGTAGCCGAAGCGAAAGGGCGTGAGCGGCGCGGGTTTATTTTTCGGATCCCAGAACGCGACGATGTTATCGAGGCCTTCGTAGCCCGTGCTTAATTCCAGCAGATGCAAATCGCCGTCGCCCCAGTTGCCGTCCGTCTCGACCCACACGCTCGGGACTTGATGGTAAAGGTTGAATGAATCCTGATACGCCGTAAAACTCCGCTCACGTTGCAGCAGCCCGAAGCCTTTTATGCTGGGCGCGGAAAAAACTTGATGGCGCATCGTGGACGGATTGTCGAGCGGACGGAAAAAAACTTCGCCGTTGCCCATGTGGACGAGCAGGCCGTCGCTGTCATGAACTTCCGTGCGGTAGTCGTCGAATTTGCGCTCCGTGTTTTTGCCGAACCAGAACATGCTCGTCAGCGGCGCGAGGCCGATGGTTTTAAGTGGCTTTTTATTTTTGCTGACGGCGGCGACGTTGTTCGTATCGCGGAAATACAAAACTGAACGGATGCTCGCGGTGGTCGTCTCGCCGGGACGGATGTAAAATTCATACGCGCCGCAGCAGCTCACGCTGTCGAGGATCGCAAACAGGTGGAGCGAATCGTCATTCGTGCTGGCAGGTTTGCCGAGCCACCAGTCGGTGAAGATGGGGAATTCCTCCGGGCGGTCGCTTTCACCGCAGTCCAGCGCCAGGCCGCGCGCGGATTCGCCGTAGCGCAGATTTTTTCCGAGCAGCCGGAAATAGCTCGCGCCGAGGAAGGAGCCAAGTTCATCCCAGCGGTCGTTGGCGTTAAGCCGGGACAGCACGCGGAAACCGGCGTAGCCCATGTCGGTCGGGATTTGCTTACCGATGTTCAACGAGTGGTAGTTGAAAAAATCCTGCACGAAGCGGATGGGCTGCGTGTGCGAGGCGGTGAATTCATTCACGCGCACCGGCTCGTGGTAGATGTAGCCGGGATGGAAAAATTCCGTGCGGAACGGCAGCCCGGCGGCGGCCCAAAGCGCGCGGTCATGGCGGAATTCAATCTGACGGTATTTGTCGTAGTCGAGAAAATCAGGGCGGAGGACAGCCGGCAGCTCGACGTGGGGCGAGCGGAACGGCGTGCGGGCGCGGTCCAAGGCGCGCTTCGCCACATAGTCGAGGTTGACCTCGGCGGTTTCCGCGCCGAAGCTGACCGACGTTTGCAGCAGGCTTCCGATTAAAAACCACAAGGCAAAGGTTCGCCACATTTCAATTAGAAGTAACCAAACCGCTGCCATTTGCAAGTTCCGCGCGACGGCGGGCAGGTAGTCGCCGGCAACAATGTCAATTCAAACTTTGCGGGGAGCGCAGCCGCCGAACTTAATTTTTAGCGTTGGCCGCGCGCCGCGGTCAGTCCGCTTGACAGACATTGATTCGCAATTATAGTGCGCTACTGAAAATGCAGGCTAAAAATTCATCCACGGGCGGCAGTGAAACGCTGGCGGACAATTCCTTCAATACGCTGAAGAAATTCACCTCCGCCGGTCGCGGTCATTGGCAGGGTGTTTCCGAAACGGACTGGAACGACTGGCGCTGGCAGATGAAAAACCGCATCACCACCGTCGAGCAGTTGCAGAAACTTCTGCCCACGCTCACGCCGGAGGAACTCGCGGGCGCGCAGCTTGCAAACACCAAACTTGCGCTCGGCATCACCCCATATTTTTTCAACCTCATTGACCAGTCCGACGAGAGCTGCCCCATCCGGTCGCAGGTCGTTCCGCGCATCGAGGAAACCACCACCGCGCCGTGGGAAATGAGCGACCCGTGCGGCGAAGATTCGCATTCGCCGGTGCCGGGACTCGTGCATCGCTATCCCGACCGCGTTTTGTTTCTCGTGACCGATCGTTGCGCGAGCTACTGCCGTTACTGCACGCGTTCGCGCCTCGTGAGCAACGCGGCGGGCTACGATTTTCATCCTGAATTCGACAAGCAGATCGCCTATATCGCCGCGCATCCCGAAATCCGCGATGTGCTCTTGAGCGGCGGCGACCCGCTGCTGTTGAGCGATGAGAAATTGGAAAATCTTTTGAGCCGCCTGCGCGCGATTCCACACGTTGAATTTCTCCGCCTCGGCACACGCATCCCGATTTTCCTGCCGCAACGCATCACGCCGGAACTGTGCGCGATGCTGAAACAATTTCATCCGCTGTTCATCAGCGTTCACACGAATCATCCGCGCGAACTCACGACGGAAGTGCGCGACGCGCTCGCGCGACTGGCCGATGCGGGCATCCCGCTCGGCAACCAGAGCGTGTTGCTCAAGCACGTCAACGACGACGTGGAGGTGATGAAGGCGCTCGTGCAGAAACTTTTGATGTGCCGTGTGAAGCCGTATTATCTCTACCAGTGCGACCTCATCACCGGCTCCGCGCATTTGCGTGCGAGTGTGGCGAAAGGCTTGGAGATCATGGAAAAATTGCGCGGCCACACGACGGGCTACGCCGTGCCGACCTACGTTATTGATGCGCCCGGCGGCGGCGGCAAAGTGCCGATCAATCCTGAATACGTTTTGTGCCGCAACGCGGGCCGTGTGCTCATCCGCAACTTCGAGGGAAAAGTTTTCGAGTATCCCGAAACCGCTGACGGCAAACCGTGCAGCCAGCCGCCGAAGGAAATTGAGGAGTCGGAGCTGGTTTAAAATTTATTTCAGTGAACGGGCTTGAAGCGTGTGTATCGAAGTCTGAATGAAATTCACCCGCCGCTGGAAATTTTTTGGCGCACTCTTTATCGCTGCTGCCATCCTCGGCGTCATCTTCGTCTGGAACATCGGCAGCGTCCTCGTCTCGCCGACAAATCATCCGATTGGCAATCCGCCGGCAAGTCTTCACTCCGAGAATATCGAGTTCCCCAGTGCCAGCGGCGCGACGATTCACGGCTGGTTTGTCGCGGGCGAGCCGGGCAGGGGAGCAGTCATCCTGCTGCACGGTGTCCATGCGGATCGGACGGTGATGGTCGCGCGGGCGGGATTTTTATCACGCGCCGGTTATGCTGTTCTGTTATTCGATTTCCAAGGCCACGGCGAAAGTATCGGCCAGCAAATCACCTTCGGCTTTCTGGAAAGTCGCGATGCGACTGCGGCCGTCAATTTCATCCGCCAAAAGATTCCCGGCGAAAAAATTGGCGTCATCGGCGTCTCGCTGGGCGCGGCGTCGGCGTTGCTCGCGAAACCGCCGTTGCCGGTGGCGGCAGTGGTTCTGGAATCTTCTTTCCCGACCATTTATCAAGCGACGGCGGACCGCATGATGGAGCGCTTCGGATTTTTTGGTTGCCTGATGACGCCCATGCTCACCTGCCAGTTGCGTCCGCGCTTGGGAATCGGGCTGGATGATTTGAAGCCAATCGAACAGGCTCCGAAGATTTCCACGCCCAAGTTTTTCATTGCGGGGACTACGGATAAATTGACCACCTTCGGGGAATCAAAAGAACTATTCACCGCTGCTGCCGAACCAAAGCAATGCTGGTGGCTGGACGGCGCGGCGCATGTGGACATGCACAGCTTCGCCAAGGACGAATACGAAAAGCGCATCCTCGCTTTTCTAGCCGCGCATCTCAACTAACGGTTGGCCCAGCACGCTGTGAATAATGTTTTCTTGGCGCGAGGCAGTGAAATTGTTAGCTTTTTTGTCCATTCAGGGAATCAAAACAACCAATCACTCATGAGCCACACATGGAAATTCTTCCGCGCGGGCGGATTCAACCAAGTCGTTATCAGTTCGGGAGCCGACCTCCTGAACCTGGACCAACTCGACCAGAAACTTTGGGTCGCGCTGGCCTGTCCCACCACGGGCGTCGAGTTCGACAAAACTACGCTCGCGCTGATTGACACGGACAAAGACGGTCGAGTTCGCGCGCCCGAACTCATCGCCGCCGCGAAGTGGGTGGCCGGTTTGATTAAAAATCCGGACGATTTGCTCAAGGGCAGTCCGACGCTCAAACCCTCCGCCATCAGCGAGGCGACGCCGGAAGGCAAATTGATCGCCAGCTTTGCGCGGCAGGTTCTCGGCAAGGGCGACAACGACGAAGTCACTTTCGTTGAAGCCGCCACCGCCGCCGCGACGTTCGCCGCGAAACCATTCAACGGCGACGGCATTGTCCCCGCTGATTCCGCAAGCGACGACGCGACGCGCGCCGTCATCGCCGACATCATCAACTGTCTCGGTGCCGCGACCGACACCAGCGGCAAGCCCGGCGTCAATCAAGCGAAGGTGGATCAATTTTTCGCCGATGCCGTCGCGTATTCCGAGTGGTCGAAGAAGGCGGAAGCCGATTCCGCCATCATGCCGCTCGGCGTGAACACCGAGGCCGCCTCCGCCGCCGTCAAGGCGGTGAAGTCCAAGGTGGATGATTATTTTGCGCGCGGACGCATCGCTGCGTTTGACCCGCGCTCCGTCAGCGCTTTGAACCGTGACGAAAAAGAATACGCGGCGCTCGGCGCGAAAGATTTGACCAACAATCACGCGGACCTCGCCGGTTTGCCGCTCGCGCAAGTGGGGGCCACGACGCCGCTGCCGCTCGCGCAAGGCATCAATCCCGCGTGGGCCGGGGCGATTGCTGCACTGCAAACCGCCGCCATCGTGCCGTTGCTCGGTGCGCGCACGGTGTTGACCGAGGCGGATTGGTCCGCGCTCGTTGGCAAGCTCGCCGCGTTTGACGCGTGGAATGCAAGCAAGACCGGCGGCTCGGTGGAAAAAATCGGGCTGGTTCGTGCGCGTGAAATCCTCGGCACGAAGGCGAAGGAAACTTTGACCGCGCTCATCGCAAAAGATTCTGCCGAAGCGGGCAATGCCACCGCCGTCATCGGCCTACACCGGCTGATTCATTATCATCGCGACATCGTCAAACTCTGCCGCAACTTCGTCAACTTCGGCGATTTTTACGGACGCAAGGAGAAGGCAATTTTTCAAGCCGGCACGCTGTATCTCGACCAACGCAGTTGCGACCTGTGCCTCACGGTGAGTGATGCGGGCAAGCACGCCTCCATGGCGAGCATGGCGGGAACCTATCTCGCGTATTGCGATTGCGTGCGCAAAGGAACGGGCGAAAAACTTTCCATCGTCGCCGCGTTCACTGGTGGCGATTCGGACAATCTCATGGTTGGTCGCAACGGAATTTTCTACGACCGCGCTGGCCGCGATTGGGACGCCACCATCACGAAGATCGTGGATAATCCCATCAGCATCCGGCAGGCGTTCTGGTCGCCGTATAAAAAATTGGTGCGCATGATCGAAGAGCGCGCCGCCAAGTCCGCCGCTGATGCGGATGCCAAGTCCAACGCGCAATTGACTGCCGTTGCCAGCGTGCCGGTCACTCCGGGCGCTCCGGCGGCTCCAGCCAAATCCGGCTTTGATCCTAGCGTGATTGCGTTGATCAGTGTGGCCTTGGGCAGCTTGGCGGCGGCGGGTGCCAGCGCGCTGGTTCTGCTCGGCAAATTGGAAACGTGGCAGATTCCGCTGGTCATCGTTGTGGTGATGCTGGTGATTTCTGCGCCGTCCATGGCCATTGCGTGGCTGAAATTACGCAAGCGCAATCTCGGTCCGATCCTCGACGCCAATGGCTGGGCCGTGAACGCCAAAGCCAAGATGAATGTGCCGTTCGGCGGGGCCTTGACGGGCGTGGCGGCCTTGCCGCCGGGTGCGACGTTTGGGGCGGCAGATGAATTTGCCGAGAAGCCTGCCGTCTGGCCCAAATTCCTGCTTGTGGCCTTTGTGCTGTGGTTTGTTTGGGCATTCCTCAATGACAGCGAGGCGCGACTCAACGGTTGGACGGATGGCAAACACGGCAGCCAGCCTTCCAAGGAAGTCGTCGAAAAACGCGCCGCCATCGCCGATGCAAAGGCCAAGTCCGACAAAGACAAATTTGAAAAAGCCAAAGCTGCGGCCGACGCGGCGGCGGGGATAACTCCGCCCGCGCCGCCCGTTCCGGCGACTCCGGCTGCTCCCGCCGTTCCCGCAGCCCTGACCAAGTAAAACAAAATTATTCCAAGCCCGGACGCGAACGTCCGGGCTTTTTTTTGTGGCCGCAAAAAAGCGCAAAAGGCGCAGAAGTTTTTGTGACTTGTGCGCCTTTTCGCGGCTTAACTATTTTGTGAGCTTCATGTATTTCGTGGTTTCAAAATTGTCTGATGGTTAATCTTGAAGTGCCATGCCGCGCGAAACCAATGCCGCCACATACGAACGCACGCAGCAAATCATTGCTGTGTTGAAGCGGACGTATCCCAACGCGCATTGCGAATTGAATTTTACCAATCCACTGCAACTCCTCATCGCCACGATTCTTTCCGCGCAATGCACGGACAAACGCGTGAACATCGTCACGGCAGAGCTGTTCAAGAAATATAAAGTCGCGAAAGATTTTGCGGATGCGCCACTGGCGGACATCGAGGAAGCCGTGAAGACCACCGGATTTTTCCGCAACAAGGCGAAGAACATCAAAGCCTGCTGCGCCGCGCTCGTGGAAAAATTCGGCGGCGAAGTGCCGCGCACGATGGACGAACTCCACGCGCTCGCGGGCGTCGGACGCAAGACGGCGAATGTCGTTTTAGGAAATGCGTTTGGCATCAACGTCGGCGTCGTTGTGGACACGCATGTCACGCGGCTTTCAAATCGTCTCGGTATCGCCAAAGGCACGGATGCGGTGAAGTTGGAATTGGATTTGGACAAGCTTGTGCCGCAGAACGAGTGGACGCTGTTCAGCCATTGGCTCATCTGGCATGGACGCCGCCGCTGCGCCGCTCGCTCGCCGGACTGTATGAATTGCGAAATTCAAAAACTTTGCCCGCAGATCGGAGTAAAAATCTGATTTTTACCACGGAGGCACAGAGGCACAGAGCTTGAATTTTCTCCGTGTCTCTGTGCCTCTGTGGTTAAATGATTTTTAAATGAATTGGTTTTTTCTTCAGTCTGGCGCGGGTGATGCCGCGTTCAACATGGCGCTGGACGAGGCGTTGCTCGAAGCGATGCCGCGTTTGCAGACGCCCGTGCTGCGGTTCTATGGCTGGACACAACCGGCGGCGACGTTCGGTTATTTCCAGAAATTTTCCGAGGTCGAAGCGGCCACGCATCTGCGCCCGCTCATCCGTCGTCCGACCGGCGGTGGCATCGTGCCGCATGACGCGGACTGGACTTACAGCGCGATTTTTCCGGCGGGCCACGAATGGCATTCGCTCAAGGCGGAGGAAAGCTACCGGCGCATCCACGA
>JANOBC010000401.1:0-5171 GCA_031411455.1 Limisphaerales bacterium
GCGGTGGGCGAACTGCTCGTGACTGATTACGGACTGGAAGGCGGCGCAATTTATCAACTCGGCCCCGCGTTGCGCGGAATGGCGGAACCGGAAATTGCCATTGATTTCAAACCCACCCACAGCATCGAGCAGCTCGTAAAAAAACTCGGCAACTGTCCACGCAATTTTCTCGCCGAAGCCCGTTCCCGCTGGCGGTTGAGCGAGGCAGCGTTTGCCATTTTGGAAAGTCACGAGCCATTTACCTCCGGCGAAGCACTCGCAGCCGCGACAAAAAATTTCCGACTGCAACTCAATCAGCCGCGACCATTAGCCGAAGCGATTTCATCCGCTGGCGGCGTGCGCTGGAGCGAACTGGATGACTCGCTCATGGTGCGGCGATTGCCCGGCATATTTGTCGCCGGTGAAATGCTCGACTGGGACGCCCCAACCGGCGGCTACTTGATGCAAGGATGTTTCGCGACCGGCACCCGCGCCGCCAGTGGTGCGCTGAAATGGCTGCAAGCCGAAGCCTGAAAAACGCGAACACCTCACTGGAAGCGCCGGCTTCCAGTTGGCGAGGACATTGTCTATCGAGACGTGCAAACTATTCAACCGCTTCGTCCTTCCAAAGCGGTGCTAAAGCAACCGCAGTCCAAACGCTCCGCGCCTAGCGTTCACGCCGAAATAACGCGGAGCGTTTGGACTGCGGCTGGTTCACCGCCGCTTTCGTTCACTAGTGCCGCGTGACAATTTCAGCGACTTGCCAATGACCTCGCCGACTGGGAGCCAGCGGTTCTAATTTGAAATTCTTAACGTGCGCTAAAGGTTGGTTCGCCTAAAGTAGCCGCATGAAAATCACTTTCATGTTCGTCGCCTTGGCTATCACCACCGCCCGTGCCGCCGATCCGCAGATCGCCTCGTGGTTCACGCTCAACTCCACCAAGCCTGCACAAATTTACCCGAACAACGCCGCGAAAAATTCCGGCCAGCCTTCAACTACTTGGAGCAACGGCCGCAACACGCAGGCGCAACCCGCCAACTGCGGTGTGCAGGAAATTCTTTCGTCGTCGAACTGGGTTTACATCCGCAGCACCGGTCTCGGTAGCCAGATCATGGGGCCGTGGTTGAATGGAAATTTTCCCAACCTGCCGGTGGATCAGCATTTCATCTACGCCTTCACGCGCCATCCCATCGAGCAGAAGGGAAATAATTTTAATCATCTCGGTGAAATCGGGATGTTCGTGGACGGCGTGCGGATGTTTGATGCCGGCGATGCTTTTTCCTACTCGCACGAAAATGGTCGCGACGCCGACCCGCGCGGCGGCATCGGCCAAGGCGACCGCCTCTGGAACCGCGACGCCCTCATGAATGAAGGCCGCACCTTCGACGCCGCGCTCGCGCACCAGCAGAATCGCGGCACTTATCATTACCACACGCAGCCTATCGCCTTGCGCTACCTGCTTGGCGACCATGTTGATTTCGATACCGCCACGAAGACATATCACGAAAGCAAATCCGCAGCGCAGAAACATTCGCCCATTCTCGGCTGGATGCAGGACGGTTATCCGCTCTACGGGCCTTACGGTTATTCCAATCCCACCAATACCAGCAGCGGCGTGCGCCGGATGATTTCCGGTTTCGTTTTACGCGATGGAAAAAATGGCTCGGATAATCTCACGACCACCGGCAGAAAATTTTTACCGACGTGGGAGGCGCGCGAGCAAAATCGTTCCGCCACGCTGCAAACTTCCGAGACCGGCCCGAACGTCAGCGCGACGTATCCGCTCGGCCACTACATTGAGGACTTCGCCTACCTCGGAGACTGCGGGAAAACTTTTGGCAAAGATTTTGACCTCGATGAATTGAATGGCCGCTGGTGCGTCACGCCAGAATTTCCGCAAGGCACCTTCGCCTACTTCACCACGATTGATGCAAACGGCACGCCCGTCTATCCTTACAACATGGGCCGAAGCTATCACGGTTATCCAAACGGACGCCTCGTCACCGGCATCCATGAAGCGGTGACGACGAATTTCGTCGCGCAATCAAACACAATAATGAAAACGGACGTGAACAAAACCACAACGCTGACGTGGCGCGCAAATGAAAATGACGGCTACGAATCGAAGACAAAATGAATCGGGCGCAAACAGCCAGGGGTGGTGTTTTTCGCGCTGCGAAAAACCTGTCGCCAAGCGCAGCGTCAGGCGACGGTAGTGGGACAGGCGTCTCGCCTGTCCTGTTCCAAGCTGAAACAACAACTGGACAGGCGAGACGCCTGTCTCACTATTTTTTGGCGGTGGCGATTTTGTTGATTGAGTTTTTTCTGGTGACTAATGCCCACGCCGCGACGCTCCAAATCCAAATCACCCCCAAACTCTCCGGCGAAAACCTTCAACCCGCTTCACTTCGCTACCAGACTTCGGGGGGCGAAACTTTTTCCATCACGCGCGTCAGTTGGCTCGCCAGCGAGTTCGCGCTCCAACGCAACGACGGTTCGTGGCTGGAGATTTCCAACTCCGTCGCCTGGCTGGATGCGGAACAAAACCGGAATTCCATTCGGCTTGGCGAAATTCCGCCCGGCGAATTTCGCGCCGTGCGTTTCGATATCGGGTTGAACACAAATCTGAATCACGCGGACCCGGCAAAATTTCCCGCCAGCCATCCGCTGAACCCAAACCTCAACGGCCTGAACTGGAGCTGGCAGGGCGGCTATATTTTTCTCGCGCTCGAAGGCTTGTGGCGCAACGCCTCCGGCCAGCTCGATGGCTGGTCGTATCATTTCGCCCGCGACCCGAACTGCACGCGCATCACGCTCGCCACGCCGCTGGAAATCACTAACGAGACCAGGCTGGAACTGGATTTTGACCTCGCCACGTTGCTCAACGCGCCACGCCCACTGTCATTTGTGAAAGACGGTTCCTCCACGCACTCGCGCGATGGCGATCCCATTGCCGTCGCGCTCGCCGCGAATCTGCCCGGCGCTTTCCGCGTGCATCGCGTGACACAGTTGAGTGAATCGGAAATCGCCAGCGCGCATCCCCAACCGCTATATCTGCCGACGAAATTTACGCCGTATGAATTTCAGATGAGCGCGACGTTTCCAATTCCCGACCTGCCGCGCGACAATCCGCTCCTCGTCGAGCGCGTCGAGTTGGGTAAGAAAATTTTCTTCGACAAAAGAATTTCCATCAACAACCAACAATCCTGCGCCGATTGCCACGCACCAGAAAAAGCATTTTCCGACGGACGCCGCACCGCGCGCGGCGCGGAAGGTGATTTCGGCCCGCGCAATTCCATGCCGCTCTTCAACCTCGCTTGGAAGAAAGAATTTTTCTGGGATGGCCGCGCAAAAAGTTTGCGCGAACAGGTTTTGCAGCCGATTGAGAACCCCATTGAAATGCACCAGTCGTTGACAAATCTGGTGGTGAAACTTATCAACGCGCCGGGCGGCATTGACTACCCTGCCCTGTTCACCGCCGCGTTCGGCTCGCCGGAAATCACGGCAGAAAAAATCTCACTCGCGCTGGAAAATTACCTACTCACGCTCACGTCGTTTGATTCCAAGTTCGACCGTGTCTTGCGCGGCGAGGAAAAATTTACGACGGCAGAACAGCGCGGATTTGAACTGTTCTCCACGGAATTCGACCCGCGTCGCGGGCAGTTCGGCGCGGATTGTTTTCATTGCCACGGCGGGCCGCTGTTCCAAAGTCAGGCGTTTGCGAACAACGGTTCTGACGGCGCGCTCGTGGACATCGGCCGCGAGAAAGTCACTGGCAAGGCTAACGACCGTGGAAAATTTTCCACGCCCAGCCTGCGTAACATCGCGCTCACCGCGCCTTATATGCACGATGGACGCTTCCGCACCTTGGAAGATGTGGTGCGGCACTACTCCTCCGGCATCCCGCGCAGCCCTACGCTCGACCCCAATCTCGCCAAGCATCCCGATGGCGGCGTGCCGCTGACGGCGAATGACCAGAGCGCGTTGGTAGCTTTTCTAAATACACTGACAGATGAAAAGTTTGCCAGCGCCCCGAATAATTAATTGCGACCTCAATCGTGATTTGGTCGGCGGGTTTTGCGTTTGAGTTTCCGTCCGTTTGCCGCTTAACTGGCGCGACAATGTTCTCGCGCCATTTCCTTTTTTCTATGCTCCTGCTGGCCGCGCTGTTCGCCAGCACGCTCACCGCCCGCACGGAAACAACGAATGCCGTTTCCAAACTATGGCGCTTGCCCCTGCTGGGTGGCCAGACGGAATCATCCCCGGCACTCGCACCAGACGGGACGATTTACATCGGCACTTTTCACGGCTGGCTGCTGGCCATTTCGCCAGATGGAAAAATTAAATGGAAGTTCAAGACCAAGGTTGAAATCAAATCTTCCCCCGCCATCGCAGCGGATGGAACCATTTACTTTGGTTCGCGGGACCGCAATTTTTATGCGCTAACGCCGAAAGGAAATCTGAAGTGGAAACAAACCACGGGTGGGTGGGTGGATTCTTCCCCGGCGATCGCAGCGGATGGAACGGTTTACTTCGGCTCGTGGGACGGAAGTTTTTACGCGGTCGCGCCGGATGGAAATCTAAAATGGAAATTCGCCACGAGTAATCTGGTTACCACCTCGCCAGCCATTGCCGGTGACGGAACGGTCTATTTCGGCTCCCACGATAAGTGCCTTTACGCCCTCTCGGATGCAGGAAATCTGAAATGGAAATTTTTGACGGGTGCGGAAATTGACGGCTCCCCAGCCATCGCGGCGGACGGAATAATTTATTTCCAATCAACGGATGGAATTTTTTACGCCCTGCGCCCGGATGGAACGGAATTGTGGCGGCAGCGCCTCGGCGGCTTCACACCTTCCTCGCCAGTGGTGGATGCGGACGGAAATATTTTTGTCATGTCTGGGAACGACCACGTTTCTTTGAGCCATGACGGCAGTATCCGCTGGCGACATCCAACTCAGGTGCCGCTCGACATGGCGGGCGGCGTCACAGCCAACGGCCAAGTAATCGTCTCGATGCCGTGGCATGCTATCAGCAGCCTAGGCGCAACCAACTGCTGGCCTCCGCTGTGGGATTTTCGCATGGGCCAGAACTTGACTACTGAACCCAACATCAGCCCGGCAGGAATTATTTACGGAGTGGACGGTTTCAATCTATTTGCCGTCAAGCCAGCCAACGCCTCGCCGCCGGC
>JANOBC010000402.1:0-15331 GCA_031411455.1 Limisphaerales bacterium
CGGAAACGGATTTTGCGGAAGCCTTTTTTGCCATGCGGCGATTGTGTCAGAAGCATTCTGGATTTGTAGAGAAATTTTCACCCCGTCCCCCAAACTGGCTATGGCGGCGCGGAGCGCGAATGTTAAATTGTCGCCATTCACCCGTTGCCCATGTCGTTCTTGTTGTTCATCGCCGCCGCCTGCCAGCGTGGCGGCATTTTATTCGCGGGCGTTTTATTTTTCCAATCCGCTTCCGCCGCGACGTGGTTTGTGGCGACGAACGGCGTGGACTCTAACAGCGGCTCCACCAGCAACGCGCCCTTTGCCACCATCACGCGGGCGCAAACCGCCGCGAGTTCCGGCGACACGGTCTGGTTGCGCGGCGGCACTTACTTCCTGCAATACTCCAACGTCACCGCCACGAACGCACCGTGGGTCATCGTCAATAATCTCACCAAGAGCGGCATCAGCTACCTCGCCTTCACGAACGAATTGCCGGTGTTCGATTTCAGCAACGTCCAGCCGCCCGTCGTGAACTCCAATCGTGTCACCGCGTTCCTCGTCACGGGGAGCAGTTGCGTGTTCAAGGGCTTTGATGTGGTGGGTGTGCAGGTGACGGTGGCGGTCGTCCACACGCAGTCGGAAAATTTTCGCATCGCTGGTGGAAATTTTAATCGCTTCGAGAATCTACGGATGCACGACGGCATGGCGAACGGCTGGTATCTCACTTCCGGCGCGAGCAACCTCGTGCTGAACTGCGACGCCTACAACAATCGCGGTCTCGACGGCGGTTCGCGCGGCAACACGGACGGCTTCGGTTGTCATCCGAGTTCGACAAGCGGCAAGGGAAATATTCTGCGCGGCTGCCGCGCGTGGTTCAACAGCGATGACGGCTACGATTGCATCAACGCGTTCGCGGCGGTGACGTTCGATCATTGCTGGGCGTTATACAGCAGTTACTGGACGAACTTCAGCAACGCCGGCGGCGATGGCAACGGCATCAAGGGCGGCGGCTATGGCGTTTCCGGCAGTTCCTTTCCCACGCCGATTCCGCGCCACACGATTCAGTTCTGCCTCGCGGTGCGCAATCGCGCGAACGGCATTTACGCCAACCATCATCTCGACGGCCAGAACTGGTTCAACAACACCTCGTATCGCAACAGCGTGAACTACGACATGCTGTGCAGCACCAACAACTCCAGTTCGGCGGGCGACGTGCCGGGCTACAACCACGTCATGAAAAACAATCTCGGCTACCTCGGCGGCACCGAGGTGAAAAATCTTGGGCCGATCAACGACACGAATTTTAATTACTTCACCTTGCCGGTCACCATCACCGCCGCCGATTTTATTTCGTTGGATGAAAGCCTGCTCACTGGGCCACGCCAACCGAACGGCGAGCTGCCTTACGTCAACTTCGCGCGGCTCACGAACACGAGCGAGTGCATCAATGCGGGAACAAACATCGGATTTGAATTTTACGGAGCCGTGCCGGACTTGGGCGCGTTTGAAGTTGGCCCGACCAACGCGCCGAATCCAACCATCGCGAAGTTGGGGGCGAATTTTATTTTCACCGCGAGCGGCTGGGCGAACCGGACGAATTATCTTTTCACCACGACCAACCTCACGCTGGCCACCGCGCAATGGCCGTGCATCGGAACGAACAAATCGGATCTCACCGGTAACACGACGTTCACGAATGGAATCATCGCCGGAACCGCGCCGCGCTTTTTTCGCACGGCGATTCCGTGAAATAGTTTGAACCGCCAAGACGCCAAGACGCCAAGAGCGCCAAGATTTTAGTGGCGACCTTGACGGTTTATTTGGCCTCACCCCACAAACGAATAATCAAACGGCGCGCGCATTTCGCGGGCGAGATGTTTGTTCGCCGCCGCTGCGCCGTCGCCGGTGAAGATTTCTTTTTCAGGATTCCATTGCAGCTTCATGCCCGTGTGCAGCGCGATGATGATGAGGTGGCCGATGCACGCGGAACGATGGCCGTTCTCCACTTTCGCAATCGGATCCTGCCGTGACTTGATGCAATCGAAAAAATTTCTCATGTGATCCTTGCTCACTTCCAGCTTCACGGCATCAGCGGGCAACGGCGCGTGGAGCAATTCCTTGTCGCTCGCGCTGATGCCATCGCGGTTCACCCAGATCCAACCGTCCGCGCCGATGAACTTGATGCCGTTGCGCTGGCCTTTCTCATTAAGCACCGCGCCATACGGACTGTCGGCGGTCGTGGTCTTGACGATTTGCTTCACGTCATTCGCCCAATTCAGCGTCGCCTCAAATTCACTCGGCGTGGTGTAGCCATCGGCAAACGGCGGCGTGACCACGCGCGCCTCGACGCCGATGGGGCCGTCCTGCCCGATGCCCCAACGCGCGCAATCATTGTGGTGCGCGCCCCAATCCGTGACGGGGCCGCCCGCGTAATCAAACCACCAGCGAAAATTCTGATGGCAGCGTTCGTTAAAAAAATCCGCCGACGGTGCCTGGCCGAGCCAGAAGTCGTAGTTGAACCCGAACGGCACGGGAACTTTTTTGAAATGATTGCCGCGAATCCCGGCGGGAACGAAGACGTGAACTTCCTTGAGCTTGCCGATGCGTTCGTTGCGGACAAGTTCGCAGGCGAGGTGAAAATAATTGCTGCTGCGCTGCTGCGTGCCGGTCTGGAAAACAATTTTATGGTCGCGCACGGCTTTGATGATGTGGCGGCCTTCATCAATCGTCAGCGTGAGCGGCTTCTCGCCATAGACATCCTTCTTGGCGTTCGCGGCGGCGAAGTACACGAGCGTGTGCCAGTGGTCAGGCGTGGCTTGAATGACGGCGTGAACGTCGGGGTTTTCCAGCAGCTTGCGGAAGTCGTTGTATTTCGCGGGCGACTTGCCCGCGCGAGAAAATTTCTGCGCGGCGTTGTCAACGTGGCCTTGATCCACATCGCACACCGCCACGATGTCGCCGAAACGCTGCGCGTTGCCCGCATCGCCCATGCCCATGCCGCCGCAGCCGATGAGCGCGATGCCGGGACGTTCGTTCGGACTCTTGACCGCGGCGGCGACGTTCGTTTCCGCCGCGTCCAGTTCGCGCTGCACAAACCACAGCGGCAATCCTGAAGCGGCGGCGGCGAGCATGGTGCGTTGGAGAAAAGAACGGCGCGAGATGTGAAAGGATTTTTTCATGCGGTGTGGAAATGGTTTTAACCGAACACGCCGCCGCTGGCAAACCACAAGGAAAAATCTTTGGCACAGGCTTTTGGGCAGCGACCTCGGCTCGGGGAAACTTCAATGAGGCGTTACAGATGCGGCACAGGAGTTGTGCGGGAGTCAAGCGATCCAATTATTTCCGAAGAAAAAATGGTGCGCATAGCAGGACTTGAACCTGCACACCTTGCGGCACTACCACCTCAAAGTAGCGTGTCTGCCAATTCCACCATATGCGCAACCGGGCGCGTATGATGCCTGATGCATGTGCTGGCGCAAGCGATTTTAACGGACGATTTTTTCCCCACTTATCCCATTCCCGAACAACTCCTGGCTTGCGTTCCGCAGCCAAGGTCGCCGGATTTCATCTGTCCTTTACATTTTTGATGCGGGCTGGTCTTTTATCGCTTGGCCTGTGACCCTGCTCGTCTGACACGAGTTTTCAGAATGAATCCAACCATTCGCATCCTGCATCTGGAAGATAATCCGGCAGACGCACTCCTTGTGCGTGACCTGCTGG
Organism: Limisphaerales bacterium; assembly: GCA_031411455.1. Lineage (GTDB taxonomy): Bacteria > Verrucomicrobiota > Verrucomicrobiia > Limisphaerales > UBA11358 > UBA11358. The sequence continues at coordinate 3,703 of JANOBC010000402.1, forward strand.
AGCATGATGGGCTGTCCGTGGACATCCGGCTGGTGACTAATCGCGCGGAATTTTTGGCGGCGCTCCCGGCAGTGAAATGGGACGTGTTCATCTCCGACTACAAGCTGCCGGACTTCACCGGACTGGACGCGCTGAAAATTGTCCGTGGAAAATTTCCTGAACTGCCATTCATTCTCATGTCCGGCACTATCGGCGAACACGCCGCCATCGAGAGCCTCAAGGCGGGCGCGACCGACTACGTGCTCAAACAAAACCGCGAGCGCCTGCCCTCCGCCGTCCGCCGCGCGGTGGCCGAGGCCGCGGAGCGCGCGTTGCGCCACGAGACGCAGGAGGAACTCAAGCGCAGCGAAAAACAATACCGGATTCTTTTCCAAGGCAACCCGCATCCCATGTGGGTCTTCGATTTGGAGACACTGCAAATCCTCGAAGTGAACGAGGCAGCAGTGCTGCACTACGGCTACTCGCGCGATGAGTTTTTGGAAATGAAGCTGGAGCACCTGCGGGCCGGCGACGGCGTGGTGCAGAAAATTTCCGGTGTGGATTCGCAGGTGAGCGGCTTGATCTGGCGGCACAAGCGCAAGGACGGATCCGCGATGGACATGGAGGTGCAGTGGTCGCCGCTCGCTTTCCATGGCAAGCTCGCCGCCTTGACGATGGCGACCGATGTGACCGCCCGCCGCCGCACGGCGCACAACAACATTCTCTTCGCCAAATTGAGCCACCGGTTGAGTTCGGCCACCACGGTGGCGGAAGCGGCCCAGTGCATCTGCGAGGCGGCGGACGAACTGTTTCATTGGAACGACTTTGCGCTCGACCTTTATTTTGCGAACAAGGACGAGGTGGTTTCCCTGCTCTCCATCACCACAGTCGAGGGGCGACGGGTGGAAATTCCCGCCTCGACCCAGCCGCAGCACGCGAACGCCATCGTCCGCCGCGTCATCGCCCGCGGCGCGGAAGTCATTTCCGCGCACGAAACGGGCGAGCAGAGCGGGACAACGATGGTGGCGCCCGTCCGCAAGGGCGAACGCGTCATCGGTGTGCTGTTCATCCAAAACCGCCGCGCCGGCAGCTACACGGAGAGCGATGCGGCGACATTGCAAGCCCTCGCCGACCAGTGCGGCGGCGCGTTGCAACGCGTGCGCGCCGAGGAAGACCTGCACCACAGCCAGCGGCGGTTTCATGACCTGTTCACGAATTCGCCCGACGCCATCTTTGTCGAGGACCTGGCGGGAAATGTTTTGGACGTGAACGCGGCGGCGTGCGCGCTGCACGGAATTTCACGCGAAAATTTAATCGGCAAAAATGCCTTCGAGGAACTGGTCCCCGCCTCGCGCCGGGAATCGGCCCGCGAGAATCTCGCCAAAATTATCAGCGGCGAGATCAAATGGTTCGAGAGCGAAAGCGTGGCGGCGGACGGCCGCGTCATCCCCGTGGAAGGCCGCGTGGTGCGGGTGGATTTTGAAGGCCGGCCGGCGTTGCTCTTTCATGTGCGCGACGTAAGCGAACGCCACGCCGCCGAGATGGCGCTGCGCAGTTCCGAAACTTTATTCCGCTCCGTCTGGGAAAACTCCGTGGACGGTATGCGGCTCACCGATGAACACGGCAACATCGTCGCCGTGAACAGCGCCTTCTGCCAGCTCGTCGGCCGGTCGCAAGAACAATTGGAAGGCCACCCCTTCACCATCGTCTACAACACGAAGACGGATTGGGAAAAAATGCTGCACGGCCACCAGCTCAATTTCCGCGCGGGCATCGCCGAACAGAAGGCAGAAAAAAAATTCACGCTGCACGACGACCGCCAAGTCGTCTTTGAAATCACCGATACCTACGTCGCCTCCGGCGGCAAGCCGCGCCTGCTCCTAAGTCTCTTCCGCGATGTCACGCTGCACAAACGCCTCGAAGAACAGCTTCGCCAGTCGCAAAAAATGGAGGCCATCGGCCAGCTCGCCGGCGGCGTCGCGCACGACTTCAACAACATCCTCACCATCATCCTCGGCCACGCCTCGCTCCTCGCCATGACCCCGCTGGAGCCGAAGGCGCTCGCCTCCGCCAACCAGATCAAGCAAGCCTCCGAACGCGCCGCCGGCCTCACGCGCCAGTTGCTCGCGTTCGGCCGCAAACAAATCGTCAACCCGCGTCCACTCGATTTGAACCGCGTCGTCGGCAGCATGACGGAAATGCTCGGACGATTGCTCGGCGAAGACATCGCGCTGCAACTTCATTTCAGCACCGAGCCCGCCGTCATCGAGGCCGACCCGACGATGCTCGAACAGATTTTGCTCAACCTCTCCGTGAATTCCCGCGATGCCATGCCGAAGGGCGGACGACTTTCCATCCGCATTTCCGAGCGCGAAGTGGATACCGCCTACATTCGGAAATCCGTCGAGGCCATGCCCGGCCGCTACATTTGCCTAAGCCACACCGACTCGGGCGAAGGCATCCCACCCGAAAATTTATCCCGCATCTTCGAGCCATTTTTTACGACGAAAGAACTCGGCAAAGGCACCGGCCTCGGCCTCGCCACCGTCTACGGCATCGTCAAGCAGCACAAAGGCTGGATCGAAATCGAAAGCGAAATGGGCCAAGGAACCACCTTCCACATTTACCTCCCCGCAAGCGCCGTGCCGGAACCGGAGATTCAAGCCACCACCGAGACGCAGTTCCGCTCGCTCGGCGGCACCGAGACCATCCTCGTCGTCGAAGACGAACGCGACCTGCGCGAAATCATCACCCGCACCCTGAACCGCCACGGCTACCGCGTCTTCCAGGCCGTGGACGGCAATAACGCCCTCGAAATTTGGCGCGAATACAAGGACGACATCCACCTCCTCTTCACCGACGTCATCATGCCCGGCGGCATGAACGGCCGCGAACTCGCGGAAAAACTTTGGGTCGAAAAACCCAAGCTCAAAGTCATCTTCTCCACCGGCTACGGCGCGGACGCCCTCGGGAAAAATTTCCGGCTCGACCCTGATTTGAACTACCTGCAAAAGCCGTATCTCCCGCACGCCCTCGCCCGCATGGTCCGCCGCTGCCTCGACGCGAAAAAAAATTGAGGTAGGGTTGCTTCAGACGACGGCAACGATTATCCCGCCGGGTAATTTTCCAACTTCCATCCGCCGTCCTCCATCCACTATCCTCTGCCCATGATAATTGCGCCGTCACTGCTCGCCTCCGATTTTTCGCGCCTCGGCAAAGAAGCCGCCCGCGCCGCTGCGTCCGGTGCCGACTGGCTGCACCTCGACATCATGGACGGCCAGTTTGTTCCTAATATTTCCTTCGGCCCCGCCGTCGTCGCCGCCGTCCGTCCGTTTGCAAAAAATCTTTTCTTCGATGTCCACCTCATGTGCGGCCAGCCGGAAATTTTGCTGGAACCCTTCGTCAAAGCTGGCGCTGACCTCATCACCGTCCACGTCGAACTCGGCGAAAAAGTTCCGCAACTCCTCTGGAAAATAAAATCGCTCGGCAAAAAAGTCGGCCTCGCCGTCAACCCGCCCACCGCCATCACCGCCGTCCAGCCGTATCTCGACAAGATTGATCTGCTCCTCGTGATGACCGTCAACCCCGGCTTCGGCGGCCAAAGCTTCATCCACGAATCTCTCCCTAAAATCCAGCAAGCTGATGCGTGGCGGCGCGAACGCAAATTGAATTACCACCTCGAAGTGGACGGCGGCATCACCAACCAAACCGCCGCCGAATGTGCGCGAGCGGGCGCGGATGCGTTCGTGGCGGGAACCAGCTTGTTCGGCGCGCGCAGCTTGAAAACTGCCGTTAAAAAAATGCGGAAGATTGTTCACGCCAACGATCCCGCACTGGCGGATTTATCCGTCCCCGGCGTCGGCACTCCCAACTTGTCCTTATGAGCCAGATCAAATTCGGCACGGACGGCTGGCGCGCGGTCATCGCGGAAGATTTTACCTTTGCCAACGTCGCCCGCGTCGCGCAGGCCACGGCGGATTTTTGGAAATCGGAAATCGGAAATCGGAAATCGGAAATTTTTGGCCGCGCCGCTAAAGTCATCATCGGCTACGACCGCCGGTTTCTTTCCGACCAATTTGCCCGCGTAACTGCCGAGGTGTTTGCCGCGAATGATTTTCAAGTCATCCTCACACCCGAACCCACGCCCACGCCGTGCATCTCCTACGCGGTGAAAAATCTTGGTGCGGTCGGTGGCGTGATGATCACCGCCAGCCACAATCCGCCGCATTTCAACGGCTTCAAACTCAAGTCCCACTTCGGCGGCAGCAGCAGCCCGGCGGAATGTCAGGCCGTCGAAAAATTGCTGGGCGCAAACGCGCCGAAACAATTCCGCACTCCGCACTCCGCACTCCGCACTTTGGACATTCGCCCCGCGCATTTCTCGGCGATAAAAAAGCTCGTGGATTTCAAGCTCATCGCCAAGTCCAAACTCCGCGTCGCACACGATGCCTTGTTCGGCGTCGGCGCGGGCTGTTTTGAAACCCTGCTCGCGAAAACAAATTGCACCGTCACCACGCTCAACGGCGCGCACGACGTTCTTTTCGGCGGCATTTGCCCAGAGCCGTTGCCCAAAAATTACGCGCTTGGCGGCGCGCAGTTGCGGCGCAATCCACACGACATCTGCCTCGTGACCGACGGCGATTCTGACCGCATCGGCGCGATGGACGGGCGTGGCAACCCGATGACCAACCAACAAGTCATCGCGCTGCTGCTGCATCATCTCGTCCGCAATCGCGGCGAACGCGGCACGGTCACGAAAACGTTCAACACCACCGCGATGCTGGACAAGATGTGCGCCGCGTGGAATTTGCCGCTCACCGAAGTCGGCATCGGCTTTCGCTACATCGCGCCGGAAATGATGAAGCCCGGCGCGCTCTTCGGCGCGGAGGAAAGCGGCTCCGTTGGTTTCGCCAATCACATTCCCGAACGCGACGGCCTCGCCGCTGGTTTGTTTCTGTGTGAAATGCTGGCGATGGAAAAAATCTCCGTGAACAAGATTTACGCGCGCTTGGAAAAAGAATTTGGCCCGCACCGCTACGGACGCTACGACGCGCACTATCCGCTGGCGCAACGCGCCGCGCTCATGGAATCGCTGAAATCCAATCCGCCGAAAAAACTCCTCCGTTCGCCGCTGGCAAAAGTGGATGCGCGCGACGGCGTGAAATTCGTGGCCGAAGATTCCACCTGGCTGATGCTGCGTGGTTCCGGAACCGAGCCGGTCTTGCGAATTTACGCCGAGGCCAAGTCCGATGCCGACATGGAGAAACTATTGAAGCTGGGCCGGTCGTCGTTGAACGGGCAAGGCCATACATCCTGCAATCGGCTACCAACCTGACGCCTCCCATAATCTGGAAATCTATTCGCACCAATTCTGCAAATGCCAGCGGCATTTGACAATTTACGGATACGAGTCTGAATATTAGTCAAAAATTTTACCGCGCCGTGGGCCAATAAGTTTTATTTGCCTTTGACCAGTTCGCTGGTGCGCTTTACGTTTTCCTCATGGCCTCCGCCAAAAAACCCAAACGCAAAGCCCGGATGCTCGGCCTCGGCCTGGATTACGACGGTCACAAGCGCATCACCAAGGGCGATAATTTCACGCTCGTCGGCGGCTCCAAGGACACGCACGAGCAGATGACCGAGAAGGCCATCAAGATCAACGAGAAGCTCAAGGCGCGCGGCAAGCAGTTGGAGACCGTCAGCCACGAAGAGTTCCGCGACATCGCGCACGAGGTCGGGTTGAAGCCGATGATGCCACCGAAGCCGGATGCAAATTGATTTGCGACCGCGCCGCTATAAATCACTTTCGACATCCACCACCAGTTGTGCGAGATTCGCCGCATGATTTTTTTCCAAATCCTTCTTCGCTCCCGGTGGGCGCTGTTCGCCGCTGGCTTCAGCTTTATTTTCACTGGTTGCGCGAGCGCGCCGAAAGTTCCGCCGACCCGCACCGTCGCCCATGTGGATTTGAACCGCTACATGGGCAACTGGTATGTCATCGCCAACATCCCGTATTTTTTGGAGAACGGCAAAGTCGCCTCGTTCGACACTTACTCGCCGCGCGCCGATGGCCGGATGAACAACGTCTTCACGTTCCGTCGCGACACGTTCACGGCACCGGAAGAAAGCTGGCACGGCGTCGCTTGGGTGTTGAATCACGAATCGAATGCCGAATGGAAGGTGCGTTTCATCTGGCCGTTCTCCACGACGTATCTCGTGCTGGAACTCGATCCTGAGTATCGCTGGGCGGTCGTCGCCACGCCGGGACACAAACTCCTCTGGGTGCTCGCACGCGAACGCGCACTGGATGACGCCACTTACGCCGACATCCTCAAACGCTGCGCCGCGCAAGGTTACGATCTGGAAAAAATCAAAAAAGTGCCGCAACCCTGAAGCGTGATGGGGTGAAGTTCTAGCGCGCTACAATCTTCAATAACAACAGCCCGCTCGCCCTTGGACGATTTCAATTTTGCGCAAAGGCTTACTGCTTCGCCGTGACGTTCGCGACGTGCCGCTCGATGCGTGTCGTCGCTTCCACAAGCTGCTCATAACTCGTCGCGAAACACGCGCGGCAGAAACCTTTTCCATTCTCGCCGAAGGCCGAGCCGGGAACGATGGCGACTTTTTCCGTTTGCAACAGGCCGATGGCGAAATCTTTTTCGTTCATGCCGGTCTTGCTGATGTCGGGGAACGCGTAGAACGAGCCGCGCGGCAGGTGGCACTTCAAACCGATCTCATTGAACCGGCGCACGATGAAATCGCGGCGGCGATGATACTGGTCGCGCATCTTTTTCATCGCATCCTCGCCGCGCAGGAGCGCTTCGATGGCGGCTTCCTGCGCGATGATGGACGCGCAGAGCATCGAGTATTGATGCACCTTCATCATCGCCTCGATGAGCGTCGCCGGGCCGCACGCGTAACCGATGCGCCAGCCGGTCATGGAAAACGCCTTGGAAAATCCGTGCAGGAAAATCGTGCGCTCCTTCATTCCGGGCAAACTGGCGATGCTCGTGTGAACGCCTTCAAACGTCAGCTCGGAATAAATCTCGTCGCTCAACACGATCAAATCTTTTTCCACGGCGAATTTCGCGATGGCTTCGATTTGCGCGCGGTCGCACGTGCCGCCGGTGGGATTGCACGGCAGGTTGAGCATCAGAATTTTGCAGCCCGGCGACCACGCGGCGCGGAGTGCGTCCACGGTGAGCGCGAAGCCGTCCTTGGCGAACGTCGGCACGGGCACGGGAATGCCATGCGCGAGCGTGATGCTCGGCGAATAGCTGACGTAGCACGGCTGGTGATACATCACCTTGTCGCCGGGATTGATAAGCGCGCGGCAGGCGAGGTCGAGGCCTTCGCTGACGCCGACGGTGATGATGACTTCGTTTTCCGGCGCGTAGCTGATGTTGAAATTTTTGCCGACGTAATCGCAGATCGCACGGCGAAGTTCGATGAGGCCGAGGTTCGAGGTGTAGTGCGTCTTGCCTTTTTCGATGGCGTAGATGCCGGCCTCGCGGATGTGCCAGGGCGTGTCGAAATCCGGTTCGCCGACGCCGAGCGAGATGGCGTCCTTCATCTTGGCGACGATGTCAAAAAAATCGCGGATGCCTGACTTGGGCAGGTTGACGACGTGCTTGGCGATGAAACGTGACTGGTCCATGAAAAATTATTTTCCGCAGTTAAATTGCATTTCAGAGTTCACGCAAGAGCCGTTCGTATTCATCATGCGCACCAATCCAAAACCAGAGCAGATTGTCATCCAGTTGCCGGGCCAAGGCGCGATGCCCGCTGCCGACGCGCACCGACCAAAGTTCCGGTTTCTTGCGTTCAAAACGAAGCGAAGGATGCCGTGGGTTCTGTTTGAAAAGCTGGAAATTTTTGTCCGCGACCTTTTGGATTTCCGGCGGCAGGGTGTGGTAATGCCGCCAGTATCTCGGCGAAGTGAGATTGTTCATGGAAACGGCTTGCAGCGACCCGCCAGATAATCCTGCTTGGCCTCTTCCATCAACTTATCAAGCTTGCCGGCTTTCGCGTCGGCCTCAATGCGCTCGTCAAACAGCCGCTCGCGCAACTCGTCCAGCCAATCGCCGACCCGCCGAATCTCGTTCGGGTCAAGTTTTTCAATGGCGTGTTCGATTTCAGCAACCGTGTTCATGGGGAAAAGTTTAATGCAGGCGGCGGCTGCCCGCAACGGGTTTTGGGGCTGCGCCACCGAGCGAGATGGCGTCCTTCATCTTGGCGACGATGTCGAAAAAATCGCGAATGCCTGACTTGGGCAGGTTGACGACGTGCTTGGCGATGAAACGTGATTGGTCCATTTAATCAGAAAAGCATAGGGAACAAATACCGCGCCGGCAAACGAATACGGGGAAGACACTAAATCAAATTAATTCAGCGCTAGGAATTGGAGGAATCATTTTTTCCGCGATTGCTCGCAACAAAGCCGAACTATCTAACATTTGATTTCCATCCTGAAAAGCGTTTGAAATTTTGGCGGTAACTGGGCAATTATTTAGTAGTTTTCTAAGCGTTACCCGATCTTTTCGCTCAAGGATTAAATGCGGCGCATTTAAGTCGCAAAATCGTATGTGATACTTCCCGGCAGGTGTTGCGCCAATCAATTCAAAAGTATTTGGATCTTCAAAAATGTGAACTCCATAATCCGCCTCCTCGCAGGGATTCAGAAATCGAATCCCTGCTTTCCGCATTTCTGGCCGTGTCCAGTGATTACTCTTTGAACCATTGCAGTGCCGGGTAGCCGGAAAAAGATTTTTGTAATTGTTACGGGCTACGCCTTTGAGCTTTGGGTTGAAATGGTCAACCTCCATACATTTGTATCCAACACGATCAACGTGCTGCAGCGAGTAAGCACACCGCCACGCAAAATCACGGAGCAAAAAGGGCTTGGCCTTTTTGTAAGTTGATTCGGTAAATTTTCGTTTAAGTGGTTGCCGAACCACGCGCGGGTTGGTGGAAGTGAACATATTGGGTCAGTGCTTCAACAAGATTACGCGTAAGTTTGCGCTGTTGGTATTCCCAAAGCAATTCTTCACCTGCACGAGGATTTTTCAACCCGCGCCGCAGGAACGAAAGACGATTTATTTCCTCTTTTTCGGCAGGAGTTAGTTTCCCGAGCGCTTCTTTTTCGGCGAGAACTGCAAAATGCCGCTCACGCTCATGCGTCCACTCTTCAACCAGCGGAACAATTCCATTATTTATTTCAGTGGCTTTGGATTGGCCGTTTGGAACTAATTCCACACTAAAATCTGAAACCATTATCCGTTCAAGCACTGAAAATTCAGCCATGCTCACGTCTGTTGCAACTGAAGCCTCAACTGTTCGGACATGATCACTGGAACGAACGTGGCGAGTCTCAAAATCTACTGTGTATTCTGTTATCATTTCTGTGGTAACAATTCATCATTTGCCGGAAAAAGCAACCGAATCAAATGTTGTTGCGTAGCCAAATTAGAGCGCAAAAGCGCGATAGCTTCAGCGTTCAAATTTGGATTGGGCTTCCGCGATTCAGCCATAGTGGACCACAACGAAAATAAAAACAATGCGGTCTCTGCTATTGGCCCATTGTGAGCTAATGCAATATGAGAAGCCAACTCCGTTATTTTACCCGTTGGCTGCCAAGCCGGTGGTTCTTCACCAATAGCACCTTGCCTACCAAGGTAATCCATCGTTGTTTTCTTCTGATTTAAAAGCTCCAATTCAGAAATCGTTGTTGAATAGGAATCGGTAGTAACGTTGGCACTATTAACGAATCCAAAGTGAATAAAAACAAAACCGTCCTTTCGTTCTACTGCGAACCTATTAAAAAACATTGAACGACGAAAGCCTGTCGTCGGCAAATTTATTTGCACTGAATGTTTAGTTGCCATGAGTAATTTGACTTGAATTCGCTGTCATTTCTTATTGGAAAGCGCCTCTGGCGTCAATCAGCATTTCAATCTGTTATTTGCGGCTTAGTTAAATTCAAAAAATCACGGCGCGACCTTGAGCCGTTCCGTTTCCTCGACTTTGCCGCCGAGCAGGAAGCCGTGTTCCTTGTAGGAGCGCAGCATGAAATGCGTGGCCGTGGAGAGCACGCCCTCGATGGTGGAGAGTTGGCGATCCATAAATTCTTAGGCCAGTTCCGCCACGTTTTCGTCCTCGTATTTTTCGATAAGCACGCCGAGGACTTCCATCATCGAAGCCAGCGGATGGCTTTCATCTTCGCCCACTTCGTCCACAAGCCGGTCGAGCTGCTTCACAAGCTGGCGGTATTCGCGGTCGTTGTGCGGCACGCGCAATGCCGGCTCGACCTGCGGCCAGACGGCGAACGCTTTGTTCAGTTGGGCGGTTGACATATTATTTTCTCTCTTTCCATTTGCCCGCGTCGTATTCGGCGTGGGTCAGCACGGCGCGAATATACACTTTCCGGCGATTATAGTGAAGCGCAGCGATGAGGCGAACTTTGTTACCTCCGATGTTAAAAACTGTCAGCCCGCCAACTTGATCTGCGTGCGGAAACACTCGCCGTAATTCAACCATGTTCGCGGGGTTATTCCGCTTCAACGCGCGATACCAATGCACCAGTCCGCTCGTCGCCGTCGGATGCTTTCCGGCAAATTCATTCAGTCGTTTGCGCGTGATGATGTGCATGACTCACGGCGCGACCTTGAGCCGTTCCGTTTCCTCGACTTTGCCGCCGAGCAGGAAGCCGTGTTCCTTGTAGGAGCGCAGCATGAAATGCGTGGCCGTGGAGAGCACACCCTCGATGGTGGAGAGTTTTTCCGAGACGAACGCGGCGACCTTTTGCAGGCTCGCGCCGTTGACGAACACCAGCAGGTCGTAGCCGCCGGACATGAGGTAGCAGGATTCCACCTCGTCAAACTTGCTGATGCGCTCGGCCAGCCGGTTGAAGCCGCCGCCGCGCTCGGGCGTGATGCGCACCTCGATGACGGCGCGCACCGTGCCGGATTCTTCGTGGGAAAGGTTCAACACGGGCCGGAAGCCAAGCAACACGCCTTCTTTCTTGAGCGCGTCGAGCTGGGCGTTCAAATCGGCTTCGGACAAGTTCAACACCTGTGCCATCTGGGCAGTGTTGAGGCTGCCGCCTTCGAGCAAAAGTTTTAGGAGCGGATTCATCGGGGCGGTAGTGTCGCAGAAAACGGCGGCTAATCCATTCCAAACTTTTTTACAAATGGTTGAATGCTCGCCTTAAAACTATTCCCGAAGTTTGCCGGGAGCGAGCGGCTTGATTTAATTCACAACGCGCGGGCGGGCCGCACGCGCTCCGTCAGAGCCCGCCGACTTCAGCTTCGCTGTGGATGATTTTGCCGCGTGTGCCGTAGGATTTGACGGCATCAATCAGGCGGATGTCCACGGCGTCGCGCTTTTGCGAGCAACCGGCCTCGGCGAGGATATTTTTAAGAGCGTCTTCGGCTGAATCAATCTTCAAGCCCGCCAGCAAACCATTGCTCGGCTCTTTCACGAAGGTCGGCGCGCCGTCATCATGCCCAAAATCGGCGGGCAGCAAGACGCGTCCGTTTAATTTTCCGTCCTTGTCGGCATCTACAAAATTATCTTTCTGAAAAACATGATCGGTGGCGCTAAATTGACCGACGGCGCTCTTGTTGGAATTCGGCCCGGCGATGAAATAATT
>JANOBC010000403.1:0-6838 GCA_031411455.1 Limisphaerales bacterium
TTAGGTTTCAGAAAAATCTGCGTTCATCTGCGCAATCTGCGGACAAATCAGTGTCCACCCTTCACGTTTTCTTCAAAGGCGGCCATGATAGCGTCATCGCCGCTCAAGCCTTGCGACTGCATTTTTTTGAGCGACGTCAGCACGCGGGCGTAGTCTTGCGGCATCACCTTGACAAATTTCGGGATGAAATTTTTCCAATCCGCGAGAATCTTGGCCGCACGTTCGCTCTTTGTGTAAGTCTGATGGCGCTGGATGAGTTTCCAAACCTCTTCGATCTCGTCCGCGGCCTCTAGTTTCTCCAAACCGACCAATTCCATGTTGCAACGCGCGGCAAAATCGCCCGCTTCATCCATGACGTAAGCCACGCCACCGCTCATGCCCGCGCCGAAATTACGTCCGGTCTTGCCGAGGTTGATGACGCGTCCGCCGGTCATGTATTCGCAGCCGTGATCGCCCACGCCTTCGACAACGGCATTCACGCCGGAGTTGCGGACCGCGAAACGTTCCCCGGCCATGCCGCGCACAAAAATTTCGCCCGCCGTTGCGCCGTAAAGCGCCACGTTGCCGATGATGATGTTGTCCTCGGCCACAAACGTCGAACCCTTCGGCGGATAGACAATGAGCTTGCCGCCGCTCAAGCCTTTGCCGAAATAATCATTCGCATCACCTTCAAGTTCGAGCGTCATGCCCTTCGGCACGAATGCGCCAAAACTTTGTCCGGCGCTGCCGTTGAATTTCAACTGCACCGTGTCTTCCGGCAATCCGTTCGGGCCGTGCTTCTTCGTGATCTCGCTGCCGGTGATCGTGCCGACGACGCGGTTCACGTTGATGATCGGCAATTCAGCCTTCACCTTTTCACCGCGCTCGATGGCGGGTTTGCAGATATCGAGCAGCTTGGTCACGTCCAAAGTTTTTTCCAGGCCGTGATCCTGTTCTTCCGAACGGAAGCGTCCAATTTCCGGACCGACATTCGGCTGGTGCAAAATCGGCGAGATGTCCAGACCGTGCGCCTTCCAATGAGCAATTGCTTTCCACGGAATCAATTTGTCCGTGCGCCCAACCATGTCTTCGAGTTTGCGGAAACCGAGCTTGGCCATGATCTCGCGGAGTTCCATGGCAATGAAGCGCATGAAATTAACAACGTGATCGGCGTCGCCGGTGAAACGTTTGCGGAGGCGCGGGTCTTGCGTGGCAACGCCGACCGGACAGGTGTTCAGATGACAGACGCGCATCATGATGCAACCCATCACGACGAGCGGCGCGGTGGCAAAACCAAATTCTTCGGCGCCGAGCAGCGCAGCCATCGCCACGTCGCGTCCGGTTTTCAACTGGCCATCAGCTTCAACGTAGATGCGGCTGCGAAGTCCGTTCAACACAAGCGTCTGGTGCGCTTCGGCGAGGCCGAGTTCCCACGGGCCGCCTGCGTGTTTGATGGACGAGAGCGGCGACGCGCCCGTGCCGCCATCGTGACCGGAAATTAGGACGACGTCCGCGTGCGCCTTCGCGACGCCCGCCGCAATCGTGCCAACGCCGACTTCGGCGACGAGCTTGACGCTGACGCGCGCGTTGCGATTGGAATTTTTTAGGTCGTAAATCAACTCCGCCAAATCTTCGATGGAGTAAATGTCATGATGGGGCGGTGGCGAAATCAAACCGACGCCAGCGGTCGTGCCGCGCGTCTTGGCGATTTCCGGGAAAACTTTTTTACCAGGCAGTTCGCCGCCTTCGCCGGGCTTTGCGCCCTGCGCCATCTTGATCTGAAGCTCCTTCGCGTTGACGAGGTAATGGCTCGTCACACCGAAACGTCCTGACGCAACCTGCTTGATGGCGGAATTTTTCGAGTCGCCCTTTTCGTTCGTCCAAGTGTAGCGGATCGGATCTTCGCCACCTTCGCCGGTGTTGCTGCGTCCGCCGAGGCGGTTCATCGCAATGGCAAGCGTCTCGTGCGCTTCCTTCGAGATGGAGCCGTAGCTCATCGCGCCGGTTTTGAAACGCTTGACGATGCTTTCAACGGATTCAACCTCTTCAATCGGAATCGCGCTCTCGGCAAATTTGAAATCGAGCAACCCGCGCAACGTGCAGAGCGATTTGGCGCGGTCGTTGATGAGGTCGGCGTATTCGCGATAAATCTTTTCACTGCCGAGGCGGCAGGCGGTTTGCAATTTGTGAATCGTCTGCGGATTGAACAGATGCTGTTCGCCGCCATCACGCCACTGGTATTGACCGCCGGCTTCGAGTTCAGGATTCACGGCCACCGGCGGGAACGCGCGGCGATGACGCGTGAGCGCTTCTTCCGCAATGATATCGAGGCCAATGCCCTGGATGCGCGTGGGCGTCCAAGTGAAATATTTTTCCACGACCGCGCTGTTGATGCCGACGGCCTCAAAAATTTGCGCGCCGCGATAACTTTGAATGGTCGAGATGCCCATCTTCGCCATCGTCTTGACGACGCCCTTGATGGCAGCCTTGATAAATTTTTTGACGCCGGTTTTGTGGTCGATGCCCGGCAACATTCCTTCGTGAATCAAATCATCAATCGTCTCGTAGGCGAGATACGGATTGATGGCGCTGCAACCGTAGCCGATGAGCAGCGCGAAATGATGCACCTCGCGCGGTTCGCCGGATTCGAGGACGAGGCCGGTGCGGCCACGCGTGCCAGCCCGGATGAGATGATGATGCAATCCCGCCGTGGCGAGCAGCGCGGGAATCGGCGCCAACTCCGCCGAGATGCCCCGGTCAGACAAGATGATGATGTTCGTGCCGTCCTTAATGGCGGCATCGGCGCTGGCAAACAATTTTTCTAGGGCAGCTTCCAAACCTTTTGCGCCCTCGGCGGCCTTGAACAAAATTGAAATCGTCTCCGATTTGAAACCGTTCTGATTGACGAAGCGCAACTTGTCCAATTCTTCGTTCGTTAGAATCGGCTGCTCTAGGCGGATGAGCGCGCAGCTTTTTGCGCCGGGGTTCAGCAGGCCGCCGCGCGAGCCGACCATAGTGTGCGTGGCGGTGACAATTTCTTCGCGGATCGGATCAATCGGCGGGTTCGTGACCTGCGCGAAGAGCTGCTTGAAATAATTGTAGAGCAGTTGCGGCTTCTCGGACAAAACCGCGAGCGGCGTGTCCGTGCCCATCGAACCGAGCGGCTGCTGGCCGTCGCGCGCCATCGGACCGACGATGAAACGCAAGTCCTCGAACGTGTAGCCGAACGCCTGCTGCGACTGCAAAACTTTGCGGTGCTCAAACTCCGTGTGCTTGTCGGGAGTCGGCAAATTTTCCAGCAGCAAGTGATGTTCGTCCAGCCATTGCTGATACGGATGCGCGCTGGAATATTTTTTCTTCAGCTCTTCATCGGCGATGATGCGTCCCTGCTCGGTGTCCACGAGGAACATCCGTCCGGGTTGCAAACGGCCTTTGACGGCGATGCGTTCCGGCGCAATCGGCAGCACGCCAGCTTCCGACGCCATGATGACGACATCGTCCTTCGTGACGTAGTAACGCGACGGGCGCAGGCCATTGCGGTCGAGACACGCGCCAATGCGGATGCCGTCCGTGAACGCCATCGAGGCGGGGCCGTCCCACGGTTCGATGAGGCAGGAATGAAATTCGTAAAACGCGCGGCGTTCAGCGTCCATGCTCTCGTGATTTTCCCACGGCTCGGGAATCATCATCATCATCGCGTGCGGCAATTCGCGGCCAGACTGCACGAGCAATTCCACGACGTTGTCGAACTGCGCCGAGTCGCTGCCGTCCGTGTTGACGACGGGAACAACTTTTTTGATCTCATCGCCAAAAGCTTCGGATTTGAAATTCGCCTGCGCCGCGCGCATCCAGTTGACGTTGCCCCGGAGCGTATTGATTTCGCCGTTGTGCGCGATGCAGCGGTTCGGATGCGCACGATCCCAACTCGGAAACGTGTTCGTGGAAAAACGTGAATGCACGAGCGCCATCGCCGTGGTCACGGCCGGATTGCGGAGGTCGGCGTAATACTTTTCCACCTGCTCCGACATCAACATGCCCTTGTAAATGAGCGTGCGCGCCGAAAGACTGGAGACATAGAACACACTGCCGCCAGCAATTTTTCCACCGTAACGGATGCGCTGCTCCGCCTGCTTGCGGATGATGTAAAGTCGGCGCTCGAACGCCGCGTCGTCTTTAATGTCCGCGCTGCGTCCAACAAAAACCTGCGCCATGAACGGCTCCGCCGCCACGGCAGTTTTACCGAGTGAAGAATTATCCACTGGCACATCGCGCCAGCCGAGAATCGTCTGACCTTCCGCTAAAATAATTTTTGAGAGTTCGGCTTTCACCGCTTCGCGTTCCGCCGGATTTTTCGGGAGAAATAACTGGCCGACGCCGTATTGACCGAACGCGGGAAGTTTGAAACCCAGCTGCGCCGCTTCCGTCACAAAAAAATCATGCGGCACTTGGATCAAGATGCCCGCGCCATCGCCGGTGTTCGCCTCGCAGCCGCACGCGCCGCGATGGTCGAGGTTGACGAGAATCTGGAGCGCGTCGCTGACGAGTGAATGGGATTTTTTTCCCTTCAGGTTGACGACGAAGCCGAGGCCGCAGGCATCATGCTCGAATTGCGGATCGTAAAGCCCCTGTTTGCCGGGCGCAGAAGTGCGAGGCTGGGCCGGTGTCGGATTAGAATTGTTGTTCAAGTTGCTGGTCATCGTTCGGCGGATAAGCCTGCGTTCCTTTATTTTTTACAAAAATGGTTCCACTGCGCAATAATTCATTTGGAAAATTACGGTTCACCTTGGCGAAAGTGGGCTTAGCCGGTTTGATGGACAGCTTGAGGGTGGTGTGCCCATGAGGGTTTTATAGCAGATCAAAGCAACCTTAGGAGAGATGAGAGTGGTCGGGCGCGTCGCTCCGCGCCCTACTGGTATCAATGTTTTTGGCTTTTGCTTTAGCGCACCTGGGAATCCGTGGGAGAACGCTTTACCCGGCGGTTCAGTTATTTCAACCGCTGGAGTCGCCAGCTTTAGGAACGCATTTAGCGACTTTTACTTTGATTATCTACGGTCTTGTGCCGAAAACTCAACTGACTCAGCGACGATTCGCCAAGGCTCTCCGAACTGCCATAGGATTTCATGAGCGACAAATCCATTTTCCAATACATCAAACTCGTCCCGTAGCCAGTCGCCTGTGTTATGTCGTCCCTGTTTCTGAATTTCAAACCCACAAAAGGTCACATTGCGATAGTGAAAAATTAAAATGCGGTCGTGATAAGCGCCGAGTAAGTTTAAGGTCAAATCCAGCGTCCGGTCATCGTTGCATTTTACACCGACCTTCAAGCTCAAATCCATCAGCCAAGAATCATGCGGACAATCATGGTGATTAAAATCGTAATACCAAGGAGTCGAAATAAATGACCGAGCCACGTCGGGTAACTTTGGAGAAATTGCATCCAAGTGACGTTGGTAATCTTTGCAAGCCTGCAACTGTCTATCCATGGACTGATGCAAAACACGGTAGTCCTTCGTTGGCTTACCATCACCTCGAAAGAAAAACTTCATTTAACCCTCCGCCTGGAACGCGATCACGCTCATCGGCGGCAGGGTGAATTGCGCGGAGTGCTGCTGGCCGTGGCAGGGAATGTTTTCCGCCGTCACGCCGCCGAAGTTTCCCTTGTTGCTGCCCGCGTAGATGCCCGCGTCGCTGTTCAGCATCTCGCGCCATTTGCCCGCGCGCGGCAGGCCGACGCGATAATTGTCCCGCTGCACCGGCGTGAGATTCATGATGACCGCGAGCTGATGCTTGCCATCCGCCGTCGAGCGCAGGAAGGACAACACGCTGCTCTCGTGATCACCGCAATCAATCCAGTTGAAACCGGCGTGGTCAAAATCCGCCGTCCACAACGCGGGCGTTTTGACGTAAAGCTGGTTCAAGTCCTCGACAAATTTTTGCAGGCCGCGATGGAACGGGCCGGCGTCGAGCAACCACCAGTCAAGCGATGCGTTTTCATTCCATTCTTTGACCTGGCCAAACTCGCCGCCCATGAAAGTCATTTTTTTTCCGGGGAACAGCCATTGATACGCGAACAGCGCGCGGAGATTCGCAAACTTCTGCCAGTCATCGCCGGGCATTCTTCCAATCAAAGATAATTTTCCGTGAACCACTTCATCGTGCGAAAGCGGCAGGACAAAGTTTTCGTTGAAGTGATAGAGCATCGCGAACGTGAGATCGTTCTGATGATACTTGCGGTGAATCGGTTCGTGTTTGAAATAGCCGAGCGTGTCGTGCATCCAGCCCATGTTCCACTTGAAGGTGAAGCCGAGTCCGCCGATGTAAGGCGGGCGCGTGACCTGCGGCCACGCGGTGGATTCTTCGGCGATGGTGACGACGCCAGGAAATTCCGTCTGCGTGATGTGGTTGAACTTTTTCAGGAACTCGATGGCTTCAAGATTTTCACGTCCGCCGTGCTGGTTTGGAATCCACTCGCCCGCTTTGCGCGAGTAATCCAAATAGAGCATCGAGGCGACGGCGTCCACGCGCAGACCGTCAATGTGAAAGCGTTCACACCAGAAAAGCGCGTTGGCGACGAGGAAGTTTGAGACTTCGTTGCGACCGAAATTAAAAATCAAAGTTCCCCAATCCTGATGTGCGCCTTTGCGCGGGTCTTCGTGTTCGTAGAGCGCCGTGCCGTCGAACTTGGCGAGCGCCCATTCGTCACGCGGAAAATGCGCCGGAACCCAGTCCACGATCACGCCGATGCCGGCTTCGTGCAGCGCGTTGACGAGAAATTGAAAATCTTCCGGCGTGCCGAAGCGGCTGGTCGGCGCAAAAAAGCCGGTGACCTGATAACCCCACGACGGATAAAACGCGTGCT
>JANOBC010000404.1:0-1540 GCA_031411455.1 Limisphaerales bacterium
ACTCATTTTCAAATCACGGCGGCCAAGGCGTGATGGAGGGAAGTTCACTGAATCTGGGCGCGGTGCTGGCGGTGGCGGGCGATCATGTGGAATTCTCGCCAAAAACTTTTTCCGTGAACGGTGTTTCTCATGTGAATCTGCCGCACATGCCCGCCACGGGAAATGTTGTCATCCCGGAAAATCATTGGTTTATCTGGCCCAACCTTGCTATAAGCGGGAACTGGAATGTGGGCGAAGAAAATCTTTCCGCTGCGATGCTACATCTGGCAGATGTCTCGGAAGATCAATTTATCGGTCGGCCATTCCGACACTGGTTCGGGCGGAAACAAATCATACCATGAGCCGTTTTATCAACTTGGAATTTTCGGACGACGCCGGCCACGAACTTCAGCCCAATGGCAAACCGCTCGTCAAGGACGAGGCGCATTACCTCGGGGAAGCGCGCGCGGCGTTCACGGATGGCAACTTTGAATCGGGTCTCCGCTTTTACTCGAAGGTGCTGGAATACAATCCCAAGAACACTATCGCGTGGACCGGCCAGGTGCAGATGCTCATCGAGCTTGGCGAATTCCGCGAGGCGAAACTTTGGGCGGACAAGGCGCTGGAACGTTTTCCCAACGAGCCGGAATTGCTCGCGGCAAAAGCCGTCGCGCTCGGCCGCAGCGGCGACTTGCACGGCGCCCTCGCTTTTTCCGACGCCAGCATCGAAGAGCGCGGCGACACGCCCTACGTCTGGCTCGCGCGCGGCGACGTGCTGCTGGCGCGCGCGGAGCAGCGGGCGAATTACTGTTTTGAAAAAGCGCTGCTGCTCGCGCCGGGCGACTGGTTCACGCTGCTGTTGGCGGCGCGTATCCGGATGTATTATGAGCAATTCATCTTGGCGTTGAAATTGATTCAGCAGGCGGTTGAATTGAATCCCGGCCACTTTCTGGTCTGGTTGGAACAAGGACATTGCCAGCGCGAGCTGGGCATGGTGGGTGCGGCGGAAAATTCCTTCAAGCAGGCGCACGAATTGAACCCACACAGCCAGCGTGCGGGTGACGCGCTGCACCGCATTTCCAAGTCGGGAATGATCGCGCGCTGGCGGGGAAAACTGCGGGAACTTTTCAAATCATGAGCATGGATACCTTGAGCCGGCTGCTGTCGGCGGTGAATGAATACGATGCGTCCGACCTGCACCTCGTGGCCGGTGTGCCGCCCGCGTTCCGGGTGAACGGCGAAATCATCATCGCTGACGAGGACGTGCTGACCGAGGATGAGATTGATGCGATGGCCGCGAACCTGATGAACGAGCAACAGCGGAGCAAATTTGAGCGCGAATGGGAATTGTGCATCTCCATCCTGCACAGCGCAGCAGGCCGCGTGCGCGTGACGTTTTACCGGCGGAATAATCACACGGAATTAAGCCTGCGCTTTTGCGGCGATAAAGTGGCGGCGCGCGCGGAACTCGGCCTGCCCGACCGCATTGATGAACTGGCGCGCAAACCCAACGGCCTCGTTCTCATCACCGGTCCCACGGGCGCGGGCAAGACGACGACGC
>JANOBC010000405.1:0-1932 GCA_031411455.1 Limisphaerales bacterium
ACGAGAAGCTGGAATCGCGTTACCCCTACGGCCGTTACGCCCAGATGGCGCAGATCGAAACGGCCTTTGCGCACTGGAAGGACGGCGATCCCACGCAGGCGCTTGCCGCCGTGGACCGCTTCCTCAAGCTGCATCCGGAAAGTGCGAATGACGATTACGCCTATTACCTGAAGGGCCGGATCAACTTCAACGAGGACATGGGGATCATGGGCTACATCGCGCCCAAGGACATGACGGAGCGCGATCCGAAGGCGGCGCAGGAAGCCTTCGATTCCTTCAAGGAACTGGTGACGCGCTTTCCCGACAGCAAGTACACCCCCGATGCGCGCCTGCGCATGAACTATCTGGTGAATGCCCTGGCCGCCGCGGAGGTGAACGTGGCCGAGTACTACCTGAGGCGCGGCGCCTATGTCGCGGCCGTCAACCGGGCCCAATACGCGCTGACCAACTATCCGCGCGCGCCGGCGATCGAACGCGCGCTGGCGGTGCTGGTGAAAGCCTACGACGGGATGGGACTGAACGATCTGCGCGACGATGCCAATCGCACATTGAACGCCAATTTTCCGGAGACGACGGTCAAGCTCGGACAGCGCGGCAAATGGTGGAAGTTCTGGTGACCGGATGAAGAAATCCCAGGCTTTTCCCGTGCCTGCGTCGACCACCCCGCGATTCCTGCCAGCGCGTTTCGCCTTGTAAAAGGCCTGATCCACCGCGACCAGAAGTCCACGTCACGCTGGCGTGACGCGGTGGCTGCGTGCTACGGAAGAGGAAAGCGTAAAGGCACTGCATACCGCAGGCCCGGCCAAAATTACTGGCCCCTAGCTCCTCAGCTCAGCGCGATCCTTGAAATGCTCCAATGCCTCAGGATTGGCGAGCGCCTCCAGATTTTTCACCGCATTGCCGTGCACAACGTTGCGCACCGCGAGTTCGACAATCTTGCCGCTCTTGGTGCGGGGGATATCCGGGACCTGCACAATCTTGGCAGGGACATGGCGGGGCGTGGTATCGCTGCGGATCTGGTCCTTGATCTTTTTCGTCAACCCGTCGTCGAGCAGCAGGTTTTCGCGCAGCCGCACGAACAGGACGACGCGCACGTCGTTGTCCCAGTCCTGGCCAATCACGAGGCTCTCGACCACTTCTTCCAGGCGCTCTACCTGGCGGTAGATTTCCGCTGTACCGATGCGCACGCCGCCCGGGTTGAGGGTCGCGTCGGAACGTCCGTAGATGACGCATGTGCCCCGGCCGGTCAATTCCATGTAGTCGCCGTGGCACCAGACACCGGGGAAACGATCGTAATAGGCAGCACGATACTTGGCGCCTTCGGGATCGCTCCAGAAATAAATCGGCATGGAGGGGAAGGGCGAAGTGCAGACCAGTTCGCCCTTTGCTCCGGTTACCGCTCTGCCGTTGTCATCGAAGACTTTGACAGCCAGGCCGAATCCGCGGCACTGGATTTCGCCGCGATATACAGGCAGCGTGGGGTTGCCGAGCACGAAGCAGGAAACGATGTCGGTTCCGCCCGAGATCGAGGACAGCAATAAATCTTTTTTGATCGCGCGATAAACGTAGTCGAAACCTTCCGCTACCAGTGGCGAACCGGTCGAAGCCATGGCCTTCAATGCGACCAGAGAGTGAGTCTCCCCCGGCCTGGCGCCGGCCTTGTTCAACGCGTCGATATATTTGGCCGAGGTGCCGAACACGGTCATGCGCTCGTCGTCGGCAAGATCGAACAGAACGGCAGGGCCTGGATAGAATGGCGAGCCGTCATAGAGCAGCAAGGTCGCGCCCGTCGCGAGCCCGCTCGCCAGCCAATTCCACATCATCCAGCCGCAGGTGGTGAAATAGAACAGCCGGTCGCCGCGTTTCAGGTCGGTGTGCAGCTGGTGTTCCTTGAGGTGCTGCAGCAAGGTGCCGCCGGCGCCGTGCACTATG
>JANOBC010000406.1:0-2897 GCA_031411455.1 Limisphaerales bacterium
GCGCTAGATTCAGGTTCTAGTGAGTAAAATCATACAGGTTCAAGTCCTGTCGTGGGCACCAATGGTAGCAACGGTTTGAATGAGCAGCAGCCCATTGAACCTGTCGTGACTCCTGTCAACGGTCAGGTGTGGTGCGCGTTAGCGGAGATCGGTCGCCAACTTCAAATTTTGGCAAACGCGCACATGGGTCAGGGAAATTTTGCGCCCTCGTCACTTCCCCCGCCTGCGTATGCACCCGACAGCCCCACCGTCGTTGAACTGGTGAATCAATTTCTTCTCGCCAAGGCCCGCGCCGGTAAAGGCGACCGCTACATTCGCGCCCTCCGTAATTCGCTTTCAAAATTTGTGCCGGGCCGCGCAAATCAATTCGCGCATGAAGTCACCGCCGATGATTTGGAAAAATGGATCGTGCGGCCAGAGTGGGCGACGCAAACGCAACGCGGCTATCTGTCGGACGTGTCCATCATGTTCAACTGGGCCGTGCGCCGGAAATTGCTGCGCGACAATCCATGCAAACAAGTCGAGTTACCCGCCGCCGACGATGGAGAAATTTCAATCCACCAGCCCGGCGAAGCGCGGACGGTTCTGAATTTTGCGCGTGGCTACGATTTGAATTTATGCCGCGCGCTCGCGTGCCGATACTTCGCCGGGCTGCGGACGTGCGAGACTGACCGGATTGAAGAAAGTGCGTTCCGCGAAAAATATATTGAAGTCACCAAAGACACGGCCAAGGGCGGACGGGCGCGGCGGCGGCGCTTGGTCACACTTCAGCCGAACTTGCGGGCGTGGCTTGCGCTCGGCGGCGAACTGCCGATTTTGAACAGCGGTCAGAAGTGGCAATATTTTAACACGGCTTTGAAGGAGGAAACCGGACTCGAATGGTTGCCCAACGTCGCCCGGCACAGCTTTTGCAGCTACCATATTGCGCGCTGGAATAAAATGGGAACCACCGCCAACGAGTCCGGCAACAGTGAGGCGATGCTTTTGAAACATTACCGGGAAATTTCCTTCAAAGGATTTCTGGTGACGAAGCAAGCGGCGACGGAATTTTTCTCTATCGTGCCGTAAAACAAAAAACCCGCTGGCGGTGAAGCCAGCGGGTGTGACGCATCGAGCGCGGCGTCACACGTCGCGGAGCGCGGCGTTGATCACGTTGTCCATGGCTTCAGAACAATCGTCACCCGTGCAGTATTTCAGCACGGCGCGCTGGGCGAATTCGGTTGGGGTGAGATTCGAGAGGGCGGCGTAGCCTTTGATGATGGGGATGAAGGCCACGGGGATGGCCACCGCGATCATCATTGGACGTTCCTGCCACGCGATGCTTTTCAAAACTTCGTAAACCTCTGCCGGGACGCGATGGCGGACCTCATTAATCCAGCCGGGTTTTACTTTGCTGCCAGACGCACTGACGAGTGTGGCGGCCTTGGATGCGCGGAGTTGTTTGGTAGTCACTAGCTTGGTCATGGTTTCTTTCCTGCCCCTGTTAGGGCATAAAAATGGCGTCATCAAGAAGGTAACAGCCTTGTCGCTTCCCGCCATGACACGGGTGAGCTATCTCAATGACGCCAGATTTTTTCGTTTAGGAACGGGCATCGTGGTTCATTACGCCACTACGAACTGCCCGGCTCGCTCTGTTAAGCGAACGCAGACTTTATGCCAAAAGGGGGGGAACGTGTCAACTGCGACGCGCTAGGATTCGATTTAAGCGACGTTTCAGCGCGTTCCCTTCATGCGGTAGAACTCCGCCGGGCGCGTGTTGGTGATGTTGACCCAGCCGTTGCTGTCCACGTTCGCCGGCACGTCACGCCACGTCGTCAGGTTGGTGGAGCTTTGCAGTGTCCACGAAAAAAGATTCCAGTCTGGCGGATAGACGAAACGGAGTTCAACCGGCGGGCGCGGTGTGACGATACCAGGGGCGGTCACAGTTGCGGCCGCGCGCGCCGGAACTGGCGCGGGTGCAGTCGGTAAAAGTGAAGGGCTGCGCGTCGGGGTGTTAGGCGACGCGCAGCCGGTGAGGAGAGCCGCTGTCAAAATCAGCGGGGCGAGATTTTTCAACGGACGCGAGTGGCGCGGGTGGTATTTTGGCGCATAACTTTATTTTGTGGTAGCGGCGGCTTCGTTGGCGGCGGCGGTTTTGCTTTTCTTCGTCGCCCAGATTGCGGAAATAAATCCGAGCAGTGTTCCGAAAATTCCCCCGGCAACCGGGATGAAAGGTGAGGCAATGGCGACGGCGGGCGCGGCGGGCGGGTAGAGCGTGGCCACGACGGGCGCGGCGGTGCTGGCGACGGTGGAAACCGTGGAGACGGTGTTCGCGATGGCGTTCGTGTCGGCGATGTAGGCGGGCGTGAATCGGTCGCCGGCGACGTGCGCGGGATTCACTTGGACGCACCCGGTGAACAGCAGCGCGGGCAACGCGAGCGCGAGCAGCAGGCCGAGCTTGTTGGTCGGCGGCGCGGCGTCACGATGCAACACGCCCCAGATAACGGCGAAGAGCGCGACGAGGCCGCTGATGATGGTTTCCGCCGTGGAGTCGTCGGTGAAGCCTTTGGCGATGAAATAACCGGCTCCGATCTTGAGCGCGGCGCGGATGAGGGATTGATTCATTTTATTTTTTGTGGTGGTGGTGGTGTTTTTTACTGCGGAGAATTTTCACCAGCGACGCGACGCCGACGGCGAGGCCGACGACGAGGGAGGCACAGGTCAAAACGGCGTTCACGTTCGCAAGCGAGACGGTGAGGCTGCCAGCGGTAGCGAGCAGGCCGACAGAGGCGTGTTTAAATTAGGTGTGCATTTGGGTGGTGATTTTAATTTACCCACGCGGGGACGGATGAAGCCGCAGCCGCCGAAATAAAGGAACGCGGCCACCGCGAGGGCGGCGCGTGTAAGTAGAGATAGGA
>JANOBC010000407.1:0-3792 GCA_031411455.1 Limisphaerales bacterium
TAAAATCGACGGCGAGGGGATGGAGATCAAGCACGGGTTTTGCCTTCCCCCCGGAAGCGAGTGAGATAAAATAGGCTTGCAGGAGGTGGCTGTTAGTGATGTATTTAGTGCCAGTTAGTTACTGGCTTCCGGGGGGAAGGCTTAACTGATTATGAACCGAGTTGCCCACTGTGTTTCACACGGCAACTCGGTTCTGTCTTTCACTCCCAGAACTCCACCTGATCCGGCATCTTGGGATTTTTCGCGCGCTTGCCTTGGTCGTAATTCGGCCCGATGACTGTCACGCTTTTGGCCCATTGCTCATCCGTGATATAAAGCAGCCGCACGTTGCCCGCTTCTGGCACCATTTTTTGGATGACGGAAATGTGTTTGGTCAACTGCTCGAAGTTCACGCACGGGCGGGCATAAACGGAAAACTGAATCATCAAAAATCCGTGGTCAATCAGGTCGTTGCGGAAGCGCGTGGCCGTCTTCCGTTCCTTGTCGGTCATCACCGGCAAATCAAACATGGTCATGATCCAGCCCATACTGAAAGGCGAATTGTTCATCGCTATCGTAGGGACGAGTTATACGAGTCCCATTTTTTCGTGAACCAAATTGTTCAGTGAAATAAATTTATTTGGGGTCTCGTGGAACTCGTCCCTCCGTTGGTTGCAATTAATTTGCTGCCAGCGGCAGTTCCGGCACCCAAAACGTATCCGCCGACATCTGCTCGTAAGCCCGCGCCAGCGAATTGGCCGAGACATCAATCGCATCCATCAGCTTGAGCGAATAATTTCCGTGCTGCACGCGCCGCTCGCGCAACTCCGTGCCGACTTTCTTTGACCACAATTTCATAGAGACTTCCGGCTCCAGCATAAATTCCGCGAGCATCAATTCCACCGCCGGACGAAACGCCTCCATCAAATCATACACCAGCGGATCGGAACGGAAGCGCGGCTTGTGAAACACGCCGAGTTGCGGCAACAGCCCATGCACCAGCAACCCGCGATGACACAACGCCGACAGCACCGCGTAACCGTAGTTCAACATCTGGTTCGGCGCCGTGTCCTCCTTGCGGTCGCGTCGCGTGGCCGACCAGCCGATGGCCGGAAAATACAACTGCCAGTAGCGCCGCGCACAATTGCCCTCGTCAAACTGCTCCTGCTTCAAGGCCAGTTCCAGATGCGGCGAGCGAAGCTGCTTATGCTGCAACACACGCGACTGGTTGAGCGTCTTGCCGCGCAACATCTCGTGCCAGATTTTTTCATTCAGCCGTTTGGGCTTGGCCGTCTGGTTTTGGAACGCCTTCAAATCCACCACGCGCGCCAGCGGAGCCGTCCAACCACACGGCTGATACCGCTCGTCGCAATGCAGCACGATGGCATCCGTCTCCAGCAGCCCGGAAAGAAAATTGGATGAAATCGTCACCCCGCGCGCCGCGATGATGACCGCCCGGATGTCATCCAGCGGCAACCGCCGTTCCGCCTGGCCGTCGGCACGGCAGGTGATGAAACCGCGTTCCCGGCCAAGAATCGCGCCGTGTTGAAAAACGTGAAGAATGTGGTGGCTCATGGTTCAACCTTTCTTTGATCATCCGCGCAAAGATTGTCCGGCATCGCCGTCAACTCGCTGTCGGTGCCGTCGGGTTTCCAAACCACGCGGCCGTCGTCGAGCATTTTGACCACAACGCCGCGCAACGACCCACGCATGGTTTTCACGCGGTCGCCCGGTTTCCAGTCAACGGCTGCGGAAAGGGATTCGACAATTTCCACCATTGCCTCCCACGGCAGCACCCCGGCAATGTAATGGGCCACGGCAGACATGACTTCCCGACGGCGTCCGGTGGAGAGTTCGGCAAACAGCGCCGCCACGATCTGGCGCGCGACATCCGCAAACGTGTTGCCGTTGAAGAAAAGGAACGGGGCGTGGCGATGGCATTGCCGCAGAAATTCTATAAGTTCGGCGAGGGAGCAGGCTTGTTGCTGTCTGGCTTCCCACTCGCGGCGGCACGCTGCTTGAGTCTCTCGATTAAAGCCGTGCTGCGCGCCTCCTCTTGCGCACGCTCCTGCGTTGAGGCTGATGACAGACTCCCAACTCCGGTTTTTGAGAAAAGCGGCTCGGGCTTGTAACGGTGATTGTTCGCCAGGACTTCCTCGCGGATGTCCTCGTCCGTCAGATGCTCCAGCAGATCCAGTCGGAGTTTCATTGCTCATAGGTTAATCCTGTGGCCGGCCAAATTCAAGGGCGCACTGCCGCGGCAGATGATGAAACCGCGTTCCCGGCCAAGAATCGCGCCGTGCTGGAAAACGTGCAGGATGCGGTGGCTCATAATTTTTGAAGGTTAACCCACACGTTTGAATCCAGCGGCGAGAAATTTACCCAAGCTGATTACCGGACTTGTTTCTCCGCCAGCGCTTGTTACCTGTGCTCGACCGTCTTTCTTAATCGTGTTCAACTGGTATGTCCCTGGTTCAAGAGTGACGACCCCGTGAACTACTGGTTTGACGAGCTTGACCAAACACCATTTTTGATAAAAATCAACAATGCTGATACCACTGCCCTTGGCTTCGATCTCGGCCTTCACTTTTGCGACAGAATCAAAAACGCGGACGACTTCCACGCTTGGATTGCCCTGGGCGTCCGTGTAAATAAATTGTCCGCTATGATTTTCTTTTCGGCGACGAAACGCACCACGTCCGTCCTTTGACATATCCTTATATTCAAAAATATCTTCATTTAGGTTTTGAGTGACTTTGGAAACTTTCTTTCCGCGCATGGAATCCAATTCACCTTTTTCAAACCGGTCACAAAACACATTCCAAGCCGGTTCGTCCGGCACAGTGGCGGTGAATTTTTGGAGTTCCTGTTTTATGCGTTCATCGCGCACATCCTTAATTTGGGTTGCCGCGTAGGTCAGATTGAAGACCGGCTTCTGTTGCACCAGCTTGTAAGCCAAGTCACGCAATGAAGTTCGCTGCACCATCATCGTTTTATTATCACGCTGGCCGTAAGCCCGGTCACGGAGAACGGGGCGCTCGAAGGTAAGATAGCGCGGCATGACTTTGGCAATCGAATCATCAAAGAGTTTTCGGATCTGTTCATAATCCTCGCGTCCATTGGAATCGCGGAACTCTTTGGGAAAACGGAAGAAGCCTTCCTTGCCCGGATCGCGCGCCCATTGGGGAATAAACGTAAGCACCATTGCATCGAGCGCGTGATGGCGTTTGTCCGCCCGGTTCTTGAGTTTTTTTGCAAAGGCTTCGAGGTCGGTGTCTTTTTTGTAAAGCAGCTTGTCGAGACCATATTTCCGGCGGACACGCGCGGTCAGCCCGCCGGAAACGACAATGACACGCTTCTTGCGATTCTGGTCATAACCGTTCGTCCAGCCGAAGCGGAGGTTGACAATGGTTTGTGCCAGCTTGGAAACCCAGGCGGTTTCGGCCAGTGCGGTGTAGCGTTCGACCAAATCGGGAGCGTCTTCGCGCGTGAGCAGTTGAACTTTTTTATTTCGCAAAGCAGTTGACCGGGCTTCAACACGTTTAACGTAGGCATCCCATCCTTCTTTGCCGTGTAAAAGTGCAAACGGAGTCAGCTTGCCTTTTTCTTTCGTGTGATTCACATCATGAAATGTCAGCACATAATTGACGGCTGCATCCGGTCCACCTAGAGAACGAGGCACAATATGATCAATCTCGTATTGGTCGAGTTGAGTTTCGGACAATGGCTTACCGGTGTATAAACAAATGCAACCTTGCGCTTTGAATAATTCATAGCGCAATCCCGATGATTTCTTCTCAAGACCGAGTTTTG
>JANOBC010000408.1:0-1800 GCA_031411455.1 Limisphaerales bacterium
GGCGGTGTTGCAGTCATGCCAGCGCGGGCGATGAAGACGGAGGCGGCGTTACTCGGTAAACCGTGGAATGCAGAAACCATCGCAAGCGTGCTGCCAGTTCTGCGAACGGAGTTTACGCCAATCTCGGACGTGCGCGGCACGGCGGAATATCGCAGTGGGTTGATCACAAGTTTGCTGGAGAAGTTTTACGATGAAACTTCGGAGGGACGAGTCCCTGATTCAGCTGGAAAAAGTTTGGGACTCGCGGCGCTCGTCCCTCCGAATGGGAAAACCATTCCCCACGAAAGCGCGCACAAACACGTCACGGGCGAGGCGATGTATGTGGATGACCAGACATGCGGAAAGAATTTTCTCGAAGTCTGGCCGGTCTGCTCGCCGCATGCGCACGCAAAAATTCTCAAGCGCGATGCCACCGCTGCGCGCCTGATGCCGGGCATCAAAGCCGTGCTGCTCGCCGAGGATGTTCCCGGACGCAACGACGTCGGCGCGGTGAAGCAAGATGAGATTCTGCTGGCAGACAAAGAAGTGTTGTTTCACGGCCATCTCGTCGCGCTCGTGGTCGGCGATTCAGCGGAAGCCTGCCGCGCCGCTGCGGAAAAAGTCGTCGTCGAATACGAACCGCTCGCGCCGATTCTCACGGTGCGCGACGCCATCGCCAAGAATAGTTTTCACAATGAACCAAATTTCATCCGCCGTGGCGATGCTCCGAAAGATTTATCTAGCGCACCGCTGACGCTCGAAGGCGAATTCGAGTTCGGCGGGCAGGAACATTTTTATCTCGAAACCCAGGCGGCGCACGCGGAACGCGGCGAAGATGGAGCGGTCATCGTCACCACTTCATCACAGCATCCGAGCGAGGTGCAGCAGATCGTTTCTCACGTGTTGCATTTGCCGGCCAACAAAGTCGTGGTGCAGATGCCGCGCATGGGCGGCGGTTTCGGTGGCAAAGAAACGCAAGCCGCCACACCCGCCGCGCTGGCCGCGCTTGCGACGCATTACACCGGCAAATCGGTGCGCGTGCGCTTCAATCGCGATCAGGACATGATGCTCACTGGGCATCGCCATCCGTTTCTCGCGAAGTTCAAGGTTGGATTTGATGCGAAAGGAAAACTCCGCGCGGTGCAGGCGCATCTGTGGTCGAACGGCGGCTGGTCGCAGGATTTGTCGCAGGCGGTCACCGATCGCGCGCTCTTCCATCTCGATAACAGCTACTACATTCCCGCCGTTGAATTTCGCGGGCAGGTGGCCAAGACGCATCTTTCGTCGAACACCGCGTTCCGTGGTTTCGGCGGACCGCAAGGGATGTTGGTCATCGAGGAAATTTTGGATCGCGTCGCGCGCCGGTTGAATCTGCCGCCGGAGGTAGTGCGCGAACGAAATCTTTATCACGGCACGGGCGAGACGAACACCACGCACTACGGCCAGTTAATCGAAGACAATCGCATTCAAACCATCTGGCATGAGCTGAAAAAATCCGCCGATCTGGAGAAACGTCGCGCGGAAATTTTCGCGTGGAACGCCGCGCATCCGCATCGCAAACGCGGCCTCGCGATGACGCCGGTGAAGTTCGGCATCAGCTTCACCGTCACACATCTCAACCAAGCTGGCGCGCTCGTCTTGATTTATCAGGACGGCACAGTGCAGTTGAATCACGGCGGCACGGAGATGGGGCAAGGCTTGCACACGAACGTCTCGATGATCGCCGCGCAAACGCTCGGCGCGAAGTTTGCCGACATCCGCGTGATGACGACCAGCACCGACAAAGTGCCGAACACTTCCGCCACGGCGGCGAGCGCGGGC